>CAYUJV010000006.1:0-34397 GCA_964445085.1 uncultured Burkholderiales bacterium
CCTGCCGCACCGGCGCCGGCGCCGGCGGCCGAAGGCGAACACCGCGTGATGGCGGGCGCGGAGCACGTGCTGCTCGGCACGGCAACCCGTGCCATCGTGGTCTCGGATGGAGTGGAGAGACTCGGCGGCCTCCCCCATGTGCGGCCGGACGCCGCGCTCACTGCGCGCATCGAGCCGCTGGTGGCGCAGATGTTCGCGCCGGACAAGCAGGCGCGCGTCTCCGCCACCACCAGCCTGATCGTCGATGCGGAGCTGAGCTCCGACGCCGTGCCCCTGGCGCTGACCGCCGCCCTGCAGCTGCAGCGCAGGCTGCCCAGCGATGCCGCGGCGCGCGCGACGGCGGAATCCGGCGTGATCAACACCCTGGTGCTGCTGCGCAGCGCAAGTCCGGTCAGCCTGCGCAAGCATGCCGAGGAGGTGCGCGCGCTGAGCGCACTGGCACGGCAGAACGGCGCGCAGACGGCCGAGATCGCCGACGAAGTGGATGCCCGGCTGCAAGGCGCGCTGCAGCAGCGTCCGATCACCTGGATCCAGATCGCGAACGAGGCCCAGCGCCCGCTGGCGGAGCAGCTGGCGCAGCGTCTGCGCGACGCCGGGTACGAGGTGCCGGGCATCGAGGACGTCGGCGCCAAGGCGCCGGCCGCGCGCAGCGAGATTCGCACCCAGGGCAACAGCGAGCAGGGGCTCACGCGCTGGCAGGGCCGGCTGCTGGAAAAGCTCGGCCTGGGTACGCCCCGGCTGACGGTATTGCGCAAGGCCACGCCCAAGGTGGACAGCTACGAGATCTGGTTCGACCGCGAGCTGTGCGTGAAGCGTGTGGTCGCCGGCTGCGCGCCGAACTGAGGCACAGGCAACAGGCCATGGCCCGCTTCTTTCTCTCCTACCGCCGCGACGACAGCGCCGGCTTCGCCGGCCGCCTGGCCGATGACCTGGAGGCCCGTTTCGGCGCCGGCAGCGTGTTCCGCGACGTGGACGATCTCACGCCGGGCGTGGACTTCGTGGACGCGCTGGAGCACCAGTTGCGCATCGTCGACGCGGTGCTGGTGATGATCGGTCCGCGCTGGCTGGACGCGGTGCGCCTGAACGACGCCGATGACTTCGTGCGGCGTGAAGTCGAAACCGCCCTGGCGTCCGGCAAGCCGGTGCTGCCGCTGCTGGTGGGCGGGGCCCAGATGCCGGCCCAGGCGGCACTGCCGGCGAGCCTGCAGCCGCTGGTGCGCCGGCAGGCTGCCGTACTGTCGGACGCCGGCTGGAAGCACGACGTGGAAATCCTGGCCGGCACGCTCGCGCGCATGCTGCCGGCGCGCGCGCGGGCGGGCACCGACTGGCGGCTCGGCCTGGCGCTTGCCGGCATCGCCCTCGTCACCCTGCTTGGCGTGTTCACCGGCCTGTACCTGGCCCAGCGCGACGGGCCGCGCTTTGCGCAGAATCGGGCCCCGGCTTCCGCGCTGGCGGCCCTTGTCGGCCGCTGGGCTGCCACGGTCCGCTACGAATGGGGCGACACCCATCGGGAAAGCTTCGAATTCCTGCTCCAGGACGGCAGGCTCACCGGCAGCGCCGGTTATCTGGGCCGGCCGGCGCCGCTGGAAGACGTCCAGTTCGACGGCACGCACCTGAGCTTCACCACCCGCAGCCAGGAGAGCATGGGCAGCGAGGCGCCGTGGAAGGAAGTCACCCATCGCTATACTGGAGAGGTGTCCGCCGACGGCATCCGCTTCACCCTGATGAGCAGCGGCGGCTATACCCTGCACCGGCCGCTGACCTTCGTGGCGCGGCGCGTGCAGCCCTGACGCAGCGCGAGAAACGGCACCGACATGTCCAGCATCCCGGGCGTCTTCATCAGCTACCGCCGCCAGGACAGCCAGAGCGCGGCCGGGCGGCTGGCCGACCACCTGAAGGAGCATCTGCGCGCGCCGGTGTTCCGCGACGTCGAGACCATCGAGCCCGGCGTGGACTTCGTCGAGGCGATCGAGAAGGCGCTGGCCTCGTGCGCGGTGATGCTGGTGGTGATCGGACCGCGCTGGGTGAGCGTCACCGACGCCGCCGGCCGTCGCCGTCTGGACGATCCCAACGACTACACCCGGCTGGAAGTGGGCACGGCGCTGAAGCGCAATGTGCGGGTGATCCCGGTGCTGGTGGAGGGGGCGGCGATGCCCGGCGTCGACGAACTGCCGGAGGAGCTCAAGTCCCTCGCTCGCCGCAATGCCATCGAGCTGAGCGACAAGCGCTGGGGATACGACGTGGCGCAACTGGTGGAAACCGTGCACAAGGTGCTGGGCGACGTTGGCCTGTCGGGCTCGTCCCTGGAGCGGATGAAGCAGGTGCTGACCGAGCCCGAGCGCATGACGGACGAACTGGCCAGAAGCATGGGCTTGCCCGGCGCGGGCAAGCCCGCGGCTGCGGCGACACGGCCGGGCGGCGGGCGGCGATGGTGGTGGATCGCTGCGGCGATCGGTCTGGTGATCGGGATCATCCTCGTGGCCCTGGAGGAGCAGCCTGGCCCGCCCGATCTCAATGGACTTTGGCAGGACCAGGCGGGCGTCATCTATCCCATGCATCAACAGGGCGACCGGGTCGCGATACAGGTGCCGGGCCCCTTGGGCACGGAGGTCTGGCAGGGAACGGTGAGCGGTGACCAGCTGACCCTGAATTACGAGGCCCCGGGCCGTTCCCTCCAGGCGACGTTTCGCCTGTCTTCCGAAGGCTTGCTGCACGGTGTCGTGCAGGACCGGCTCACTGGCCAGCAGGCGCGTGTCGCGCTGCGGCGCCAGTCAGGGGGCTGAAGCGGCACCGTCCGGGCAGCGGGCGACCGGCAGGGGTGCAAACGCGACCCAGGCGTCGGCACCGAGCATGCAGTCCGGATCGTCCACGGCGGGCGCGGGGGGAAGCCGCGTCTGGCTACCGCACGCTTCGCCCGCCGCCTCCGTGAAGTTGCCGGCCACGTAGCCGGCCAGCATCAATGCGATGATCATCTTGTTCTCCTGTAAGAAGAGCCCGGCGCCTGCGGGGCCGGGCAAACAGCACGCCTAGCCAGCGGAGCGCCCGGGGATCTGCGCCGCGACCGGCGCATGCTGGAGGGAATCGGCGCCGCTGCCTCGCGCCACCTGGGTGCGCTGCAGGCGCGGGCCGGCGGCGGCGCGTTCCGGCTTGACCGTGCCCGCGTCGTCGGGCGCCGCGAGCACCACGGCGGTGGCCAGGGTCAAACTGATGGCCAGGCCCACGCCCACGGCGGCCAGCGCGAACAGCGCGAAGTCGCGATAGACGGAACGGTTGAAGGTCGCGGCGGGTTTGCTCGTGTTCATGATTCCTCCTTCACAGGGGCACGGGTCCGTGCATGGGCTGTATTTAAGCTGGGCGCGGTGGCGCGGGCCCGGATGAAAAGCGGCAAAGCGCGGGCGAATTGTGGCAAAAAAATGGCATTTGCTTCGGCGGTGGGCGTCGCCGGGGCGACGGCGCCGTCGAAGGCTTCGGGCGAGAGCAGCAGGGCGTGGAACATGGGGTCTCCAGGTGAATCCAGTCAAGGGATCTAGCTCATCGCCTCGGGGCGGGCGATGACCACGTAGCGCAGCGGGCCGCCGGGCCGGACCGCGTCGAAGGGGTAGCAGGTGATCAGGGTCAGCTGCGCGTCCGCGGTGGGGCGCAGGACCGAAAGATCGTGCTGGTCCACCACCCGCGCCTCGGTCACCCTGTAGACGCGCCGGCTCCCGTCCGGGCCCTCGACGACCATTTGCTCGCCCGCCCGCGCGTGGCGCAGGAAGGCGAAGTGGGTGTCGCGATGGGCGGAGAGCACGCTGTTGCCCGCCTGGCCCGGCAGCGGCGTGCCGTCCAGGTGGCCGGGGCCGAAGGCCAGGGTGCGGCCGCTGGCCCCGGCGAGCACGATCAGGTCCACCTTGTGCTGCGGCAGGGTGAGCCGCGCCACTGGATAGGTGTCGGCCCAGGGCCAGGGCCTGACCTGGGCCTTGCCGGCCCGGGTTTCCGCCCAGGCTTCGTGCAGCAAGGTTTGCGCGAGCCGGGCCTTGGCGTGGATGTAGGCGGCATGGCCGAGGTTCCAGGCGCCGAGGCCGATCAGGGCCGCGGCCCCCAGCCACAGCAGGCGGCGCTCACGCATGCTGGCCGCCCCACATCATGCTGCGCCGCCGCCACCACAGCAGCACCAGCCCCAGCAGCAGGAACAGCGCACCGGCCAGCGCCTGCATTGCGGCCGGCGTGGCTGTCTGCGGCAGCTGGCCGAACACCGCTTCGTGATTCCATCCTTCCGGCAGATTGGTGGGCAGGGCGCAGTCCTCCGCCAGGTTCTCGTCCTTCGGGCGGGTCGGCGTCACGTCCACCGCCACCAGACTGGTGTATTTGCTCACCAGGTGATGGTCGAGGGCGACATCGATCACCTGGTTGCGCACCTCGTTGGCATCGGCCCCGCTCGGCACGCCGTCGAGCAGGCCCTGAATCTTGCTGCGCGCCCACAGCACGTGGATGCCCGACCCGCTGCCGCCGGCGTCGAGCGGCAGCGCCACCTTCCACGGCGTGCCGCCGCGCCGGCCTTCCACGGTGACGCTGCCGCCGAGCTTCTTCACCGACGCGGCGAACATCACCGGCTCGCCCAGATACAGGTCCGGCAGCTGCCTGGGCCACATCTCGCCCAGCGCGCCGTCCGGGAATGTCACGCGAATGTCGGTGAGCACCGGGCTTTCCAGCTTGCTGAACAGCTGGCCCATCTTCTCGCCCACCTCGTTCACGTTGCCGATGTAGGTGAAGGTGCCATGGCCGAATTCGGCGGCCTTGCTCATGAAGTGGCTGTTGGGCGCGCTGCCGATGCCCACGGTGAACAGGCGGCTGTCGCCGAGGCGGTCGTGGATGAGCCGGAACAGCTGATCCTCGTTGCCCACGGCGCCGTCGGTGAGGAAGATCACCTGGCGCACGAATCCTTCCGGGGCGCGGCTGTTCAGGGCGGCGGAGAGCGCCGGGAACATCTCGGTGCCGCCGGTGGCGTGGAGGCCGCTCACGTAGGACCTCGCGCGGGCCACGTTGGCGGCATCGGCCGGCACCGCGTCCCTGAACAGCGCGTCGGTGACGGAGTTGAACTGGATCACGTTGAAGCGGTCGCCCGGCTTCAGGCGGTCGATGGCCAGCAGCAGGGCCTGCTTCGCCTGCTCGATGGAGGCGCCGCTCATGGAGCCGGAGGTGTCGATGATGAACACGGTCTCCCGCGGCAGACGGGTCTGGGCCGCGCCCTCGGCCGGCGGCATCACCATCATCAGCGCATAGGTTTCGCCCTCGCGCCTTTCGGTGAACAGCGCGGCGCGGGGCGCGCTGCCGGTGTCGGGCGTCCATACCAGCTCGAAGTCCTTGTTCGCCGGCACCTGCCTGTCGCTCAGGCTGATGTGATAGCGATGCTCCAGGTCTTCGCTGATGTCCACCTGGTGATAGCTGCTGGCGATGTGGGCGAGGTGGAAGCCGGCGTCGAGGTCGATGCTGAGGCGCACCGGGTTGAGTGGCGTGCCGTGGGGCCTGGGAACGGGCGGCGTGATGCGCGCCGCGTCCGGCACCTGGCTGGTGTTCACGCCCCAGCCCGTGCCGGCGAAGCCGGTGACCGGCTCGGTGCCGGGGATGTAGCGCGGCGCCACCACCATCGGAAAGCGCAGGCGGAAGCTGCCCTGGTCGTAATGCAGGGTCTGCTGGTACTCGATTTCCACGGTCACGTCTTCACCGGGCCCGAGGTTGGCGACGCTGGTGGTGAAGATGTTGGGGCGCTCCTGTTCCACCAGCGAGGCCTTCTTGCCTTCCTGCTTGGCCGCTGCGTATACCTTCTTTGCCGCCTCGCGCTCCTTGATCTGGCCTTCGATGACGCGCTCGCCGATGTGCAGCTTCATGTGGTCGACGGCGGCGTTCTCCGGCAGCGGGAAGACGTACACGCCTTCCACCCACTGGTTCGAGGGGTTGTGGAAGGTCTGCTTCACCCGGGCGCGCGCCACCAGGCCGGTGACGCGCAGATGCACGTCGGTGTCCAGGGTCGGCGCCGGGATGTAGCGGCCCGGCTTGTCGGTCCTGAACAGCAGGCTGCCCTGCCTGATGTCGCCCTTGCCCAGCGTGCTTGCGTCGGCGGAATCGAGCGTCGCCGCCTGGACGAGGCCGGCCGGCAGGAGGATGGCCAGCGCCGCCAGGGCGAGACGCAGGAACTTCGGATGAATCGGTTGGACCAAGCGATCTGGCCTGGCCGCCCCTTGCGTGGTGTTCATGATGCCCCCTTTTCTTGTTGGATGCGGTCTTCCGCACGCTGCCCATTCCAGCGCAGGACCCTGGCAGGAGCGGGAAGAAAAGGGGCGGGGCAGCGGTCAATTGTGGCGGGAAAAGGGCATTTGGCCGCGCCCGGGATGAGACCAGGCGCGATCGTGTATATTCCGTCTGCCAGAAGAGCAGAAAGGCAGGAGCGCGGAGGGCGCGGAGAAGAACGGGACGAATGGGTGTGCCCGAATTGATTGCGATCATCACTGGTCTTCCTCCCTTGCCTCCGCGCCCTCTGCGTTTAGCGCTTTTTGCGCTTGGAATAGTCACCGCCGCATTGCAAGGAAACAGGACATGAGCCGCCGCATCGCCATCGTCGAGGACGAACCCGCCATCCGCGAGAACTACGCGGATGTGCTACGCCGGCAGGGCTATGAGGTCAGCACCTACCCCAACCGCCGCGCCGCGCTGGAGGGCATGAAGACGCGCCTGCCGGACCTGGCCATCATCGACATCGGCCTGGGCGACGAGATCGACGGCGGCTTCGACCTGTGCCGCGACCTGCGCGCGCTGTCGCCAACCCTGGCCATCATCTTTCTCACCGCCCGCGACAGCGACTTCGACACCGTGGCCGGCCTGCGCATGGGCGCGGACGACTACCTCACCAAGGACGTGAGCCTGCCGCACCTTTTGGCGCGCATCTCGGCCCTGCTGCGGCGCATCGAGGCCGTGTCCTCCCACGCCGACCAGGAGGAGCTGCTGCAGCGCGGCAGGCTGACGCTGGACCTGAAGCGCATCACCGCCGCCTGGTCCGGCCAGCCGGTGCCGCTGACCGTCACCGAGTTCTGGATGGTGCATGCCCTGGCCAAGCACCCGGGCCACCTGAAGGACCGCGACGCGCTGATGAGCGAAGCCAAGCTCACCGTGGACGACTCCACCATCACCTCCCACATCAAGCGCATCCGCAAGAAATTCGCGGCGCTCGATCCAGGTTTCGACGCCATCGACACCGTGTACGGCATGGGCTATCGCTGGAAGGCCGAATGAAGCCGCCGCGCCTGCGCTTCGGCATCCGCATCAAGCTGCTGCTGTCCTCGCTGGCGCTGCTGGTGGTGCCGTGGCTGGGCTACACCTATGTGAACGAGATGGAGCGCTTCCTGCGCGCCGGCCAGGAGCAGGGCATCGTCGCCACGGCGCAGGCGGTGGCCACCGCCCTGCACAACCGCGCGAAGCTGTTCGATCCCCAGACCGGCGCGGCGGCGAGCTGGCGCGAGGAGAGCGACCTCTACCTGCACGTGCTGGGCGTGCCCATGGAAATCGACGGCACGCCGGACCACTGGCCGGCGGACGTGGCGGTGCGCGCCTACCCCGCGCCCCCCGCCGACGACGGCACGCCGCGCGGCACCTACTTCAAGCTGCGCATCGGCCAGCAGGGTGCCTACCTGTACGCACTGATGGAAGTGGCCGATCCCCAGCTGGTGTATCGCGCGCCGGATTCGCAGCTGCCGGAAAGCGGCGACCACGTGCAGTTCGCGCTACAGACGCCGAGCGGCGGGTTCAAGCGCTATGCCATCAGCCCGGTGCGCCCCGGCGCAGGCGTCGCCTACGAGCTGCAATACCGCGACGGCCTGCTCAGCCTGTTCCGCCAGGACCCGCGCATCAAGGCGGTATGGCGCGAGACGTCCATGGGCTACAACGTGGAGCTGCGGCTGCCGATGTCGCTGGTGGGCGAGCGCATGGCGTTCGCGGTGGGCGATGCCACCGAGCCGGGCGCCACCGCGCTGGTGTACGGCACCTCCGGCCTGCAGGGCCGCGACCAGCTCGGCCGGCTGATCATTCCCTCGCCGGAGATCCAGGCGGTGGTGCAGGGCCTGGCGCGCGCCACCAGCCGCATCCGCATCGTCGACCGCAACCACCGCGTGCTGGCGCAGGTGGGCGACCTGCGCCAGGCGCAGCAGAGCCTGCAGGTGGCGGAGGACAACAGCGCCTGGGGCCGCTTCGAACGGCGTTACCTCACGCCCATCTACCGCCGACTGCTCAAGCAGCCCAGCGACACCTTCACCGACGAGACCGCCAATGCCGCGCTGCTGCAGGGCAAGGACCTGGACCGGGCGCTCACCGGCGTGGTCGGCGTGGGGCGGCGCGCCACCGCGGACGGCAAGGCGGTCATCGTCTCCGCGGCGGCGCCGATCTGGGTCGGGGACGAAGTGTTGGGCGCGGTGGTGGTGGAGGAAACCACCCATGCCGTGGTCACGCTGAAGAACCGCGCGCTGGAGCGCCTGTTCAGCACCATGCTCATCGGCTACGCGGTGGCGGTCTTGGCGCTCCTGATGTTCGCCTCGCGCCTGTCTTCGCGCATCCGTCGCCTGGCGCGCGAGGCGGAGACCGCCATCGACGCCAAGGGCCGCGTCACCGGCGGGCTGCGCGCCAGCGCCCGCGCCCGCGACGAGGTGGGCGACCTGTCGCGCAGCTTCTCCAGCATCCTCGACCGCCTCGGCCAGTACACCCACTACCTGGAGAACATGGCCTCGCGCCTGTCCCACGAGCTGCGCACGCCCATCGCGGTGGTGCGCTCCTCCCTCGACAACCTGGCGCTGGAGCCGCTGCCCGAGCCGGCCAAGGTCTACATGGAGCGGGCCCAGGACGGCATCGTGCGCCTCAACACCATCCTCACCCGCATGACCGAGGCGCGCCGGATGGAGCAGATGCTGCAGAGCGCCGAGCGCGAGAATTTCGACCTCGCGCGGGTGGTGGCGGGCTGCATCGAGGGCTACCGCGCAGCCTATCCGGAGGCGGCCTTCAATGCGCGCATTCCCCAGGGGCCGATCACGGTCAGCGGCGTGCCCGACCTGATTGCGCAGCTGCTCGACAAGCTGGTTGCCAACGCCGTGGATTTTTGCACCCCGGGCAGCGCCATCGACCTGGCGCTGGCGGTGGAAGGCAACGCCGCCGTGCTGAGCATTTCCAACGAGGGCCCGCCCCTGCCGCAGGAGATGGAAGGCCAGCTGTTCCGCTCCATGGTCTCGGTGCGGCCGCCGCGCCCGCAGCACGAACCCGCCGGTCCCCATCTCGGCTTCGGCCTCTACATCGCGCGCCTGATCACGGAGTTCCACGGCGGTGAAATCGGCGCCGCCAACCGCGCCGACGGGGGCGGGGTCCTCGTCACCGTCCGCCTGCCACTGGCCCAAACCCGATAAAGTCGCTGCGGTTTGCGCCGCTATATAGCCTAGGGAAGCTCTGCCAAAGTACTGCGCAGCCCGTCTGCCCGCCGGACTTGCTCGCGACCTTTTGCAGAGGTTCCCCAAGCTTGTGGAGCGAAGGCCATGATCGACCGTCCCCTCAAAGACGTCGCGGCCTGGGTGCAGTATTTCGACCAGGTCGACGTGCCGGTGCTGCGCCGCACCGTGGACGAGCTCGCCCGCTTCCAGGCCATCGAGGATGATCTCAACGGGCGCGAGCTGGCCGACGCCATCATGCATGACCCGCTGATGACGCTGAAGGTGCTGCGCTACCTGCACCACCATCACAGCCGACGCCAGGCCCAGGACATCACCACCATTTCCCATGCCCTGATGATGGTGGGCACCACCCCCTTCTTCCGGCATTTTTCCCGGCTGACCGTGCTCGAGGACGCGCTCCGGGACCACCAGGCGGGCCTGACCGGCGTGCGCCGCACCATGAGCCGCGCGCGTCACGCCGCGCTGTATGCCCAGGACTGGGCGGTGCTGCGCCACGACATCGAATCGGACGAGGTGACCATCGCCGCCCTGCTGCGCGATCTGGGCGAGATGCTGATGTGGTGCTTTGCGCCGCGCCTGATGATGACGGTGCGTGCGTTGATGCAGCACGACAAGGGCATGCGCAGCGCCGATGCCCAGAAGAAGGTGTTCGGCTTCCGCGGCATCGAGCTGCAGCTGGCGCTGGTCCGGGAGTGGCACCTGCCGCAGCTGCTGCAGACGCTGATGGACGAGGACCATGCCAATGCGCCGCGCGCGCGCAATGTCGCGCTGGCAGTGCGGCTCGCGCGCCACTCGGCGAACGGCTGGTACGATGCAGGGCTGCCGGACGACTATGCGGACATCGCGCGCTTCCTCAACATGCCGGAGGACGCCGTGCGCGAGCGCATCCTCAGGACCACCCTGCAGGCAGCGAAAAGCTGGACCTGGTACGGCGTGCCGCCGGCGGCGGCGTGGCTGCCGATGCTGCCGGAGGCCGCAGCTAGAGTTTGACGTCCGCGATCACCGGCGCGTGATCCGATGGCCGCTCCAGCTTGCGCGTGTCCTTGTCGATGATGCAGCTCGTGCAGTGCTGCGCCAGCGCGTCGGACAGCAGGATGTGGTCGATGCGCAGTCCCATGTTGCGGCGGAAGGCCATCATGCGGTAGTCCCACCAGGTGAAGGATTTCTCCGGCTGCTCGAACAGGCGGAAGCTGTCCTTCAGGCCCAGCTTCAGCAGTTCCTGGAATGCGGCGCGCTCCGGTTCCGAGAACAGCACCTGGCCTTCCCACAGCGCCGGGTCGTGCACGTCGCGCTCGTCCGGCGCGATGTTGTAGTCGCCGAGCAGCGCCAGCTTCGGATGGCGCGCGAGCTCGGTCTTCAGCCAGTCGTGCAGGGCCGCCAGCCAGGCCAGCTTGTACTGGTACTTGTCGGAGCCGACGGCCTGGCCGTTGGGCACGTAGATGCAGATCACGCGCACGCCGTCGATGGTGGCGGCCAGCACCCGCTTCTGCTCGTCGGCGAAGCCCGGAATGCCGATGCTGACGTCGTTCTGCGGCAGCTTGCTGAGGATGGCCACGCCGTTGTAGGTTTTCTGCCCGGCAAAGCTCGCCTCGTAGCCTGCCGCCTGCAGTTCCGCCACCGGGAAGTTGTGGTCTTCGAGCTTGGTTTCCTGCAGGCACACGGCGTCCGGCTGGTATTTGCCGAGCCAGTCCAGCAGCTGCGGCAGCCGCACCTTGAGCGAGTTGACGTTCCAGCTTGCGAGTCTCATGGGGTTCCGGAAAAAGAAAATGCGGCCCGTCG
Source organism: uncultured Burkholderiales bacterium (assembly GCA_964445085.1). Lineage (GTDB taxonomy): Bacteria > Pseudomonadota > Gammaproteobacteria > Burkholderiales > Thiobacteraceae > Thiobacter. The sequence continues at coordinate 11,238 of CAYUJV010000006.1, forward strand.
CGGGCCGCATCCATGGGTTGGGTTGCTACTTGCCGGTTTCGGGCTTGGTGGCGTTCTCCGGCTTGGCTTCTTCCGGAATCTTGGGTTCCTTGTAGCCGTAGGGCTTGCTCTTCGGGTAGCCGGCGGCATCCAGCGCGGCATCCCAGCTCGCCGCGTCGTAGCCCTTGAGCGGACTCGCACTGCCGACCACCAGCACCGGCACCTGCGGGGTGCCCACCAGCTTCTTCAGCGCATCGGCATCGGCCTGGCTGCTGGCCGGATTCTTTGCGGCATAGGGGATGCCGCGCTTCGCCAGATGCTGCCGGGCCCGGGTGCAGGGCTCGCCGCAGTTGGAAACGTACAGCGTCACCGGGAAATTCTTCGCCGCCATGCGCGTGGCGTAGGGCAGGTCGCCGGCCGACACGGAATTGTTCCCGCCGAGGTTTTTCTCCTCGACTTTCTTTGCCGTGGCCGGCGGCGGCGAGTCGGTGTAATGCACCTTCCCGTCCTTGTCGACCCAGCGGTACATTTCGGCCGCGCCGGCGGTGCAGGCGAGGGCGGAGCAAACCAGAAGCAGGGCGAGTGTTTTCATCAGATGCGCAGTCCGTTCAGGCGTTTCCGATAATAGGCCTCGTGGGCGCCGATGCCGACGGCGGCGCCGACCAGGAAGCAGAGCGCACCCACGAGCAGCAGGTTCCACGGCAGGAGCGGGGCGGGTTCGGCCTGCTCGCGGACTGGCGTCTCGGTGGCCGCCGCTTGGACTGCGGCCGTGCCTTCCTTGGCTTCGACTGCGGGAGCCGGCGCTGGGTCGGCGGTGGGCTGCATGTCCATGGGCTCGAGCACGAGCAGCCGGGCGGGGAGCCAGCCGATGTCGCCTTCCACGGTCTTGACCCGGGCATACTGGGAATCCGATTCCAGGATTTGCAGCGGCGTACCGGGGGCGAGCACGCGGATCACCCGGTAGTTGTCGGTCTTGCCGGCGCGCAGGTTGACGTGGGGGCCGTCCGCGACGGTCGCGTTCTGCGCGACGCCCGGCAGTGCCAAGCAGAGCAGGAGTCCGAACAGGAAGATCCGCATCTGCGTGAATCTCCTCGTAGTTTTGCCGCAGTTAAACATACAAAGTCCGACGGATCAAGGGAGTATTGCGGCGGGCTCGCGTCCTCCTTTAATGCGCCCGGGGGCGTTTGCTACACTGGCCTCTTTTTCCTCTCCCCTCCCGCCATGACCTCCGCCAAGTGGCAGTTCTGGATCGACCGCGGCGGCACCTTCACCGACATCGTCGCGCGGCGGCCCGATGGCGTGCTGCTGACCCACAAGCTGCTGTCGGACAACCCGCGCCACTACCCGGATGCGGCGCTGGCGGGCGTGCGCGCGCTGCTGGGCGTTTCGCCCGGGGCGGCCCTGCCGGCCGAGCGCATCGAACTGCTGAAGATGGGCACGACCCTCGGCACCAATGCCCTGCTCGAGCGCAAGGGCGCGCCCGTGGCGCTGGTCATCACCCGCGGTCTCGGCGACGCCATCCGCATCGGCTACCAGAACCGGCCCGACATCTTCGCCCTGCACATCCGCCGGCCCGACATGCTGTACCGGCGCGTGATCGAGGCGCGCGAGCGCATCCGCGCCGACGGCAGCGTGGATGAGCCCCTCGACGCCGCGCGGCTGCGCGCGGAGCTGGAGCAGGCGCGCGCAGACGGCATCGATGCCGTGGCCATCGTGTTCATGCATGGCTACCGCTACCCGATCCACGAGCGGCAGGCCGCGGCCATCGCCCGCGAACTGGGTTTCCGCCACGTCGCCGTGTCCCACGAGGTAAGCCCGCTGATCAAGCTGGTGGCGCGTGGCGACACCACCCTGGTGGACGCCTATCTCACGCCGCTGCTCGCCGACTACGTGGCGAGGATCCGGGCGGGTCTGGGCGGCGCGGATTCGACGCGGGTGCTGTTCATGCAGTCCAATGGCGGCCTGGTGGATGCCGCGGCCTTCCGCGGCCGCGATTGCCTGCTGTCCGGGCCGGCGGGGGGTATCGCCGGCGCCGTGAAGACGGCCCAGGCCGCGGGTTTCGATCGGCTCATCACCTTCGACATGGGCGGGACGTCCACCGACGTCGCACTGTTCGACGGCGAGTTCGAGCGCAGCTTCGAAACCGAAGTCGCCGGCTGCCGCATGCGCGTGCCGATGCTGCATATCCACACCGTCGCGGCGGGCGGCGGGTCCATCCTGCAGTTTGACGGGAGGCATTTTGCCGTTGGCCCGGATTCGGCGGGCGCGCAGCCGGGGCCGGCGTGCTATCGCAACGGCGGCCCGCTGACGGTGACGGATTGCAACCTCCTGCTGGGGCGCATCCAGCCCCGGCACTTCCCCCAGGTGTTCGGCCCGGAGGGCAATCTGCCCCTGGACGACGCCATTGTGCGCGAGGCATTCGCCGCGCTGGCGCGGCGGGTGAACGGGCAGCTGGGCAGCGCGCGCAGCCCGGAGGAGATCGCGGAGGGCTTCCTTGCCGTCGCTGTGGAAAACATGGCGGAGGCGATCAAGAAGATTTCCCTGGCGCGCGGGCTCGACGCCGCCGACTACACCCTGTGCTGCTTCGGCGGCGCGGGTGGGCAGACGGCGTGTCTGGTGGCGGATGCGCTCGGCATCCGGCGCATCTTCCTGCATCCGCTTGCGGGCGTACTGTCCGCCTACGGCATGGGGGTGGCCGACCAGCGCCTCCTCTACGAGCAGGCGTTGGACGTGCACCTGGCTCCCGAGACGCTGGCCGACATTGTTCGCGCATTGGACGCCCTCGCCGCGCGCGGCGTAGCGGACCTGATCGCGCAGGGCGCGGCACGGGAGGGCATTTCGCTGCAGCGCACCCTGCAGCTGAAGTACGCCGGGACCGATACCGCCCTGCCGGTTCCCTTCGGCCGCGTGGAGGAGATGCGGACGGCCTTCGAGTCCGCCTACCGCCGCCTGTACGGATTCACCGAGCCGGGCATCCCCATCCGGGTGGAAGCGCTGGTGCTGGAGGCCGTGGCCAGCGCCGACGCCGTCGCGGTCGAGGGGCTCGGTGCCGACGGCAGCGGGGAGGCGAGCGAACGGGTGCGCCTGTTCAGTGGCGGACGCTGGCATGAGGCGCTGCTGTATCTGCGGCGGGACTTGCGCGCGGAACAGGTCATCCCGGGCCCGGCGCTGATCATGGAGCCGACCTCCACGCTGGTGGTGGAGGCGGGCTGGCAGGCGCAGATCGCCGCCCGCGGCGAAATCGTGCTGGAGCGCGTGCTTGCCCAGCCGCAGCGCATCGCGGTCGACACCCAGGCCGATCCGGTCATGCTGGAGATCTTCAACAAGCGCTTCATGGCCATCGCGGAAGAGATGGGCATCGTGCTCCAGCACACGGCGCATTCGGTGAACATCAAGGAGCGCCTGGATTTTTCCTGCGCGCTGTTCACGCGCCGGGGCGAGCTCATCGCCAATGCGCCCCACATCCCGGTGCACCTGGGCTCCATGGGCGACAGCGTGCTGGCGATTCGGGCGCGCTTCGCCGACGACATGCGGCCGGGCGACGTGTTCCTGCTCAATTCGCCCTATCACGGTGGCACCCATCTGCCGGACATCACCGTGGTCACGCCGGTGTGGGACGAGGCCGGGCGCGAGGTGCGGTTCTACACCGCCTCCCGCGGCCACCACGCCGACGTGGGCGGCATCACGCCGGGCTCCATGCCGCCCGGCAGCCGCGTGATCGAGGACGAAGGGGTGTGGAGCGACGGGCTGCGCATCGTCGCCGCGGGGAGTTTTCTCGAAGCGGAGGTGCGCGCGTGGCTGGCTGGCGCGCCGCATCCCGCACGCAATCCCGCGCAGAACCTGGCCGACCTCAAGGCGCAGATCGCCGCCAACGAAAAAGGCGCGCAGGAACTGCGGCGCATGGTCGCGCGCTACGGCCTGGACACGGTCGAGGCCTACATGCGCCATGCGCTCGACCATGGCGAAGCGGCGGTGCGCGAAGCCATCGGCGGTCTGCATGACGGCGCCTTCGTGTATGCCACCGACAGCGGCGCGCGCATCGCCGTGCGCATCGGCATCGACCGCGAGGCACGGCGCGCGACCATCGACTTCGGCGGCACCTCGCCGCAGCAGCCGGACAACTTCAACGCGCCGGCCGCCATCTGCAAGGCGGCGGTGCTCTACGTGTTCCGCACCCTGGTGCGGCAGGACATTCCCCTCAACGCCGGCTGCCTGCGTCCGCTGGACATCATCATTCCGCCGGGCTCCATGCTCAACCCCGTCTATCCGGCGGCGGTGGTGGCCGGCAACGTGGAAACCTCCCAGGCCATCGTCGATGCGGTCTACGGCGCGCTCGGCGTGCTCGCCGCCTCCCAGGGCACCATGAACAATTTCACCTTCGGCGACGCGACCCACCAGTACTACGAAACCATCTGCGGCGGCGCCGGGGCCGGAGCCGGCTTCGATGGCGCCGACGCGGTGCAGACGCACATGACCGACGCGCGCCGGACCGACCCGGAAGTGCTGGAGAGCCGCTTTCCGGTGCTGCTGGAGGAATTCTCCATCCGCCGCGGCAGCGGCGGTACGGGCAGGCACCGCGGCGGCGACGGGGTGGTGCGGCGGCTGCGCTTCCTCGCGCCGCTGCAGGCCGCGGTCCTGTCGGGGCACCGCATCGTGCCGCCGTTCGGCCTCGCCGGTGGCGGGGCGGGGCAGGTGGGGTCGAACCGCGTGCTGCGGGCGGATGGCAGCGACGAGGCGCTGGCCGGCTGTGCCGAACTGAGTCTCGATGCCGGCGACAGCATCGTGATCGCGACCCCTGGAGGTGGCGGCTACGGAGCGGCAGAAGATTAAGGAACCTCCGCAAAAGTGCTGCGCAGCCCGTCTGCCCGCCTGCGATGCTCGCTGTACTCCCTTGTACAGGTGCGCTTCTCGGCGGCCAGCCGGGCTTGCTCGCGACCTTTTGCAGAGGTTCCTTAAGATTGCGTGAAGAGAAAAATGTCGCAACTCGCGTCAACCAGCCTGCCCCGCCCACGTTAAAAGCGATACCTGCACCGGAGGTTCGCACCAAACGGGGAGGGACAAATTGATCAACTTTGTTAAAGGAACGTTAAGATGAGCAAGATTCTGAGCATGCTGCTGGTTGGTGTTTTCGCTGTCGTGACCTCCGCTGCCTTCGCGGCTGAAGCTGCCGCTCCGGCCGCTGCCGAGAAGCCCGCCGCCGAAGCCAAGCCGGCCAAGAAAGCCACCAAGCACAAGCGCGTGGCCAAGAAAGCCGCCAAGAAGGAAGAGAAGAAAGAAGGCGAAGCGAAGTAAATTCGCCGACAGGGCGCAGGGCTTCGGCGCTGCGTCATTGGTTGAAGCAGAAAGCCCGCGGGAACGCGGGCTTTTTGTTTTTGCGGCGGCACCCGCCAGTGCTGGGCCGCTGCGGTTCGTTTCGGACGCGGCCCGCGCGCCTTACTGCGGCCGCGAGAGCACGCCTTCGACGATGTCCGTGTTCTGGGAATCGATGATCGACCATGCGCCGCCCTGGCGCGCCAGCACGGTCAGCAGGATGCCCGTGCGGGGCGGCAGGGCCGCGCCGTCGGGCGCGACATGGCCTTCCAGAATCCAGCGCGAGCGCGCGATGGCGATGTCCGGCGCCGGAAACCGCACCGCAACGTCCGCGATGGTGAGGGTGCTGTTCCTGAACATGCCGGCGTGGGTGAATTCGTGCGCGCGCCGGATTTCCTCCCTGCCCTTCCACCACAGGCCGACGACGTTGACGAATTCCGCGTCGGGGGCGAAGAGGTCGGCGAATGCCGGCATGTCATGCCGGTTCCAGCACTCGGCAAAGCGGTTGACCACTTGCGTTACTTCGGAAATCGCTGTCGACATGGGTCGCTCCTTTCGGTGTGGGGCCGATGCCGCTGCCTGCAGCCGGCCCGGCTGAGCTCCATCAGATGTTACGGCCATCGATCGCGCGCAGGAATTCCTGCCGGTACTGCACGTCCTCCTGAAACACCCCGGCGAACGCCTGGGTGTACACGCGCTCGTCGCCGCGCCGGTCCTCGCCCAGGAGCAGGCACAGCTGCTCCGCCTCGATCACGCACGCCGCGCCCTGGGCCTTGCCATGGGTGACCAGCGCTTCGGCGATGTCGCGGGTCATCCATTCCTGGTAGGTGAAGCGGTGGCCGATGGCATCCACCATGCGCGCGATGCGGCCGAAGCCGTGCAGACGCCCGCCCGGGATGTAGGCGACGTGGGCGATGCCGCGGAAGGGCACCAGGTGATGCGGGCACACGCCGTGGATGGCAATGCCGCGAACCACCACCATGTCCGCGCGCGGGTCCTCGAAGCCTTCGCCCAGGGCCTCGGCCGGATCGAGAACGTAGCCGCCCAGCAGGCGCTTCTCCCACAATTCGCGCACGCGCTTCGCGGTCTTGCCGGTATGCGTGCTGTCGGGCGCGACACCGCAGGCGAGCAGCAGGTCGGTGATGGCTTGCTCGAAGGCCGCGCCGTCGAACTTGCCCTGTTGCGGGATGCCGATGCCCTGCGGCGGGCTCATTTGGTTGTCGTGATCGCAGCAGCGGGACATGGTGATGCCCTTTCTCTCGGGAAGCACCCCTTGTAGCACGGGCGCGGAAAGCGTGTCAAAACCCGGGAGCGACAGGGTTATTCAGGGAGAAACAGCTGCAGCAGCTCGTTCAGGAAGCGCCGGCCCAGGGGCGTCGGGCGAATGCGCTCGGGCTCGCGCAGGATCAGGCCGCGCGCTTCCGCTGCATGCAGCTGCCCCTCGACGACCGCGAGCGGCATGCCCGCGCGTAGCGCGAACAGCACGTTCTCGAAGCCTTCGCTCAGCCGCAGGGCATTCATCATGAACTCGAACGGCAGCTCGCGGGTTTCCACCGTGTGCCGTTCCTGCACCGGGCTGCCGGCGAGCGCGCCTTCCATGTAGGCCATGGGCTGCTTGTGGAGCATCAGGCGCGTCACGCCGTCGTGCGCGGTGAGCTTGCTGTGGGCGCCGGCGCCGATGCCGAGATAGTCGCCGAACTGCCAGTAGTTGAGGTTGTGCTGGCACTCGTGGTGCTTCTGCGCGAAGGCCGAGGTCTCGTAGTGGCCGTAGCCCGCTTCGGCCAGCCGCGCCTCGATCTCGGACTGCATCTGCGCGCTGGTGTCGTCGTCGGGCACCTGCGGCGGCTGGGCGTGGAACAGCGTGTTGGGCTCGATGGTGAGGTGATAGGCGGAGAGGTGCGGCACACTGAGCCCGATGGCGGTGTCGATGTCGGCCAGCGCTTCGTCCACGGACTGCCCAGGCAGGGCGTACATCAGGTCCAGGTTCACGTTGTCGAAGGTATTCAGCGCGATCTCCGCCGCGCGCCGCGCCTCGCGTTCATCGTGGATGCGGCCGAGCGCCTTGAGATGCCGCGGGTTGAAGCTCTGGATGCCGACCGACAGCCGGTTCACCCCCGCCTCGCGGAAGGCGCGGAATTTTTCCACCTCGAAGGTGCCGGGATTGGCTTCCAGGGTGATCTCCGCCAGCGGCTCCACCGGCAGCAGCGTGCGCACAAGGGTAAGGATGCGGTCGATGGCGCCGGCGGAAAAGATGCTGGGTGTGCCGCCGCCGAAGAAGATCGCCTGCACCCGCCGTCCCCACACCGCGGGCAGGGCGGACTCCAGGTCGCGCGTGAGGGCGGCGATGTAGTCGTCCTCCGGAATCGCGGCGCGCGCCTCGTGGGAGTTGAAGTCGCAGTAGGGGCACTTGCGCACGCACCAGGGAATGTGGACGTAGAGCGTCAGCGGCGGCGGGGCGGCGAAGCTGGGCGCATCGGGAATCGCGGAGGCGATGGGGATGGTTTTGCTCATGGCATTTGGCGATAGCCCCTGTTTCACCACGGAGCATGCGGAGGGCACGGAGGAGATGCAAAGAGAAAACTCCTTGTGCTCGGCGTACTCCGTGGTTCAGGGTTTTCGATCAGGTGCGTAAGACAAGGGTCTACGCCCGACGTTCATCCACCGCTGCGGCCAGCGCCTGCACGCCCTTGGACACCGCGACCGGATAGGGCGGGGCGGCATCGAGGCGGCGCAGGCCATCCGGCAGCCGGGCGAGATCCTGGGCCGCCAGGGTGCGCGACTCGCTCAGGGTCGGCAGGCGCTCGGTGCGCTTGCCGTTCTTCATCACCAGCTGCAGCAGCGGCTCGCCGGAGAAGCCTTCGCTCTCCAGGCACAGGGTGTCGCCGGCCATGCGGCCGTCGGTGCCGTAGTCGCGGTAGACCTGCTTGCGGCCGGGCCAGGTGGCCTTGCCTTCCGAACGCTTGCGGCGGGCGTGGCCGGCGTACTCCTGCAGCTTGTAGGCGCAGTCGAGGTAGGCGGCATCGCTGGAGGTGAGCATGCGCGTGCCGACCCCGAAGCCGCTGACGGGGGCGCCGGCGGCAAGCATGGCATGTACTTCGTACTCGTCCAGGTTGCCGCTGGCGAAGATGCCCGTGTCCGTGAGCCCGCCGGCGTCGAGAATCCTGCGCACTTTTTTCGCATGCTCGGCGAGGTCGCCGCTGTCGATGCGCACGGCCTTGATGGTGATGTTTGCGGCTTTGAGCTTGGGCGCGAGGCGCACGACTTTCTCCGCCGCGGCTTCGGTGTCGTAGGTGTCGATCAGCAGCACCACGTTGCCGGGCTGGGCGTGGGCGAAATGCTCGAAGGCGATGTCCTCGTCGGCGTGGGCCTGGATGAAGGAGTGGGCCATGGTGCCGTAGCTGGGAATGCCGAAGCGGTACTCCGCCAGCACGTTGGAGCTGCCGTCGAAGCCGGCGAGATAGGCGGCGCGCGCCGCGAGCAGGCCGGCTTCCGCGCCGTGGGCGCGGCGCAGGCCGAAATCCACCAGCAGCTTGCCCGGCGCGGCGAGCACGACTCGTGCCGCCTTGGAGGCGACCAGGGTCTGGTAGTGCAGCAGGTTGATGATGCGGGTTTCCACCAGCTGCGCCTGGGCGATGGGCGCGGTGACGCGCAGGATGGGCTCGTCCGGGAAGAACACCCGGCCCTCGGGCATGGCATGGACGTCGCCGGTGAACTGGAAATCCTCCAGGTAGTCGAGGAAGTTCTGCCTGAAGCGGCCGGTCTGCTTCAGGAAACGGATTTCGTCGGGGGCGAAGCTCACCGTGAGCAGGTAGTCGAGCACCGACTCCAGGCCGGCGGCGACCAGGAAGTTGCGCCGGTCCGGCAGCTTGCGCACGAAGAATTCGTACACCGCCACCTCGTCCATGTGCTGGTCGAGGTAGCCCTGCAGCATGGTGAACTGGTACAGGTCGGTCAACAGACCGCTGACCTTGCCCAAGCTCATTGAACGTCTCCGCTGCTCACTTCGGTGACACCCAGCGCGCGCATCTCCGCCAGCGCCTTGTCGCCATCCCCCGGCTGCACGTTCACGGCGCGGACGGCATCACGCAACAGCACCACCTGGAAGCCGTTCTTCAGCGCGTCCTTGACGGTATTCAGCACGCAGTAGTCCGTGGCGAGGCCACCCACGAGAACCCGCTTCGTGCCGTACATCATGAGCTGCATGGACAGCGGGGTGTCCTCGAAGCCGGAGTAGGCATCCTTCTCCGCCGTGGTCGCCTTGGAGATGATGGCGGTGAAGGCAGGCAGGGCCAGCCGCGCCGGAAACTGCGCGCCGTCGCTGCCGGCGATGCAGTGCGGCGGCCACGGGCCGCCCTGGGCCTGGAACGAGCAGTGGTTCTCCGGATGCCAGTCGCGGGTGGCGAAGATCGGCAGGCCGCGGGTGTGGAAGATCTCCAGCACGTGATTCAGCGGCGCGATCACCTCATCGCCGTCGGGCACGGCCAGGGCGCCGCCGGGAAGAAAGTCGTTCTGCACATCGACGACGATGAGGGCGTCGCCTTCGGCGGGTTTGATGGGGGTCATGGGTTAAATCCTATAAAAGCTGAACCACGGAGTACGCGCAGGACACAGAGTGGAAAGCGCGGAGAGAAAATCTGGTTTACTCCGTGTTCTCCGCGTACTCCGTGGTGAAAGGTTTTTGTTCAAGCGCCCAGAATGCCGCCGGCCTTCAATTTCTCCACCAGCTCCGCCAGCGCCTTGCCGCGGTGGCTGATGCCGTTCTTCATGTCCATGGGCAGTTCGGCGCCGGTCTTGCCCAGTTCGGGCACCAGGAAGTAGGGGTCGTAGCCGAAGCCGCCGCCGCCGCGCGGATGGTCGATGATTTCGCCATGCCAGCTGCCCTCGGCGATCACCGGCTGCGGATCATGGGGATGGCGCACCAGCACGATCACGCAGTAATAGTGGGCCTTGCGGTTGGTTTCGTGCCGCAGCAGTTCGATCAGCTTCTCGTTATTGCGCTGGTCGGATTTGGGTTCGCCGGCGAAGCGTGCGGAGTACACGCCGGGCGCGCCGTTGAGCGCATCGACGCAGATGCCGGAATCGTCCGCGAGCGCCGGCAGGCCGGAATGCTCCGCCGCGTGACGCGCCTTGGCCAGGCAGTTCTCGATGAAGGTGCAGTGGGGCTCCGCCGCTTCCGGAATGTTGAATGCCGACTGCGGCAGCACTTCGAGGCCGAGCGGCTGCAGGATGCGGTCGATCTCGCGCAGCTTGCCGGGGTTGTTGGAGGCGATGACGAGTTTTTTCATGGGGTTCCCAAAAAAACCTTTAACCACGGAGTGCGCGGAGTACACAGAGGAAAAATCTGGTTTTACTCCGTGTACTCCGTGGTGAATGTTTTTAGCTATTTAAGGCAGCCCTTTGCAATGCCACCAGCTCGCGGATGCCCTTGTCCGCCAGGTCCAGCAGCGCGTCCATCTCGGCGCGGGAGAAGGGCTTGCCTTCCGCCGTGCCCTGCACCTCGACGAAGCCGCCGTTGCCGGTCATGACCACGTTCATGTCGGTGTCGCAGTTGGAATCTTCCGCGTAGTCGAGATCGAGCACGGGCACGCCCTCGTACACGCCGACGGAGATCGCGGCGACGAAGTCGCGGATCGGGGACTCGGCGATCAGGCCCTTGGCGAGCAGGTAATTCACCGCGTCGTGGGCCGCGACGAAGGCACCGGTGATGCTGGCGGTGCGGGTGCCGCCGTCGGCCTGGATAACATCGCAGTCGATGTGGATGGTGCGCTCGCCGAGCTTGGAGAGGTCCATCACCGCGCGCAGGGAGCGGCCGATCAGGCGCTGGATTTCCTGGGTGCGGCCGGACTGCTTGCCGCGCGCCGCCTCGCGGTCGGTGCGGGTGCCGGTGGAGCGCGGCAGCATGCCGTACTCGGCGGTGAGCCAGCCCTGGTTCCTGCCCTTGAGGAAGCCCGGCACTTTTTCCTCGACACTGGCGGTGCAGATCACCTTGGTGTCGCCGAATTCGATCAGCACCGCGCCTTCGGCGTGCTTGGTGTAGTTGCGGGTGATGCGCACGGGGCGCAGCTCGTCGGGTCGGCGTTGGCTGGGGCGCATGGCGGAGGCGCCAGGCGTCAGGCGCCGGGCGTCAGGGTTGAAAACCCGGATTATAACCGACGCCTGCGGCCTCGGTGCCTGGCGGCTATTTGGAGTACTTCTTGATCGCGTCCTGGATTTCGGCGATGGCCTTCTCGATGTCGGCCTCCGTCACCGGCGCCTTGCTCGCCGGGTCGCGTTCGACGCTGAACGGGTCGAGCTGGGTGCTGATCTCGTTCATCGGCATCGCCGCGGTGGAAACCAGGTCCTGATGCAGTCCCCGTTTCTGCGGCTCGCCCCAGGTCATGCCGATGGCGGACAGGTTGTCGCCGTCCTCGCCGCCGCGGAACTCGGCGTGGTCCAGCAGCTCCGGCACCGCGCTGGTGATGGTGTAGGTGTCGAGGATGGAGGCGATCTCCGCCTCCGACAGCACACCCCACAGGCCGTCGGTGCAGAGCAGGATGGTGTCGCCGGCCTGGATCGGCACGCGCCGCGACAGCTCGACCTCGGGCGGAAGGATGCCGCCCAGGCAGTTGTAGATCTTGTTGCGCTCGGGGTGGGTGAGCATCTCCGCTTCGGAAATGCGTCCTTGGTCATACAGCTGCTGCACCTTGGAATGGTCCTGGGTGCGCGCAACCAGCTGCATGCCGCGGAAGAAATACAGGCGCGAATCGCCGACGTGGGCCCAGGTCGCCTGGTTGTTCTGCACGATGCAGGCGACGCAGGTGGTGCGCGGCGATTCGAGCAGCCCGTGCTTGTCGGCATAGGAGGCGATGGCCTTGTGCGCGGCATGCAGGGCGTGGTTGAGGAAGGCGAGCGGATCCTTGAGGGTGGGCTTGGCGTGTTTCTGGAACAGCTCGGTCACCATCTGCACGCTGATCTGGGCCGCGACCTCGCCGTGGAAGTGGCCGCCCATGCCGTCGGCCACCACCATCAGCAGGGCATCCTTGCTGTAGGAATAGGCGACGCGGTCCTGGTTGTACTTGCGGCCGCCCTGGCGGCTGGACTGGGAAATCGTGAATTTCATGGAGGCGGTCTAGAAGATTTCTTTGGTCAGCGTGGTCTTGATGCTTTGCATCAGCGTCTTTTTCTTTTCCGGCTCGGGCACGATTTCCATGAGCGCCTTCTGCAACTGGAACACGCTTTGCGGGCGATCCATGTAATTCAGGTGCAGGCACCAGTCGATGATGTCCAGCAGCTGGTCGGAGTACTGTCCGCCCCACAGCTTCTTGGCGGAGGCGAGCTTGTCGTTCTGCAGGCGCTGGTCGGCGGCCTGGGGCGCGAAGCCGGCGAGGCAGGAGAACATGCTCGCGCCGACGCTGTAGATGTCGGTCCACGGGCCGAGGATGTCGCGGTTCTTGTACTGCTCCGGCGCGGCGAAGCCCGGGGTGTACATGGGCGACAGGCGGTTCTTTTCCGCGGTCAGGGTCTGGCGCGCGGCGCCGAAGTCCAGCAGCACCGGCGAGCCGTCGAGGCGGATGTAGATGTTGGCCGGCTTGATGTCGAGGTGCAGGATCTTGTGGGTGTGGACCTCGCGCAGGCCGTTGAGCATTTCCGCGAACACGCGCCGGATGAAGCCTTCCTTCACCGTGCGCTTGCGCGATTGGATTTCCTCCTGCAGGGTCTTGCCGCGCTCGTAGCGCATGACCATGTACACGGTCTCATTGGCGCGGAAGAAGTTGATGACGCGCACCACGTTCGGGTGGTTGATCTTGGCCAGCGCGCGGCCTTCCTCGAAGAAGCATTTCATGCCGTAGCGGAAGGTGGCCAGGTTTTCCGCCGTGGTCGCCTGCACCAGCGAGCCCTCCTCGCGCAGCACCAGCTGGCTCGGCAGGTACTCCTTGATGGCGACGGGGACGCCGTTTTCGTCGTGGGCCAGGTAGACGATGGAAAAGCCCCCGCCCGAAAGCTGCTTGGCCACCTTGTAATTGAGTAATTGGTAGCCGTCCGGGAGGGCCCGGTTGGGTTGCGATGGCATCCGTGAGAACCTAAGTGTTCGCTTCTATTTGACAAAGTGGCTATTTGTTGCCATTTTCGGCATTTGTCCCCCCAAAGTAAAGGGTGGACGATTTTTCAGGAGCATTCTCAATGATCTACAGCATGACCGGCTATGCCGCGGCCGGCCGCGAGCTGCCCAACGGCACGCTGAACCTGGAGTTGCGGTCGGTCAACAGCCGCTATCTCGATCTGCAGTTCCGCATCGTGGACGAGCTGCGCGGCCTGGAAGGGGCGCTGCGCGAGCTGGTGGTCGCCCGCCTCAATCGCGGCAAGGTGGAATGCCGGCTCGGCATCACGGCGGCGCCGGGCGAGGCGGCCGAGCTGCACGTGAACAAGGCCTTGATGCAGAAGCTGCTGAACCTGGACCGCGACGTGCGCGCCACCGCGCCGGACGCCGCGGCGCTGTCGGTGGCGGAGATCCTGCGCTGGCCGGGGATGATCGCCACCGAGGAAGTGTCGCGCGAGGTGGTGCGGGACGCCTGCCTCGAGCTGATGAAGCAAGCCCTGGATGAAATGAGCGCGACCCGCGCACGGGAGGGGGAGAAGCTCAAGGCCATCATCCTCGATCGGGCGGAGCAGATGCGCGCCCTGGCCGAGCGCGTGCGGCCCAGGCTGCCGGCGATCATCGGCGCGCTGCAGAACCGCCTGGCCGAGCGCCTCAAGGAAGCCGGCGCGTCGCCGGACGACGAGCGCATCCGGCAGGAGCTGGTGTTGTTCGCCCAGCGCATCGACGTGGACGAGGAGCTGGGTCGGCTGGCAACCCACCTGACCGAGGTGAAGCGGGTGCTGGACAAGGGCGGCGCGGTGGGCAAGCGCCTGGACTTCCTCATGCAGGAGCTCAACCGCGAGGCGAACACCCTCGGCTCCAAGTCGGTGGATGCGGAGGTGTCGCAGATCGCCATGGAGCTCAAGGTGCTGATCGAGCAGATGCGGGAACAGATTCAGAATATCGAGTAGCCTGTAGCCCGTAGCTTGTAGCTTGTAGCCAGGAACGAGAGAACGTTTATGTCAGGGAATATCTTTGTCGTCTCCGCGCCCTCCGGCGCGGGCAAGACCAGTCTGGTCAAATCGCTGCTGGAGGCCGATCCGCAGGTGAAGCTGTCGATCTCCTTCACCACCCGCGCGCCGCGGCCGGGCGAGCAGAACGGAGTGCATTACCACTTCGTCTCCACGGACGAATTCATGGCCATGCTCAACCGTGGTGATTTTCTGGAGAGCGCCGAGGTGTACGGCAACCGCTACGGCACGTCCCAGCGCTGGATCGAGGAGCAGTTGGCCGGCGGCCAGGACATCCTGCTGGAGATCGACTGGCAGGGTGCGGCCCAGGTGCGCAAGCTGATGCCGCAGGCGATCTGCATCTTCATCCTGCCGCCGTCGGTGGCGGCGCTGCGCGAGCGGCTCAAGGGACGCGGCCAGGATGCGGAGGAGGTCATCGACCGCCGCGTGGCCGCCGCGCGCGAGGACATGAGCCATGTGGGCGAGTTCGACTATGTTATTATTAATGACGATTTTGTGACGGCCAGCCGCGATCTGCAGGCGGTCGTGCGGGCCCAGCGCCTGCGCATCGAGGGCCAGATGGCCCGGCACCAAAAGCTGATCAGCGAACTGTTGGGCTGACTTTCCGACCGACATCGAATTTCCGTGAGGACACCATGGCACGCATCACCGTCGACGACTGCATGAAGCACATCAACAACCGTTTCGAACTGGCGCTCGCCGCCACCGCCCGTGCGCGCCAGATCGCCAACGGCGCCACCCCGCTGGTGGACCCCGCCCGCGACAAGCCCACCGTGATCGCCCTGCGCGAGATCGCCGCCGGCAAGGTGGGCCTGGAAGTGCTCAACAAGGGCCAGGCGTAAAGTTTTCGCAGCTGCCGCGATGGCTCCATGATCCCCTATGCATTTGATCGAGCTTCGCGAGCAGCTAAGCTACCTCAAGCCTGAAGACGTCGCGCTCGTCGAGAAGGCCTACCAGTTCAGCAAGCAGGCCCACGAGGGCCAGTTCCGCAAGAGCGGCGAGCCCTACATCTCCCATCCCGTGGCCGTGGCCAGCCTGCTGGCCAAGTGGCACATGGACGCCCAGGCGCTTTCCGCCGCGCTGCTGCACGACGTGGTGGAGGACACGCCCACCTCCAAGGAGGACATCGCCAGCCAGTTCGGCAAGCCGGTGGCCGAGCTGGTGGATGGCGTGTCCAAGCTCGACAAGATCGAATTCCAGACCGAGGCCCACGAGCAGGCGGAGAACTTCCGCAAGATGCTGCTGGCGATGGCGCGCGATGTGCGCGTCATCCTGATCAAGCTCGCCGACCGGCTGCACAACATGCGCACCCTGGATGCGATGTCCCCCGACAAGCGCAAGCGCATCGCCAAGGAAACGCTGGAGATCTATGCGCCGATCGCCAACCGGCTCGGCCTCAACGCCGTCTACCAGGAGCTGGAGGACCTCGGCTTCCTCTACCTGTACCCGAACCGCTATCGCGTCCTGGCCAAGGCGGTGAAGGCCGCCCGCGGCAATCGCAAGGCGGTGATCGACAAGGTGCAGGAGGCGATCAGCCAGAAGCTCGCCGACTGCAAGATCGAGGCCACCGTCACCGGCCGCGAGAAGCACCTGTACAGCATCTACCGCAAGATGCAGGAGAAGTCGCTGACCTTTTCCGAAGTGTTCGACATCTACGGCTTCCGCGTGGTGGTGAAGGATGTGCCCGCCTGCTACCTGGCCCTGGGCGCCCTGCACAGCCTGTACAAGCCGATCCCGGGCAAGTTCAAGGACTACATCGCCATTCCCAAGGCCAACGGCTACCAGTCGCTGCACACCCACCTGTTTGGTCCCTACGGCACGCCGATCGAGGTGCAGATCCGCACCCAGGAGATGCACAAGATCGCCGAGGCGGGCGTCGCCTCCCACTGGCTGTACAAGACCGGCGAGGAGCCGGCCGGCGCCGCGCAGCAGAAGACCCACCAGTGGCTGCAGAGCCTGCTCGAGATCCAGAGCGAGAGCGGCGACGCCATCGAGTTCCTAGAGCACATCAAGGTCGACCTGTTCCCGGACGAGGTGTACGTGTTCACGCCCAAGGGCAAGATCATGTCGCTGCCGCGGGACGCGACCGCGGTGGATTTCGCCTATGCGGTGCACACCGACGTCGGCAACCACTGCGTGGCGGTGAAGATCAACGGCGAGCTGGCGCCGCTGCGCACGCCCCTGCGCAATGGCGACCAGGTGGAGATTATCACCTCCCCCAACGCCAAGCCGAATCCGGCATGGATCAACTACGTGGTGACCGGCAAGGCGCGCTCCCACATCCGCAACTACCTGAAGAACATGCAGTCGCGGGAGGCGGCGGCCCTCGGCGAGCGGCTGCTGGCGCAGGCCCTGCGCGCGCTGAAGAGCGAGCTGTCGCAGGTCGACGATGCCCACTGGAACGAGCTGCTGCGCGAGTCGGGGCTCAAGACCAAGGAGGAGCTGCTCGCCGAGATCGGCCTCGGCAAGCGCCTGAATCTGGTGGTGGCGCGCCGGCTGCTGGCCATCGGCGAGGAGCCGGAGGAAAAGCGCACGCTCGGCTCCATCACCATCCGCGGCACCGAAGGCCTCGCCGTGCAGCTGGCCAAGTGCTGCCGGCCGATCCCGGGCGACCCGATCATCGGCTTCATCACCAAGGGCAAGGGACTGCTCATCCACACCCACGACTGCCCGGCGGTGGCCAATTACCGCGAGGACCCGGACAAGTGGGTGGACGTGGAGTGGGACCCGGAGACCAAGAAGCTTTTCGACGTGAACATCAAGTTGGTGGTGGCCAACCAGCGCGGCGTGCTGGCCAAGGTGGCCGCGGCCATCGCCGACGCCAATTCCAACATCGAAAACGTGAGCATGGAGGAGGAGGACGGCAGCGCCTACACCTCCATGTACTTCACGCTGCAGGTGGAGGACCGCAACCACCTGGCGCGGGTGATGCGCGAATTGAGGCAAATCCCCGAGGTTGTCAGAATCGCGCGGATGAAGGGATAAGGATTCTTAACCGCCAAGGACGCGAAGGTTCGCAAAGTACGACTTGGGAGAGATTTTCCTTTGCGAACCTTCGCGTCCTTTGCGGTGCATGATTTTGCATGGGACCGATTCGAAAGGGGCGAGATAAAGCATGAGCAAGCAAATCATCAAGACCGGGCAGGCGCCACAGGCCATCGGCACCTATTCCCAGGCGGTGCGCGCTGGCGACACCGTCTATCTCTCCGGCCAGATCGGGCTCGATCCGGCCAGCATGCAGCTGGTGGACGGCATCGAGAACCAGATCCATCGCGTGTTCCGCAATCTGCAGGCGGTGGCCGAAGCGGCCGGCGGCAGCCTGGCCGATGTGGTGAAGCTGAACGTGTTCCTCACCGATCTTGGCCACTTCGCCAAGGTCAACGAGATCATGGCGCAGTACTTCAGGGAGCCGTATCCGGCGCGGGCCGCCGTGGGCGTGGCCTCGCTGCCGCGCGGCGCGCTGGTGGAAGCCGACGCGGTGATGGTGCTCGGCTGAACCCGACGATGGCAGGCAAGGCCCGACCCGAACCGGCGAGCGCCGACCCTGTCATTTCCGCCGCGCCCAAGGCGGCGCGGGACAAGCTGCCCAAGCTCGGCATCCGCCGCGACTTCGACCTCGTCCTGCATCTGCCCCTGCGCTACGTGGACGAGACCCACCTCTACCCCATCCGCGAGGCGCCCATGGGCCAGACGGTGCAGGTGGAGGGCGTGGTGGTCAAATCCGAGGTGCGCTTCCGCCCGCGCCGCCAGCTGGTGTGCCTGGTGGAGGACGCCAGCGGCGCGCTCCATGTGCGCCTGATCCATTTCTATCCCAACCAGGCCAAGGTCCTGAGCGAAGGCGCAAGGGTGCGCCTGCTGGGGGAGATCCGCGTCGGCTTTTTCGGGCCGGAGATGGTGCACCCCCAGTTCCGGGCGGTGACTGACCATGCGCCGCTGAAGGAGAGCCTCACGCCCGTCTACCCGACCACGGCCGGCCTCTCGCAGCCGATGCTGCGCGGGCTCATCGCCAAGGCGCTCGCGCGTAGCGATCTTTCCGACACGCTGCCCGAGTCCATGCGCCGCGACCTGGGATTGATGGACTTCGCCGCCAGCATCCATTATTTGCACGAACCGCCGCCGGAAGCGTCCCTGCGCGATCTGGAGGAGCGCCGGCACCCCGCCTGGCAGCGCCTGAAATTCGACGAACTGACCGCGCAGCAGTTGTCGATGCGCCGCCACACCCTGCGCCGGCAGCGGCGCAGCGCCCCGGTGCTGGCGACCCAGGGCGAGCTCACGCGGCGATTGCGCGCGGCGCTGCCGTTCGCCCTGACGGCGGCCCAGGAGCGCGTCGTCGGAGAGATCGGCCGCGACCTGGCGCGGGCCCACCCCATGCACCGCCTGCTGCAGGGCGACGTGGGCAGCGGCAAGACGGTGGTGGCGGCGCTGGCCTGCGCCCAGGCCATGGACAGCGGCTGCCAGGCCGCGGTGATGGCGCCGACGGAAATCCTGGCGGAGCAGCACTACCGCAAGCTTGCCGAGTGGTTCGCGCCGCTGGGCGTCAAGGTTGCCTGGCTTTCGTCAAGTGTGTCGAAAAAGGAGAAGGCCGAGATGCAGCGCCTCATCTCCAGCGGCGAGGCGCGGCTGGCGGTGGGCACCCACGCCCTGTTCCAGCACGACGTGGATTTCGCCCGGCTCGGCCTGGCGGTGGTGGACGAGCAGCATCGCTTCGGCGTGGCCCAGCGCCTGGCCCTGCACAACAAGGGCGTCAATCCGCACCAGCTGATGATGAGCGCGACGCCCATCCCGCGCACCCTGGCCATGAGCTACTATGCCGACCTGGACGTGTCGGTGATCGACGAACTGCCGCCCGGCCGCACGCCCATCGTCACCAAGCTGGTGGACGACGGCCGGCGCGAGGAGGTGATCGCGCGCATCCGCGAGGCCTGCCGCAGCGGGCGCCAGGCCTACTGGGTGTGCCCCCTGGTGGAGGAGTCGGAGAAGCTCGAACTCCAGGCGGCGCAGGAGACCCATGCGGCGCTGTCCGCCACCTTTCCCGAGCTGCGCGTGGGGCTGGTGCACGGCCGCATGGCGGCGCGGGACAAGGCCGAGGTGATGGCGGCGTTCAAGGCCGGGGCCATCCAGCTGCTGGTGGCGACCACGGTGATCGAGGTGGGCGTGGACGTGCCCAACGCCTCGCTGATGGTGATCGAGCACGCCGAACGCATGGGCTTGGCGCAGTTGCACCAGCTGCGGGGGCGGGTGGGGCGCGGCGCCGCGGCCAGCGCCTGCATCCTGCTCTACCAGCGCCCGCTGTCGGAATTGGCGCGGGCGCGGCTAAAGGTTATCTACGAATCTGCCGATGGTTTTGAAATCGCGAGGCAGGATCTGGCGCTGCGCGGCCCGGGGGAGTTTCTCGGGGCGCGCCAGAGCGGCGTGCCGATGCTGCGCATCGCCGATCCGGCGGCGGACCAGGAACTGCTGGAAGCCGCGCGGGACGCGGCCCAGCGGCTGCTGGCCGGGTTTCCGGACGCGGTGGAGCGGCACCTGGCGCGCTGGCTGCCGGAGGCCGAGGAATACCTGAAAGCCTAGCGGGCTGGCCGGATTCTTGCTTGACCCTAGCATTGGCACGTGTAGTACCGGACCTCCAACAAAAGGCGGCCGGATAAATATAAGGAGACAATGATGAAACTGAGCACTGCAGTTGTTGGACTCATCGCACTGGTTGCCAGCCTTCCGGCGCTGGCGGCGGATTATCTGATTCTGGGGGTGCAGGACTACGTGCGCAGCCCCATCATCGTCGTGCGCGAATACCAGGGGCTGGCCGGCTATCTGAGCCGGGTGCTGAAGCAGCCGGTACGGGTGGAGGCGGTCAAGACCTACGACGAGTACATGAAGAAGGCCGCGGCCAAGCACTTCGACTTCATGTACGCGCCGCCGTCGATGATCGTCAAGGCCAACAAGAGCGCCGGCTACGAGCCGGTGGCCAAGATCCCCGGCCTGCTCTCGGCGAGCTTTATGGCCCTGGCGGACACCAACATCGCCTTCCCCGAGGACATGAAGGGCAAGCGCATCGGCTTCTACGAGAAAGACGCCATGATCACCCAGATGGCGCTGGCGGAACTGAAGGAGATGGGTATCGACCCGGCGAAGTACTTCAGCAGCGTGACCTACTACAGCGACGCCACCGCGGTGCTGAACGCGATGCAGTACAAGCTGATCGACATCGGTGTCGCCGCCAGCCCGCTGTTCAACGCCTGGTCGAATCGCGGCTACAACCTCGTGCTGGTGCTGCAGGGCAAGGGCATGCCGCATCTGAGCTTCGCCGTGCGCAAGGATTTTCCGAACAAGGATGCCCTGACCCAGGCGCTGCTGAAGGCGCATCTGGATCACGAAGCCGCGGATTATTTCAAGTTCAACGGCTTTCCCAATTTCGAGGCCGCGAAGATGGCCGACTACGACGAGCTCGCCAAGTTTCTGAAGCTCTAGAGCGACGGGTGCAGGAGGCTGCTCCGTCATTCCCCACCCGGGACGCACGCGTCCCTTTTGCAAGAGAGCGCAGGAGAAAAAATGAATAAACGATGGATGAGTGGATTGCTCGCCGTGCTGGTCTGGTGGAGTGGCGCCGCCGCTGCCGCGGACACCAAGGCTTCGGTGCTGATGGGCATCAGCGAGGGCGTGGCCGAGCAGGCCAGCTTCAGCGAAATGCAGGAGAAGTACCGCCCGCTCGCCGAGTACCTGGGCAGGGTGCTGAAGCGCAAGGTCACCCTGGAATCCTCCCAGAACTTCAAATCGGCCCTGGACAATCTTGCCAAGGGCCGCTATGACCTGATGTTCGCGCGTCCCTCCAACATCCTGGGGCGCGCGATCCGCGACGACAATTATCAGCTGGTGGCCATGGCGAAGGGCACCTTCACGGCGGACTTCATCGTGCGCAAGGATGCCGGCTTCAAGAAGCCGGAGGATGTGCTGAGCCACCCGATCGCGATGCCGGAAAAGGGCTCGCTGATGGCGCTGGCGGGCCTGGCGACCCTGCGCGACCTCGGCGGCAAGCCGGAGAACCTGCAGGTGCGCTATGCCCATTACCAGGAGGCGATTCCCTACATGGTCGAGCAGAAGTTCGCGGACGTGGGCGTGGTCGCGCCGGCCCAGACCAAGGCCTGGGAGAAGAAGGGCGGCGTGACGCTGTTCAAGAGCAAGAAGCTCCCGTTCTGGGGCATCATCGCCTCGCCCAAGGTCAGCGCCAACGAGGTGGCCGCCATGCAGGAGGCGCTGATCGCCATGGAGAACACCGAAGAGGGGAAAGCCATCCTCAAGCGCATCGGCGTGGCCGGGTGGACGGCCGGGAATGCGAAGGAGTACGTGGACATGCTGACCTGGCTCGGCCGCTAGCGGTCCGAACGCGCAGCATCGACCAAGCGGGGCATGGCCCCGCTTTTTTTTCAGCTGCCGATGACGCCGACCGTGGGCGAGCTGGGGCTGGCGGTGTAGATCTTCTTCGGCATGCGTCCGGCGAGATAGGCCTCGCGCCCGGCCTGCACCGCCTTCCTCATGGCCGAGGCCATGAGCACCGGGTTCTGCGCCCCGGCGATGGCGGTGTTCATCAGCACGGCATCGCAGCCGAGTTCCATGGCGATGGCCGCGTCCGAGGCGGTGCCCACGCCGGCATCCACCACCACCGGCACCTGGATGGTGTCGATGATGATCTGCAGATTCCACGGATTGAGAATGCCCATGCCGGAGCCGATGAGCGAGGCGAGCGGCATGATGGCGACGCAGCCGAGGTCCTCCAGCTGCCTCGCGACGATCGGATCGTCCGAGGTGTAGACCATCACCTTGAAGCCGTCCTTGATCAGGACCTCCGCCGCGCGCAGGGTTTCCACCACGTTGGGGTACAGCGTCTTGGGGTCGCCCAGCACCTCCAGCTTCACCAGATCATGGCCGTCCAGCAGCTCGCGCGCCAGACGCAGGGTGCGGATCGCGTCGTCCGCGGTGTAGCAGCCGGCAGTGTTGGGCAGGTAGGTGTATTTCGACGGCGGCAGCGCATCCAGCAGCGAGGGCTGGCTTGCATCCTGGCCGATGTTGGTGCGGCGGATGGCCACCGTGACGATCTCGGCGCCGCTCGCTTCCACCGCGCGCCGGGTTTCGTCGAAGTCCTTGTACTTGCCGGTGCCAACGAGAAGACGGGAGCCATAGGTCTTGCCGGCGATGATGAGATTGTCCATTCGATAAGTCCTAAACCGCGGAGGCGCGGAGACGCAGGGAAAAACGGTCAGGGGTGCGGAAGATCAGCCGCCGCCGACCGCGACGACGATTTCGAGCCGGTCGCCGGCGTGGAGTTCCACCGCCGCATGCTGGCTGCGCGGCACGATTTCGCCGTTGCGCTCGACCGCCACGCGTTTGCCGGCGAGCTGCAGCTCCTCGATCAGCTGCGCGACGCTGGTGTGGGGCGCGATCCGCTTCGATTCGCCGTTGATGCTGAGCTCGATCACCTTCAACAACTCTTTGAATTACAGTATGATACTGCGCTCATTCTAGCACGCGGGTTTGGCTCAAGGGTAGAACGGAAGGCCATCGCGCAGCGCCTCGCCGTCCCCCTCTCCCCCTGGGAGAGGGCAGGGGTGAGGGAGAAGCTCCCGCAGTGGCGTGCTGGCGTGGCAGAATCGCGAATCGCTTATCGCGGGTGTAGTTCAATGGTAGAACGGGAGCCACTCGAAGGCCATCGCGCAGCGCTTCGCCGTCCCCCTCTCCCTCTGGGAGAGGGCAGGGGTGAGGGAGAAGCTCCCGCAGTGGCGTGCTGGCGTGGCA
>CAYUJV010000006.1:34497-47518 GCA_964445085.1 uncultured Burkholderiales bacterium
GAATCGCGAATCGCTTATCGCGGGTGTAGTTCAATGGTAGAACGGGAGCTTCCCAAGCTCTTAACGTGGGTTCGATTCCCATCACCCGCTCCAAATTGAAAAAGGGCCCCGCGTGGGCCCTTTTGCATTTGAGTGGGCGATCGGCTGAGCGGCCACCGGGCGGACCGCCTCGGGTTTTGGCCTTCCGGCCTGCCCCGCTACAATGAAATCTTCCATCCGCGTCCGATCGGAGACTTCGTCCGTGAACAAAGCCCTCAAGTATGCATTGCTCGCCCTCGGCAGCCTTGTCGCCCTGTTCGTCATCGCGCTCGCGGTGATCGCCTTCACGGTCGACCCGAACAAGTTCAAGCCCGAGATCGTGAAGCTGGTGCAGGAGAAGAAGCAGCGCACGCTCACCATCGAGGGCGACATCAAACTCAAGCTGTTCCCCAAGCTGGGCGTGGACCTGGGGCGGACCCGCCTGTCGGAGCACAAGGGCACGGGCGAGTTCGCGTCGGTGGACAGCGTGCGGCTCTACGTTGCCTGGCTGCCGCTGCTGAAGAAGGAACTGGTGGTGGACAAGATCACGGTCGAGGGCGCGCGCGCGAGCCTGATGCGCAATGCCGACGGCAGCACCAACTTCGACGACCTGCTGTCCAAAGAGGAAGAGTCGCAGCAGATCAAGTTCGACATCGATGGCGTGGAGGTCAGCAAGAGCGCGCTCAGCTTCGACGACCGAATGGCCAAGCGCAAGCTGGCGGTCAGCGACTTCAATCTCGAAACCGGCCGCATCCGCGACAACACTCACACCAGCATCAAGACCGGCTTCAATCTGGCGGCGGACAATCCCAAGGTCGCCGCGCACGTGGACCTGAAGAGCGGCCTGTTGTTCGCGCTGCAGGACAAGCATTACGCGCTGGACGGCCTCGATCTGAAAATGACCGGGGACGCGGCCGGCATCAGCGGCCTCGATCTGGCCGCGCGCGGCGACGTCGACCTGCAGCTGCCGACGGCGGCGCAATCCCAGGCGATCGCGCTCAAGGATCTGGCGATCAAGCTCAAAGGCAGGCGCGCCACGGACAAGCTCGACCTCGCCCTCGATGCCCCCAGGCTGCTGCTGACCCAGGACAAGGCCGAAGCCGGGAAGCTCAGGCTCAACGCGAAAATCGAGCAAGCCAAGGGCACGCTATCGGCGGTGCTCACCCTGCCCGACCTCAGCGGCAGCGCCAAGCAGTTCCGGGCCAGTCAGCTCACCCTCGACATCGACGGCAAGCAGGGCGACAACGCCATCAAGGGCCGGCTCACGAGTCCGTTCAACGGCAGCCTGGAGGCGCAGACCTTCCAGCTGCCCCAGCTGGCCGCGAGTCTCGACGTGGCCAATCCTGGGCTGCCCAAAGGCGGCGTGAAGCTCGTCCTTGCCGGCAGCGCGAGCGCGGATCTGGCCAGGAAGCGCGCCGGGGTGGACCTGAAGACCCGGCTCGACGACAGCAACATCCAGGCGAAGCTGGGCGTGACTTCCTTCGAACCGATGCAGCTCGCCTTCGACATTGCCGTCGACCAGCTCGATGTCGATCGCTACCTGCCGCCCAAGGCCAAGACCGCAAAACCGGAAGCGGAGAGCCCGATCGACCTGTCCGCGCTGAAGTCCCTCAACGCCAGCGGCAGCATCCGCATCGGCCAGCTCAAGGTGGCGAACGTCAGGTCCAGCAACGTGCGCCTGGATGTGCAGGCCGGCGGCGGCCGGGTCGAGGTGAACCCGCTCTCGGCGAACCTCTATCAGGGATCGATGAAGGGCGCGGTGTCCGCCACCGCCAGCGCGAATCCGCGCATCGCCGTGCAGCAGAACCTGTCGGGCGTCAGCATCGGGCCCCTGCTGCGCGATCTCGCCGACAAGGACCTGCTCGAAGGCCGCGGCAACGTGGCGCTCAATGTCACGACCCAGGGCCAGACCGTCAGCGCCATGAAACGGGCGCTGGCCGGCACGGCGGCGGTGAACCTGAGCAACGGCGCGATCAAGGGCGTCAACATCGCCGCCCTGCTGCGGCGGGCGCAGTCGGCGCTGAGCGGCGGGCTGCACACCCAGGCCGCCAGCGCCGCCGAGCAGACCGATTTCACCGAGCTCAAGGCCAGCTTCAACATCCGCGACGGCGTGGCCCACAACGACGACCTCAGCGCCAAGTCCCCGCTGCTGCGCCTGGGTGGCAACGGCGACATCAACATCGGCGCCGGCGCCATGGACTACGTGGCCAAGGCCACCGTGGTCGGCACCCTGGAGGGCCAGGGCGGCCGCGAGCTGGCGCAGCTCAAGGGGGTGACCGTGCCGGTGCGCGTCAGCGGCCCCTTCGAGGCGCTCAAATACAGCCTCGACACCCGGTCGCTGGTCACGGAGTCGGCGAAGGCGAAGATCGAGCAGAAGAAAGAGGAAGTGAAAGAGAAGGCCAAGGAGGAGTTGCTCAAGGGCATCTTCGGCCGCTGACCCCTGCATGACCGACTTCGCCTCCCGCCTCATCGCCTGGCAGCGGCAGCACGGCCGCAACGACCTGCCCTGGCAGAACACCCGCGACCCCTACCGCATCTGGGTGTCGGAGATCATGCTGCAGCAGACCCAGGTGACGACCGTGATCCCCTACTACCAGCGCTTCCTGGCGCGCTTTCCGGATGTCGCCGCCCTCGCCGCCGCGCACGAGGACGCGGTGCTCGCGCACTGGAGCGGGCTCGGCTACTATTCGCGCGCGCGCAACCTGCACCGCGCGGCCGGGATCGTCGCAACGGATCATGGCGGGGCATTCCCGCAGCGGCTGGAACAGATCGTGGCGCTGCCGGGAATCGGCCGTTCCACCGCTGCCGCCATCGCCGCCTTTGCCTTCGGCCAGCGGCACGCCATCCTCGACGGCAACGTCAAGCGCGTGCTCGCGCGCCACGGCGCGGTGGACGGCTATCCGGGGGACAAGGCGGTGGAGCAGCGGCTGTGGGCGCTGGCCGAGCAGCGGCTGCCGCTCCATGACATCGAAGCCTATACCCAGGGCCTCATGGATCTCGGCGCCGCGGTGTGCACGCGCAGCCGGCCGCGCTGCGATGCCTGCCCGGTCAGTGCCGACTGCGCTGCGCTCGCGCAGAAACGGGTGGAGGAGCTGCCGTCGCCACGCCCGCGCAAGGCGCTGCCGCAGCGTGAGACGACCCTGCTGATCCTGCTCGCCGGGCGCGACGTGCTGCTTGAGAAGCGGCCGCCCAGCGGCATCTGGGGCGGGCTGTGGAGCCTGCCGGAGGCGGGGGCGGGGGACGACCTCGCCGCCCTGGTGCGCGCCCGCTATGGCGTCGCCTTCGCGCAGGAGCGCGAGCTGCCGGCGGTGACCCACGCCTTTACCCACTTCCGCCTGCACATCCGGCCGCGGCTCCTGTCCGGCATCCGGCCCGGCCATGTGGCACGGGAGCCGGGCCTGATGTGGCTGAGCGTGGAGGATGCGCTCGGCGCCGCCCTGCCGGCGCCGATCAGAAGGCTGCTGGCGGAAATCCAGCCCTGACCTGCGGCTCCGACTTGCGGTCGCAAGCGGGGCGCAGGTGGGCTTTTGTCGTCGGAGGAGAAGCGCTTGTCTCAAGGCATCGTGGTCTGGCTGCAATTCATCGCCTGCGCCGGGCTCATCGGCGTCGCCGGCGTCAAGCTTTCGCGCTACGGCGACGTCATCGCCGAGAAGACCGGCATGGGCGGCACCTGGATCGGCCTGGTGCTCATGGCCAGCGTGACTTCGCTGCCGGAGCTGATCACCGGCGTGAGCTCGGTCACGCTGGCGCACTTGCCCAACATCGCCGTGGGCAACATCCTCGGCGCCTGCGTCATGAACCTGTTCATGATCGTGGTCCTGGATTTCCTGCATCGCGGCGAATCGGTCTACACCCGAGCCAGCCACGGCCACATCCTCGCGGCGGGCTTCGGCGTGGTGCTGCTCGCCTTCGTCGGCTTCAATCTGCTGCTGGGGCCGAAGGCGGACGCCCTCGCCTTCGGCCACGTGGGCCCCTACACGCCGGTGATCCTGCTGCTGTATCTGATCTCCATGCGCACCCTGTTCCGTTACGAGGAACAGCAACGCGGCGCCTACGTGGAGGAGCGCGCTGCCCGCTACCCGGAGGTGAGCTTGCGCCAGGCGGCGATCCGCTACGCCGCGGCCGCCGTGGTGGTGATCGGCGCCGCCCTGTGGCTGCCCTTCGTCGCCGACGGACTGGCGCACGCGATGGGCTGGCACGGCAGCTTCGTCGGCACCATTTTCGTGGCCCTGGCGACCACCATGCCGGAAATGGTGGTGACGGTGTCCGCGCTGCGCCTCGGCGCGCTGGACATGGCCATCGCCAACCTGTTCGGCAGCAATCTCTTCAACCTCGCCCTGCTCGCCATCGACGATCTGCTGTACGTGCCCGGGCCGCTGCTGTCCCACGTCAACCCGGTGCACGCCGCGTCGGCCTTCTCCGCCATCGCCATGACCGGCGCGGCCATCGTCGGCCTGTTCTACCGGCCGCCGGGGCGGCTGTTCCGGACCGTGGGCTGGGCCAGCATGTTTCTGTTTTCCATCTACCTGCTGAACACCTACGTGCTGTATTTGCACGGAGACTAGGGCATGCAGACCAGGATGCGCGAGGCGCCCCCCGACGCGGACCGCACCGCCTGGCACACCCTCGGTGCGGAGCAGGCGTGCGAACGGCTGCATGCCGACCTGCGCCGCGGTCTGTCACGGCACGAGGCTGCGCTGCGCCTGTCCCGCGACGGCCACAACGAGATCGAGGAAGGCAGGCGACGTTCCGCCCTTGGCATCCTCCTCGCCCAGTTCGCCGATTTCATGATCCTGGTGCTCATCGCCGCCGCGGCCATCGCCGGTCTCGTCGGCGACATGACGGACACCCTCGTCATTCTCGCCATCATCGTGCTCAATGCCGTGATCGGCTTCGTGCAGGAGTACCGGGCCGAGGCCGCGATCGCGGCGCTCAAGCGCATGGCGGCGTTCTCCGCGCGCGTGCTGCGCGACGGCAGGGTGCAGGTCATCCCGGCGCGCGAGGTGGCGGTCGGCGACCTGGTGTTGCTGGAGGCCGGCGAAGCGGTGCCCGCCGACCTGCGCCTGGTCGAGTCGGCCCAGCTGCGGGTGGAGGAGGCGGCGCTCACCGGCGAATCGCAGCCGGTGGAGAAGATCGTGCATGCGCTGGCGGGCGCCGACCTGCCCCTGGGCGACCGGCGCAACATGGCCTACAAGGGCACCCTGGTGATCCATGGCCGCGGGCGCGGCATCGTCGTCGCCACCGGCATGGCTACCGAGCTCGGCTGCATCGCCGGCCTGCTGCGCGGCGCGGAGGAGGTGAAGACGCCGCTGCAGAAGCGCCTGGCCCGCTTCGGCCGCAGCCTGTCCCTCGCCGTGCTGGTAATCTGTGCGGTGCTGTTCCTGGCCGGTCTGCTGCGCGGCGAGCCGGTGATGCTGATGCTGCTCACCGCCATCAGCCTGGCGGTGGCGGCCATTCCCGAGGCGCTGCCGGCGGTGGTGTCGGTGTCGCTGGCGCTGGGCGCGGCGCGCATGGTCCGGCGCCATGCCCTGATCCGCAAGCTGCCGGCGGTGGAGACGCTGGGCTCGGTCACCACCATCTGCTCCGACAAGACCGGCACCCTCACCGAGAACCGCATGCGCGCCGAGGAAATCCTCGCTGCCAGCGGTGCGCGCTGGACAGGCGCAGAAGCGGCGGACGCCGAACCGTGGCGCACCCTGATGCATGCCCTGGCCCTGTCCAACGACGCGCGCCGCGGCGACGACGGCAAGCTCATGGGCGATCCCACCGAGACCGCGCTGCTGGAGGCGGCCGGGCAGGCCGGGTTCTTCAAGCATGAGCTGGAGGCCCGGCACCCCCGCCTCGCCGAGCTGCCCTTCGATTCCGAGCGCTCGCGCATGACCACGCTGCACCGCGACCGGGACGAGGTCGTGGCCTACACCAAGGGCGCGCCGGAGACGGTCCTGCCCTGCTGCGATTGGGCGCTGGGCAGCGGCGGTCCGGTGCCGCTCGACCGACGGCGGCTGGAGCAGGAGGTGGAGCGCATGGCCGCGACCGGCCTGCGCGTGCTGGCCGTGGCGGTGCGCCGCTGGCCGCGCCTGCCGGAGGGCATGACCGCCGATGCGGTGGAGACGGGGCTGACCCTGGTCGGCCTGGTGGGGCTGATCGACCCGCCGCGGGCGGAGGCGCGGGAGGCGGTGGCGCTGTGCCGCAGCGCCGGCATCACCCCGGTGATGATCACCGGCGATCATCCGCAGACCGCGGCGGCCATCGCGCGCCGGCTGGGCATCATCGAGGAAGGCGGCGAGGTGATGACCGGCCGCCAGCTCGCGCGCCTGAGCCTGCGCGAGTTCGAGGACAAGATCGGCCACGTGCGCGTCTATGCCCGCGTCGCGCCGGAGCAGAAGATCAAGATCGTGCAGGCGCTGCAGGACCGCGGCGAGTTCGTGGCCATGACCGGCGACGGCGTGAACGACGCGCCGGCGCTCAAGCGCGCCGACATGGGCGTGGCCATGGGCATCACCGGCACCGACGTGGCCAAGGAGGCCGCGCATATGATCCTGCTCGACGACAACTTCGCCACCATCGTGAGCGCGGTGCGCGAGGGCCGGCGCATTTTCGACAACATCCGCAAGTTCATCAAGTACACCATGACCAGCAACTCGGGCGAGATCTGGACCCTGTTGCTCGCGCCCTTCCTGGGCCTGCCGATCCCGCTGCTGCCGATCCATATTCTGTACATCAACCTCGTCACCGACGGCCTGCCCGGCCTGGCGCTGGCGGTGGAGCCGGAGGAGAAGGGCGTGATGCGCCGCCCGCCGCGGCCGCCGCGCGAGAGCATCTTCGCCCACGGCATGTGGCAGCACATCCTGTGGGTCGGGCTGCTGATGGGCGCGGCCTCGCTATTGACCCAGGCATGGGCCATCCACGTCGGCAGCCCGCGCTGGCAGACCATGGTGTTCACCGTGCTCACCCTGTCCCAGCTCGGCCACGTGCTGGCGATCCGCTCCGAGCGCGAGTCCCTGTTCGCCCAGGGCCTGCTCTCCAATCGGCCTCTCATCCTGGCGGTGCTGCTCACCATCGGCCTGCAGCTGGCGGTGATCTACCTGCCCTGGCTGAATGTCATGTTCAAGACCGAACCCCTCGATGGGTCCGAGCTTGCCTTCTGCTGCGCCATGTCCGCGATCGTGTTCATCGCGGCCGAGGCGGAGAAATGGCTGCGCCGGCGCGGCTGGATCTACCGCGAGGCGTGAGCGCCGCCCACGGCCTGGCGGCCGATGCGGAACGGCGGCGCCGAGCCGTCCCTGAGCTGGCCGGCGTAGAGGGTGAGGTGGGGGAAGGGAATCTCGACGCCCTCCCGGTCGAAGGCCGCCTTCAGCCGGCGCAGGAATTCGCGCCTCACCATCCACTGCTGCAGGGGGACGACCTTGAGGCGCAGGCGGATTGCCACCGCCGAATCGGCCCATTTCTCCACCCCCGCAAGGTCCACGTCCTCCAGGATGAGCGGCGCGAACTGCGGGTCGGCGCGCAGTTCCGCCGCAACCGCGCGGATCAGCGCGAACACCTCGTCCACGTCCTCGCGATAGGCGACGCCGATGTCCACCACCGCGTAGGAAAAGTCGCGGGTCATGTTGGTCACGGTGGCGATCTGCCCGTTGGGGACGAAATGCACGCTGCCGTCGTAGCCGCGCAGGCGCACGTAGCGCAGGGTGACCTCCTCCACCACGCCGGACTTGCCGCCGGCCTCGACCACGTCGCCGTGGCGGATCTGGTCTTCGAGCAGCAGAAACAATCCGCTGAAATAATCCTTCACCAGGCTCTGCGCGCCGAAGCCGACGGCGAGGCCGAGCACCCCGGCGGCGGCGAGCACCGGCGCGATGGAGATGCCCAGCTCGGTCAGCACCAGCATGGCGGCGAGCGCGCTGATGATGACGCTGGCGGCGTAGCGGAATACGCGCCCCAGCGTCTCCAGCCGCTTCTTTTCCGCCTCGCTGTGGCTGCGCCCGGCGATGTAGAGGCGGAAGGCGCGGATGCCGCGGTTGGCGAGACGCTTGGCGATCCATGCGGCGGCGAGGATGAGGAGAATGTGCACGGCGCTCTGGGTCATGGCGGCGAGCTTTGCGGCTTCGGTGAGGCCGAGCGAGGCGAGTGAATCCATGTCTTTCCTCCTTGTCGTGTTTGCGGCATCGGGCTTACCAACAACTAGTCAGCAGCCCGCGGCATTGGTTCCGGAGGATCGGGAGCTGCAGCGCGCGACGGTGCGCGGTTTGCCCTCGCGGGGTGAGCTTGGTATCCTGAAAAAGGATCTTCCATTTCAACCACCGTGTCGGGCCAGTTGCGTGGCGCCGGCACGTCTTGCTGGCGTGGCCGTCGCGCCGCGCCGTGACCGGCTCGCACCAGCCCCGCGCGCGTGCGATCGCCATGCGCGATAACGGCTATCCTGAAACATAGCCGATCATCGGCCCGGGCACGCCACAGGCCTGCCCGGCGCTGGAACAGAACACGACAGGAGCCATGGAAGAACAGGATCCGCTCTGGTACAAGGATGCCATTCTCTACGAGTTGCACGTCAAGGCATTCTGCGACGGCAACGGCGACGGCGTGGGCGACTTTCCCGGCCTGATCTCCAAGCTCGACTACCTGCAGGAGCTCGGCGTCAACACGCTGTGGCTGCTGCCCTTCTATCCCTCCCCCGGCCGCGATGACGGCTACGACATCGCCGATTATCACGACGTGCATCCGAGCTTCGGCAAGATGGCGGACTTCCGCCGCTTCATCGCCGAGGCGCACCGGCGCGGCCTGCGCGTGATCACCGAGCTCGTGATCAACCACACCTCCGACCAGCATCCCTGGTTTCAGGCGGCGCGCGCCGCGCCGGCGGGCTCGATGAAGCGCGACTATTACGTCTGGAGCGACAGCGACAGCAAGTACGCCGGCACGCGCATCATCTTCACCGACACCGAGAAATCCAACTGGGCCTGGGACGAGCGCGCGCAGGCCTATTACTGGCACCGGTTCTTTTCCCACCAGCCGGACCTGAACTTCGCCAACCCGCACGTATTCAAGGCGGTCATGCGGGTGATGCGTTTCTGGTTCGACACCGGCGTGGACGGCATGCGCCTGGATGCGGTGCCCTACCTGTGCGAGCGCGAGGGCACCAGCAACGAGAACCTGCCGGAGACCCATGCGGTGATCAAGCGCATGCGCGCCGAACTGGACCGACGCTATAGCGGGCGCATGTTCCTCGCGGAGGCGAACCAGTGGCCGGAGGACGTGAGCGAATATTTCGGCGACGGCGACGAGTGCCACATGGCCTACCACTTTCCGCTCATGCCGCGCATGTACATGGCCATCGCCCAGGAGGACCGCCACCCGATCGTGGAGATCATGGAGCAGACGCCGGACATTCCGGACACCTGCCAGTGGGCGGTGTTTCTGCGCAATCACGACGAGCTGACGCTGGAGATGGTCACCGACCGCGAGCGCGACTATCTCTACCAGACCTACGCCAGCGACCCGAAGGCGCGGCTCAACCTCGGCATCCGCCGCCGCCTGGCGCCGCTGCTCGACAACGACCGCCACCGCATCGAGCTGATGAACCTGCTGCTGATGACCCTGCCTGGCTCGCCCATTCTCTACTACGGGGACGAGATCGGCATGGGCGACAACATCGAACTCGGCGACCGCAACGGCGTGCGCACTCCGATGCAGTGGAATGGCGGCGTGAACGGCGGCTTTTCCCGCGCCGATCCGGCGCAGCTGTTCCTCCCCGCCATCGACGACCCGGTATACGGCTATGCCGCGGTGAACGTGGAGGCGCAGCACCGCAATCCGTCCTCGCTGCTCAACTGGATGCGGCGGCTGATCGCGATGCGCAAGTCGAATCGCGCCTTCGGCCGCGGCAGCCTGCGCTTTTTGCGGCCGGGCAACCGCAAGATTCTCGCCTACCTGCGCGAGCACGAGGCCGAGACCGTGCTGTGCGTGGCCAACCTGTCGCGCGCGCCGCAGGCGGTGGAGCTGGACCTGGCCGCCTTCCGCGGACGGGTGCCGGTGGAACTGATGGGGCGCAGCAGGTTTCCGCCCATCGGCGAGCTGCCCTATCTGCTCACCCTCGCCGGCCACGGCTTTTACGCCTTCCGCCTCGCCGCCGACGTCGAGGCGCCGGCCTGGCACGAGGAGCGTCCGGTCGCGCCCGATCTGCCCGTGCTCGTGCTGGTGGAGAGCGGCTGGCGCACCCTGTTCGGCCGCGCCGAGGGCGAGGAGGCGGTCAACCAGCTCATGGCGCGACGGGCGCGCGACCAGCTCGAGCGCCAGATCGTGCCGCGCTACTTCCGTTCCCAGCCCTGGTTCGTGGACCGCGACGCCGCGGTGGAGCGCTTCGAGTTCGGCGAGATGCGCGAATGGTCCGCGGGCGCGTCGAGCTGGCTGCTCGCCACGGTGGCGGTCGTGCTCGGCAGCGGCGAGGTGCACCGCTACGCGATTCCCCTGGCGCTGGCCTGGGAGGACGAGGGCGAGGCGCGGGTGAAGGCGCTGCTGCACGCGACCCTGGCCAAGGTGCGGCGCCGGGCGCGGGTCGGCATCCTGTTCGACGCATTCTGGGACGATGCCTTCTGCTGCGCCGTGGTGGACGGGATGCGCGACAACGCCGTGCTGAATTTCGGCGAGGGCCAGCTGCAGTTCCGTGCCACCCACGCCTTTTCCGGCTTCGCCTGCGCGCCCGCAGGGGCGAGCGTGCTGCGCACACTGACGGAGCGCGGGCGCCTGCTGGTCAACCTGAACGACGAACTGGTGCTCAAGGGCTACCGCTGGCTGCTGGCGGGCATCCACCCGGAGCTGGAGGTGGCGCGCTTTCTCACCGAGACCGCGCAGTTCAGCCACATTCCCCAGCTGGCCGGCACGGTGGAGTATGCCGACGCCGAGGGGCACCGCGCCACCCTGGCCATACTGGAACGCTACGTGGAAAACCAGGGCGATGCGCGCAGCCACACCCTGGATTACCTGGAGCGCTATCTCGACGAATGCCGCGCCAGCCCGGAGCGCCCGCCGGATGCGCGCCACGTCGCCTATCTCGGCCTGATGAAGACCCTGGGACGGCGCACGGCGCAGTTTCACCAGGCGCTGGCGCTGCCCGACGCCGAGGGCGCCTTCGGCAGCGAGCCCATCGGCGCCGACGACATCGGCGAGTGGGTGAACGCGGTGCGGCGGCGCATGGAGTCCGCGTTCGAGCTGCTGGAGCTGGAGCTGCCGCGCCTGCCGGACGCGGCGCAGGTCCTTGGCAACGCCGTGCTCGTGCAGCGGCCGCGGCTCTACCGGCGCATCATGCGCGCCGCCGCCGTGCGCCTGGACTGCATGAAGACGCGCTACCACGGGGATTTCCACCTCGGGCAGGTGTGGCTGGCGCGGAACGACGTCCTGATCACCAACTACGGCGGTGAGCCGGGGCGGCCATGGGCCGAGCGCCGCCGCCGCCACACGCCGCTGCGCGACGTGGCGGGGCTGCTGCTGTCGCTGTCGGAGGCCGGCGCGGCGGCGCTCGAGCAGGTCGCGGGCGATTCGGCGGAGGTACTGGAGACGCTGCGCCCGCGCGTGGACGAGTGGGAGCGCCTTGCGCGCCGGCAGTTCTGGCGGGCCTACCGCAAGACCATGGCCGGGCACCCGTCCCTCCCCGCCGACGTGGGCGCCGCCGAGGCCCTGGTCGCCCTGTTCATGGCGGAGAAGGCCCTGACCGACGTCGAGCAGCAGCTGGCACGACACGCGCCCACCCTGGGCGGGGCGCTGCGGCGGCTGGCCCAGGTGGCGCAGCGCCGGAGCTAGCCAGGATGCGCACGCGCAGTCACGACATGCCTTTCGGCGCGCAGCTGACCGAGCAGGGGGTCCGCTTCCGGCTGTGGGCGCCTGGCTGCGAGGAGGTCGGCCTGTGTCTGGAAGGGCAGCGGCAGGCGCGGCCGATGCGCGCGGCCGGGGACGGATGGTTCGAGCTGACGGTGCCGGAGGCGGGCCCCGGCACGCGCTACCGCTTCGCGGTCGCCGGCGGACTGCGCGTGCCCGACCCCGCCTCGCGCTTCAACCCGGACGACGTGCACGGGGCGAGCGAAGTGGTCGACCCCGGCGCTTTCCGCTGGCAGGATGGAGACTGGCGCGGCCGGCCGTGGGAGGAGGCCGTGCTCTACGAGCTGCACGTCGGCACCTTCACACCCGAGGGCAGCTTTGCCGGGGTGATGGAGCGCCTCGACCATCTGCAGCAGCTGGGAGTGACCGCGATCGAACTGATGCCCGTGGCCGATTTCCCCGGCGCGCGCAACTGGGGCTACGACGGCGTGCTGCCGTTCGCGCCGGACAGCCGCTATGGCCGGCCGGAGGAACTCAAGGCGCTGGTGCAGGCCGCCCATGCCCGCGGACTGATGGTGCTGCTCGACGTGGTGTACAACCACTTCGGCCCGGAAGGAAACTATCTTCACGTCTATGCCCAGCCTTTCTTCACCGAGCGCCACCACACGCCCTGGGGCGCGGCGATCAACTTCGACGGCCCGGGCAGCCGCACCGTGCGCGATTTCTTCATCCACAACGCGCTCTACTGGCTGCACGAGTACCACCTCGACGGACTGCGCCTGGATGCGGTGCATGCCATCCTCGACGACTCGCCGCGGCACATCCTGGACGAGCTGGCGCAGCGGGTGCATGCGAGTGTCGGCCGGGAGCGCCGCGTGCACCTGATCCTGGAGAACGACGCGAACGCGGCCCGCTACCTGGGCGCGCAGGGCTACCGGGCGCAGTGGAACGACGACCTGCATCATGCCCTGCACGTGCTGTGCACCGGCGAGACCGACGGCTATTACGCCGATTACGCCCATCTGCCCCTGCGCCATCTCGGGCGCTGCCTCGCCGAGGGCTTCGCCTACCAGGGGCAGGCCTCCGCCTACCGCGGCCACGCCCGCCGCGGCGAGCCCAGCGCGCATCTGCCGCCGCAGGCCTTCGTGGCCTTCCTGCAATGCCACGACCAGGTGGGCAACCGCGCCTTCGGCGA
>CAYUJV010000007.1:0-42839 GCA_964445085.1 uncultured Burkholderiales bacterium
AGCGCCGCGCGCAGCCCGGGCGTGCGCGGCCGCGCGACCAGCAGCGCCGCGCCGAACGCGGCGGTCGACCACAGCAGGAACAGGGCGAGGAAACGCCCGATCAGCTCCCATTCCCACGGCCAGTCGAGTACAGGGCTGCCGACGATGTCGTGGATGCTTTCCAGCGGCACGGCAAGCCGCAGCAGCGTCCAGGCGATGACGCCATGCAGCACGAAGGCCGCGATGCCGGCGCGCGCAGCGGCCCACGGCGAAGGCGGGAAAACCGAACACCCAGAGCAATGCGGCCGACAGCAGCAGGGCAGAAAGGAGGGGGTGGTCGCCGTCGATCATCTCCCGCACGTTGTATGGGACGAAGGGTAGATGGCTTGCGCCCCACAGCCCCACGGCCAGCACGGCGCACAACACCGACAGTTGCAGCCAGGGCCGGGCGGGCGC
This sequence comes from uncultured Burkholderiales bacterium, assembly GCA_964445085.1. Taxonomy (GTDB): domain Bacteria; phylum Pseudomonadota; class Gammaproteobacteria; order Burkholderiales; family Thiobacteraceae; genus Thiobacter. Next base: position 436 of record CAYUJV010000007.1, read on the forward strand.
CCACTCCGCCGCCGGGACCGCGGGCGCCGCAGGTGCCCGCGGCAGGCGTCGCCGCGCGCCAGACAACCACCGGCCAGCCACCAAGGCCCCAAGCACCCCGCCGGCAAACTCGATGACCCAGTCGGTCAGGTCGGCATTCTTGCCCGGGAGTGCCAGCTGCGTGCCCTCGACGCCGGCGGCGACGACCGCCACCATCAGCAGCGATAGCCAGAACCGCCCGCTGCGCGGAAGGCGCTCCGCCCCGGCACCCAGCGCCAGCTGCACGAACACCCCGAGCGGGGCAAAGAACAACAGCTTGTGCAGCACTTCCGTCGCGGCACGATACTCCGTGCCGTAGTAATACGCGGTAAATGGCACGCGCAGAAGGCCGCGGAGCCGCTCGGCAAGGAAAGCGGCATCGAACCGAAAGTCATAGGGGTAAAAGAATACGGCAGCGAGCACGGCGATCCAGACGACCACGGCGACCATCCAGAAACGACCGGAAACGGCTGCCGGCAGTGCCCGGGCACCGCCCACCGCGGATCCGCGCAGGCGCCGGTATTTCGCCGCCAGCCACGCCCCCGCCCAGCCGCCCAGCGCAGCCGTGAGGATGTCGGTCACGTCTGAGACGCGGCTGTACACCCAGAGCTGGAGGAACTCCACCATGAAAGCCGCGAGCGCCACATTGCGCACCGCCCGCCAGATCGAGCCGCGCCACCAGAGGAAACCCACCGGCACCCAGATCAAGGCATCGGTGGCGAGATCGTACAGCGCCTGCACCGGATCGGCCGGCTGCCCGGAAAACGGAATCCAGATCACCCTTCCCTCGTGCCACTTGTGCCAGATCTCCACCGGGCTCAGGGTGAGGTCCAGGGGCAGGACGTTGTAGGCCAGCAGCCCGGCGAGATACACATAGAGCAGGCGCCGCGTGAAATCCCACGGTTCGCGGGCAGCCGGCAGCTCCGTTACCCAGCGCACGAGACGGGGACCGAACAGCCACCAGGCCACGATGCCGATGCCCGCGCCCACGCTCTCGGCAAAGATGTCGTTCTGGGAGACCGTGCGCTGAGGAAAGAACAGCTGGGTGAATTCGATGCCGACGCTGAGGGCCACCATCGCGAGCCACACGCCGATCGTGGCCGCCCCGCGCCACGCCGCGTTCCAGCGGTGCCAAACCACCCCAAGCCACAGGAAGGCCAGCGGAATGAAAAGCAGAATGTTCGCCACCCAGTCGGCGCGGGAGCCGATGCCCAAGTTGAGATAGGGGATGGCGCCGAAGCGCGCGAAGGCCTCGTCCAGCGGCAGCGGATGAAAGTCGAGCGGCACCAGGCTGCCGTAGATCACGAAGGCCAAATAGGCCAGCGCGACCAGGAGCAGGCGTTGACGCGGATACGGCAAGCGTTCATTCATGAATGGGCATCCGCTCCAGGGTCGGCATCCAGGGCAAGGGTGCGGCGCCCTCCGCGTAGGCGCCGGCTAGCTGTGGATCGCGCTGCCTGCCGGCAATGTCAGCATCCATGCCAGGCAAGGGTGAAGGCGGTGGCACGCCTTCCGGCAGACGCAACATTCCAGGCAATGGCCGCAGATCGAGGCCTTCCAGCGCGAAACGCGGGGCCACGAGGTACTGGCCGGCGTGCTCGACAGAATCGGTCCGGTTCGCCCGCGCCTCGGCGCCCGGCACGGGCTGGGCGGCGAATACCGCATTATGGCTGACGATTTGCCTGTAGCGCTCCGAACCCACGCCTGGGGCAAGAACGATGCCGGCCCGTCTGGCGAGCACGGTGTTGTAGGCCACAACGACGTTTTTTGGAATGTCGTTGTGAGGCTGGATGCGAATCGCGTCCCGATTCGGCGCGACGAACAGGTTGTTGTAGAGCGCGAGGTTGCCCTCGCCTTGAAACAAGGACTCTGCTGGATTTCCATAGAAGAAGTTGTCGTAAATCAGATAGCGGTCCTGGGAGCCCGGGCCGGTTTTCGGCCAGTGTCCCACCAGCACGCTGGGCCGCGGCTCCGCGTCGGCCCGCAACGGCGCGATTTTCGCGAACACGTTCCTTCGGATAACGGTTTCGCTTGGTCTGGAAGGCATTCCAACCAATGCCGGCCACGCTGCCTGATGCTTGACCTGCAGATCGTAGCCGACGCTGTCGACGACCAGATTGCCTTCGATCAGGCCCTCCACGAAAGGAGCGCTGCCGTCGGAATTGCCGAGGTAGATGCCGGTACCGGCACCGACGATGGTGTTGCCGCGTATGACCCAGCTCCAAGCCGGGCATTTGGTGGAAATGCCGACCGTCTGCTGATTGTTGCCGTGACCGCGAATGCTCAGGTTTTCCAAGGTAATGTGATGCGCATACTTCGCGTCGCCCTCGCACTTAACACCATCCACCGGGAGACCCCGGCCGTCGAGATCCAGGTTTCGTATCACGACGTAGCTCGAATTCGCGATGCTGACGGTGTTGTGGCCCGGGCGAGCGACAAGAAGGGGGCGCAGGCCGCCCGCGCCGCCTTCGATCACGATTGGATCGCCGGCGGAGCCATGCAGGTTGCGGATCCTCAGGCCGTCCGGATACAGCCCCGGCAACAGATGCAGGCGGTCGCCGGGTGCGAGCCGCAAAATCGCCGCCCGGTAGTCGGACGGCCCGACCTTGATCGTCTCCGCGCCGGCGCCCGTGAGCGGCATCGCCCACACGGCCGCGGCGGCAGCGCTCCGCCCTAGACGCGCTAGCCGCGCGCTGATCCCATTGGCAGGCCGGATGCCCCGCATAGGCCGCTCATTGTCCGCGCAGCCATCTGCGCACCCGCGCCTTCAGCCCCAGCCGATCCAGGGCTTTGCCCAGCCAAGCTGAGAAGCGCTCCACCCCGAGATGCAGCCGCACCAATACCCCGTTGAGGAGGCTGCGGCGGAAATAAAAAATGTCGGCGCACATCACCTGGCCCGTGGCGAAGAATTCCTTGTGCGCGCCTTCGCCCTCGGTGAAGTCGAAGGCGCGAAACTTCCCCTCCGCAAATAATTGTTCGAACACCAGGTATTGCAGCACTGTACCCGGTGACCATTTCTGTTGCGCCGCGTCAAAGCCCACGTACTGGTACTCCACCACTCCGTCCTCGATGGGGCAGCACAGGTAGGCAATGGGCTCCTGCTCCAGGAACAGCAGATAGCCACGCACGGCGTCCTTCGCGGCCAGCGACTGCAGGCGCGCGAGAAATTCCTCGCCATCGGGCAGGCCGCTGTCCAGCAATCGCTCCTGATAAGTCTTGGCGGACACGGCGCGGGCGAGGCGGTGGAATTCCGCCATCTCTTCCGGCGCCCGATAGGTACGCCACTCGATCGCCCCACCGCAGGCCTCGGCGAATTTGCGCACCTTCCGCTGCAGCGTGGAGCGCGACTTGGAGGAGAACTTCTTCAGATAATCGTCAAAGGTCCCGCGAAGGTCGGCCACGTAGCGCAGGTACTGATGGGGCACGTAGCGCAGCGCGTTCGGCATTGCGGACAAGGGCGGCAGCGTCGCTTCCACTGGCACGGAACGCATGACCAAGACCTCCGCCTCGCCGCGCGCCAGCCGGTCCAGGGGCGGTTCGGGCAGCGAGGCCGCGGCGCCGAGGGGAGAAAAGGCTGCGGCGCGCCACAATCCCGGCCGCCGGAACGAGAACAGGGTCAGATCGCCGAGACGAAATTTCAGCTGATAGGGCCGGGCAATCCATTCGTCGCTCATGCAAACCTCCCGACCAATTGTTCGCCGAAACGCAGCGCGGTATTCCACAGATGCGAGCGGACCGGCGCCGCCGGGCGTGCCGCCGCAAGGCTTGCCGGGTCCAGATCACGGAAGGTAACGGTTTGGAATCGATCCCGGTTCTCACCGAGAAACCGGCACAGCCCCTCGAAGCGCCGGATGTTGACGCGATCCGGCGCGACCGCGAGTTTGCCATCAGCGCGCACGCTGCGCTTGATCAGTTCGGAGCTGTGCAGCACGATCACGACGGCGAACCAGCCGGCCTCGGCAGCGCCCTGCAGCAACGCGCGAAGTTCGCGAAACGAGCAGGCGCACAGCTGCGCGTGCCGAAAATGCCCAGGGTAGTCGGCGAAGAAGGACACGGGGAACTCCCACGTCCCGCCCAGAGATTCCGGCTGCACCCGCATGCGCGGGGCGGGCAGGTCGGGCATGGAACCGCCGTAGCAGGGGTTTAAGCTGGAATCGAAAGGAATGCCGACCTGCGCCAGCACGTCCAGCGTGGCAGTGTTGGCCGAATAGCTGCCGGCGCGGAAGGAACGAATTTCGCGCGCCCCCGCCGCCAGGAGCATCTGCTTGCCGTAAGCGAGTATCGCCGCCTGTTCCTCCCGCGAACACTCGGACAGCGTCGGCCGGTGGCGGCGCGCCACGCCGGGAACCTCGATCTCGCCCAGCCACTCGGTGTGGGGATGCAGCCCTACTTCATGCCCCCGCGCCTCGATGGAGGAAACGATCCGCGCCAGGGGTTCCATGCCGGAAACCGCCGAAAACAGTGGCTCCACGAAAAACACCGCCCTCAGTCCGTGACGCTCCAGCACCTGCATTTGGTATTCGATACCGTAATCGCCCGTACGCGTGCGGCCATAAACATAAGCCGCCAGTTCAGACGCAAGATTGGTCCTCGGCTTGGGTAAGGGATTCACTGGCCACCCCCGCACGGCGGGCCACAGCTCGGTGTCAATGGTCAAGAAAACACGCATCGTCCAGGTCCTTGACGCCGCGTCAGGCCAATGCCCCCCGCGGCTTTGCGCCTAAGGCGGACTTCTTCCAAACAGGAGCCCGATTGCTTCCCGGGACTGTGACCGGAACAGCAGGTACAGGGTCAGCAGATAGGCGGCGGCCCCAATGGCAACCTCCAGGGCCAGTTCGCCCCCCGTGTCCACGAGGTCGCTGGCATCCCTGGTCAGGAGTACCACTGCCGCCATCAACGCGGTTGCCGTCACCGCCGGCATCAGCCCCCGCACCGTCCGCCGGAATGAAATGCCAATGACCTTCTTGCTCATGCGCACGGTGGCATAGGTCACGATCGGCTCGCTGATCACCCACACCATTGCCAGCCCCACCACCCCGTATCGTTCCATTACTGGAATGATGGGCAGCAGCAGGATCAGCATGAGGAAGGACGATTTCAAAGTAAGGTCGGGGCGCCCCATTCCGTTCATGACGGGCCGGACGAAGGAAGTCACCATCCGCAATGGCATGATCACGGAAATCAGCGCCAGCGGCAATGCGACGGGTCCCCAGCCGTCACCCAGGACAACCCGCACGAAACCTGGCGCAACGCAGGCGAGCCCCACCATGATCGGAAACAGGAAAAGCGCCGCGACCGAAATGCTCTTCTCCAAGTAATAGCCTGCCTGCTCCGGATGGCCTTGCAGTCTCGAAAATGCAGGGAACATGATCGGGTTTATCACCGGCATCACTTTCGCCAAAGGCAGCAGCGCGAACTGCATCGCCACGGCGTAGATGCCCAGCTGCTTGGCGCCAAGCGTCGGGCCGCTGATCAAGCTCACCAGCTTGCCGCTGAGCAGCAGGACCCCGCCGGACAAAGCCACGATGCCGCCAAATGCAATCATCTGCGCCGCCGCCGGCCCAAGGGTTGGCCGAACGAACCAGGGATGCAGTGCCATGAGCAGCACGGCTATGATCACCCGGTTGAGAACGAGTCCGGCGATCAAAGCCCACACGCCTGCGCCCATGACAGCCAGCGTCAATGTGACGATCGCCGCCGCCACTGACGCAACCAGTTCCACAACCGCCTTCGCCTTGAATTTGAGCTCGCGGTCGAGGAGGGCATTCGGAATGGCGCGGAATGGGGCAAGCAGGAAAACGATGGATAGCGCCTTCGCAAGCGGCGCCAGCCGAGGCTCGTTGAAGTACTCGGCAAGAGCCGCGCCCCCGAAGAAATACAGCAGGAAAAGGATGAAGTTGATTGCGAGAAGCCAGCCGAAGGCGCTTTGCAGCTGATCATGCTCGATCTTCCGCGATTGCACGAGCGCGGCATCCAGCCCCAGTGTGCTGAAGAGCATGAGTAGCTCCATCGGCGCCTCCAGCATGGCGTTGAGCCCGTAATCCTCTGGGGAGATGAACCGCACCACGATGATGGTGCTTACCCAGCTGAACAGCTGGGCAGCAAGTCGCAGCAACGCGACCCAGCGGGCTCCCGATAAGATCCGCGTGCCGAGATCGGGGCTGGTCCTGGGGCCGGACATCTGTCTAGGCGATCACAAGAAGCCCAACATGGACCAGTCGCCGGGCAAGATAGCCATGCCTAGCGCGGCGCGTCCTGGGCCGCCGCACGGGAGAGCCTGTCAAGCAGCCGTGCCACTTCAGCGGATTGCTGAATTTCCGCATATAGCCCCGGATCCTTGGCCGGATCGGCGGGCTCCGCCCTCTGCACGGAGCCCGAGCGGATCTTGTCGGAGTCGTCGTCCAAGCCGGATCTCCAGTCGTAGGCCCCATACCCGCCAATTCCGGCCTCCTGCGACGATCCGAGAAACCTAAATATTTGCTCTGTTCTTTCCCTTGGATGCGTGGTCAAGTCTTCATATCGAACGAACAATGTCCTTGGCCCGATCGCAACATTTTCCAGAATGGCCCGATAGGTGTCGCACCAATACTTGACACACCTCTCATCATCAAACACGCCATATCCCTTGCGCGCCTGAAGGGCCTTGAGGGACAAGAGCGTCTCATAGGGACCCCTGTAGAGCACAATGGTCAGAGCGTCTTCAAGCGGCGTCTTTCCGTAGAGCTCCAAGTGTTCCGGGACGTTGTTGTATGGCTTCTTCAATACCACTATGGGCTTGTCGCTTAGCCTCGACACGAGGTGGTAGAAAAAATATTTGTTGCGCCGCGCATAGGGAATGAAATGAAACTCGTCCAGCAAGGAAATATCTGGCGCCTGGCCAAGAAGAGACTTGAGAAGCGTGGATCCAGAACGCATCGATGACAGAACTACGACAATCCTCTTCCGCCGCCCCAGATGATATTGGAAGAATCCAAGGGCAGTGTAGGCAATGCTCTTGCCAAACTCGATGAGTTGATCTTTCATTGCACCTTGTACGTCATGGAGACACGTCAAAACGGAAAGCATTGAACGCTTCGCCTCGCGACTTCAGCCTGACCCGGCACCCGAACGCCCTCAAATCAGCTTTGCGCCACCAGGTCGTTTCGGATGGCGGCGCGGCCCATCGCCGCATAAACCCCATTCTTGAACCGGCAGTTCCCAATGAAATGAATGAACGCTGTCTGGCCTTGCTTCATGTTCAGGCAGTCGGTGTATTTCGGGTGCGGAAGCACTACCGCGCCCGGAATATTTGCAACGACGATGTTGGACATCACTTGCTCGCTACCCCATTCCCGCCACTTCGGGCCAATCACCGATTCGATCTCGGACGACATTTCCTCAACAAACTCGCGCGAAAAGGAGCCCTGGGGAAACGCCGTGAAGCCCGCGCAACCTTTCACGTAGCGCAAGGTCGCATAGTTCCTGAGCCTGTCGAAATTGGACTCCGCCACTTGCTGCACATGGGCCCCAGGTCCGAAATTCTTCGCCTGCATGATTGCACAGCGGTCGCGCATGGTCTCGATGCCCTGCCCATCGAAGGTCCCGATGGTGAATGCGATGCCATTTTCGATATTCGCCCGCAATTCCGGAACATCCGCCACGGTAAGCGTGTCGCTGTCGAGCTGGATGACGTAGTGCTGCTTTACCAGCTCGGCGATGGTCAGCAGCCTTTCCCAGCATGCGCCGGTCGGGCACGAAGAACTGCGAAATTCTGTCAACCCAAAAGTGGTGAGTGCCGGGATATGTTGGTTGAGAATCGTGAGATCCGCCGCACCCAGGGTGCCGTCATTGACCACATAGACATGGGAAATGGGGACGCGCGCGGTGAAAGACTTGACGGCCAGCAGAAACATCCGCAAATCCTTGTGCTGCAGCTGGCTGAGCAGCACTGCCGGGGAGCCAGGAGTCAGCCGGGCCGGCGGCGTCTTGAAAATCTCGCGTACTTGTACATCAAAGCGCCACCGGTCAAATCGATCGCGGATCCCTTCCCACACTGCACAGTTCCTTGTAACAACTCGCTATTATTAAAGTCTTGTCTTCGGCCGGTCAGCGGTCAATGATAACCGAATTATTTTTTTTCCGCCCGAATCTGTCGGATAATCCCTTAAATTTCATACAGGTTCCGGCGGACCAGGCCTGGAGCGGCGTTGCGCCATATCACGGCCAGGCGGCAACAAGAATATGCCGTTCAGCGAGTGGCGCATGCTGCCGGCGGGAACAATCATATGGATGAGGCGCGCCGGCCGAAGAGGCCGCGTCCATTTCCGTGGAGAGGATTGTCGTGTCCCCGATAGACAAAAATTCGGCTTGGCGCAGCGCATACGCCGTCCTTGCCATCGCCCTCCTTGGCACTCTGGCCCTGGTAACGAAATCCGTCCTGGATTTTTCTCACTCAGGTCCGCAGATTGCTGCCGAGGTCACTCGGTCTTACCTTGGCTATGCCATTTTTGCGCTGGCCCGGCTCGGCGCCTGGGCGTTCTTTTTTATTGCCCTCATGGCGGCCGCGGGGGCGTTTGTCTATCACTGCTTGCGCGCCACTTTTGGCTGGCGGTATAGATGGCTGACGGCCCTGCTTTTCGCAGCGCTGGGCGCCGGGCTGATTACCCTGACGCGGTTTGTCCACTATCTTCTCTACCTGCCTGGCGGCATTGTCGCGTCCTTCAACTACCGGGTAAGCCGCCTCTACCCCCTATGGGAGCACCTTACCCCAACGCGGGTGCTGGCGCTGGAATGGGCGGTGGCCCTGTTTTTCCTGGTTCCCGCAGCGATCGCCGCCGTGGCCTTGGCACGTCGCGGCCTTTGGCGGCAGTCGGTGATCGGCAGCTCGGCCACGGCTGCAGCGGTGCTCGCGGTCACGCTGACGGGATGGGAGCCGGAACCGGGTCCGGCGACGCAATTAATGGATCCGGCGTCCCGGCCCAACATCATCATGATCGGGTCGGATACCCTGCGGGCGGATCGCCTTGGCGTGAATGGATATTGGCGCGCGCTCACGCCCAATATCGACAGCCTCGCGACCAAGGGCGTCAACTTCTCTCAGTACATCGTCCCGCTCGGCCGCACCGGCCCCAGCCTGCTTTCCCTCCTCACGGGAACCTGGCCTCACACCCATGGCGTGCGCGACAACTATGTCGGGGACGGGGAGGTGGGGCCGTTCAAGGAAGCATTGCCCCGCCTCCTGGCCCAAGCCGGCTACGATACTGCCGTTGTCGGAGACTGGGCGGGCAGCGACCTCGGCAAATTCGACCTCGGCTTCCAGCACGTCGACACCTCGCCGGACCAGTGGAATTTCAAGTATCTGTTGCGCCAGGGCCCAAAGGACATACGGCTGTTTCTGTCCCTGTTCACCCATAACCAGTTTGGGAAGACCTTCCTGCCGGAGATCTACTTCTTGGCGGGCATGCCGTTGACCGCGGAGGTAGGGCGGGATACGCGGGTGGAAATCAAGCGTCTGGCCGCACAGAACAAGCCGTTTTTCCTGGATGTCTTCATCGCCTCCACGCACGGGCCGTTCAGCTCCACCTACCCCTATTACCACATGTTTGCCGACCCAAAATATCGGGGCGATTCGCTGTTCTCGATGTCTGACGTTTCGTCGATAGAGGACGTGCTGAAGGCACAGGAAGCCGGAAAACAGCACTTCGATGTGCGCCAGATCAACGACGTCTATGACGGCGCCGTGAAGAGCTTCGATGACGAAGTGGGCAAGATTCTCGCCTACCTCCGCGCAAGCGGCCTGGACAAGAACACCATCATCGTCATCTATAGCGACCACGGCGTCGACCTTTTCGAGGGCGAGACTTGGGGCCAGGGAAATGTCGTCTCGGATTACAGCTACCGCGTCCCTTTGGTCATCTATGACCCGCAACGCCCTCCCGTAGGCACGGTGGCTCGTACCGTGCGGGCCGTCGACGTGGCGCCGACGCTGCTGGAGCTCGCCGGCGTTCCCGTTCCCACGGCAATGGAGGGCAAGTCTCTCATGCCTTTCCTGCAGCACGGCAACAGCGAGCCGGATCGCGTGGCGTTTGCCGAGACCGGCATCTGGATCGCCAAGGTCCGGGGGCTGCCAAAGGATCGGATTAATTACCCTTCGGTTCTCGACCTGCTGCAAATCGAGAATAAGGACACGGGGACGCTATCCATCAAGCCCGAGTACCGAAACACCGTCATCCGCGCCAAATCGCGCTTGGCGAGAGAGGGCCGTTGGGCGCTGGTGTATTTCCCCTTGCAGCATGGGAGCCAGTACGCGCTATATGACCTGAAGACCGACCTGGCGATGCACCACAACATCATCGATCAACATCCGGATGTAGCGGCACGGCTCGAGGCAGATCTCCGCGAGTGGATGGCCAAGGAAGAGCCGTGAGAAGGATCCCGCTCGTCATGAAGGCTTGGGCTGGCACGGAGCCTCATGACATGGACTACATCACGCGCAGCATCCCGAGCCTGCTCGCCAGCCGGCTTCCGGAAGAGATCGAAGTCGTGATATACGACGATTGCTCGCCGAACCCCGCCTTGGGTGCGTTTCTTCGCCAAGTCGCGCAGCACGATTCTCGGGTGCGAATCATCCGGGGTACCGAAAACAAGGGGCCAAACCTGGGGCAGCAGGACATCTACGCGCAGGTCGTTGCAGAATACCCTGATGCGCCCTACTACGTGAACGTGGATGACGACGTCGTCTATCATCGCGATTGGTTCGTCCATCTCGCAACCGCCCGGTCCGACTGCCGGGCGGTGGGACTGAGGGGTGTATTCACCGCCCTCAACATGCCCTACCGTGCCGCGCATTCGTCCCTGGTCACCGGCGGCAGAAAATACTTGCTGAAGTGGAAGCAGCCTGCCCTCAACTGGCTGATACCGCGCGACGTCTATGAGGCGGTCGGCCCCTTCCGCGACGAGGGTATCGCCTACGACACGGTGTATTCCCATTGGATGCGGCTCAGGCATTTCCCGGTGATTTGCCTCAGCCCGAGCTATGTCCAGAACATCGGGCTCGTGGGTGCGTACGCGACTGACGACACGACGACAAGCCTCGATTTCGTTGGCGAGGGTGGGCACGCATCCGCCTTGCGACGCTGGACTCACGCGGCGCGCTACAAACTCCGGCGATTCCCCGATCGTGTACGCCGGATATTCGACGCTGCCGCACAACAGATTGCGCCGGTCCGCTGGGGCACGGAGTTCGTGCATGAAGGCATTAGCGGGGCAGGCCAGAGTGTGGCCATGTTCTCTTTCGACGACGCCGAACGCCTGGGGTGGACCAAAGAAGCGGCTGCGCGGCGGGCGGTGGAGGTGCAGCAAGCCTGCCCGGAAGGTTCGGCTGGCATTCTGGCCGTCAGAAAAAACCGGAACGGCATGCCGGTTTGGGTGGAGTGCCGGTGGCAATTCTCGCCAAACCTGCGCGAGCTCGCGACGCTTGGTCTTCCCCAGGAGAGGCCGGACGCGGTGACACTGTTCCAGTCCATCGTCCGGCAGCTTTTGCCCTTGCATCAACGCCGCGTCGCCCACAACAAGATACGCCAGGAAAACATCTACTTGGAAGGCGAGGAGCAAACCCTGCGCCTGACATGGCTGGGCACCGAGCCGTGCCCGGGCATCAACCTCCAGGAACAGGGCGAGGATCGCACGATTGCCATGCTCAGCGGGGCCTTGAATCGGTGGGCCCGCAACGCGGTGCGCGAAACCTTCGCGGCGCGCTACCTGGACAGCGTTGCGCCAGAGGTCATACAGGGGCGTCCGGCCACCCCCGCGTCAGACATCTTCGCCGCCGCGGCCGTGACCGCATTGCAAACGGTGCCCCCCGTACAAACTCTTGAGGCACTGAGGCACCTGCGCCATCGGTGGGCGACTGGGCATTTCGCCGAGCTTCGCCAGCTCGGGGACGCCAAGGTGCGCCGGGTTTTGGAACAGTGCCTGTCCTCCGACCCCGCCCAGCGCCCGGCCGACGCGATGGAGGTCATGCGCAGGCTTGGTTCCTAGCGAGCTCAGACGCGCGTGGCGACCACCCGTATCGCGCCGCCCAGCTGGTTCTTGACTGCGAACTCGGACAGGGGCTCAAGCGCCCGCAGCAAGTTCTTGTCCGAGAGCGAGACTTCCGCCGCCCGCGCCCAGGGATGCGAGGTGCCGGTGCTGGACAATAGCCGCAAGCACCGCACGAATTGCACGGGTCGCGCAATGTGCCGGATGGCCCGCACCTGGAAGCCCGTTTTTTCGAGCAAGCTTCGCAGGGTGGCCGGGCCGAACATGTAGAGGTGCCTCGGCGTATCGAATGCCAGCCCGAGCTCCCCAAACCAGAACGTCAGCAGCGATTCCAGATTGGGCACCTCGACGATCAGGTGGCCCGACTTTGGCCGTAGCAGGGGATGGATGTTGCGCAGGGCCTGGGTTGGCGAATGTACATGCTCCAGGGAATGGCTCATCAGCACGACGTCGAAGCGGTGCTGCGTGATTTCCGGGTCCAGCGGAGCGGTTGCGCTCTGGCACGCGATTACGTGCCCTTTGGTGCGCGCAGTGGCCGCCGCCGCCGCGCCCGGCTCGATTCCAAAAGTGGCCCACCCATTGTCACGCATGCCGTCCAGAAATCCGCCCGAGCCGCAACCGACATCCAGCACCTTTCCGGGCGCAATCCAGCCGGGGACATCATCGGCTATGTCGGCGTCTCTCGCGAGGTGCCGCAGCGAGGGAATCCGATTCGCTAGCGCGGACAGCCGCGCGCTTGACCGGATCCGCCTCTTGAGCATGCGCCTGACCTTGGAAGGCGCCACCGCCTGAGCGGATGCGGAGTAGGCGTAATAGTCGCCCGGATAGCATTGGCCGATGCTGGCGGCAGTGGGACGAGGATTGAGATAATGCAGCCCGCAGCCCGAACAGCGCACCACGTTGAAACTCCCCGGGACCCCATGCTCATGGTCGATGCTGTTGGTCACCACGGTCGCCGCTGAATCATTGCACAGGTCACAGGCAACTGTTTCAAGCTGCAGGTCCAACGTGCCCTCCTTTCACTTGCCCCTGATCTTGCCAACCCGCCTCCCGTGCGCCGCTATCCGCACCATCGGAAGTGCAAGCCATCACGGACAGAAACGGCAATAGGGGCTGCGGTTTGTCGCGTCCGGCGCGGGCGTGTCTGCGGACTGGGCCTTGCGGGAATCGCTGTTGAACTCCGCTTCGGGCGCCGCTGAACCCTGTTCTGGCGCGGGAGATGACGCCGGCTCGGCGGAGGCCGCGGGCGGAGCGAAGGTCTTCGTACCCCCGAGCGACGCGTAACGCCGCATCAAGGCCGTCGAGTCTGGAACCCTTGTCAAGCCGTCCTCCAACACCTTCAGCGCAAGCTCCTTCTTCCCCGAATCTGCGTAATAGTCGCTCAGCACCAGATAGGCGCGCACATAGGTCGGGTTCAGCGCCAGGGATTGTTGCAGTTCGAGCACACCTTCATCGCCTCGCTTCAGCTTGATAAGGGACAGACCCTTTTGCATGTGCAGCTCCGGCAGCAGGATGGAGTCCGGACGAACGCTGCGGATGACGTAGTTGTACTCGCCGATGGAATCTTCGAGGCGGCCCCGTCGCTCACTCGGCCTGAGCTCCCGTTCGGCACGAAGTGCCTTCGTCAGGCCGAAACAATAATGGTGCAAATGCCAGAAGTCGCTGCCGTAGAGGCTGACAAATTGCTTGGTGTGGGCGTCATAGTTGCTGGGTGCCTGCTGTCGCCCGTAGTACTTGCTGATGATCTGGGTATCGGGGCAATAGGGCGGGAGCTGGCGCAGCTCATCGGGCGTGGGGACCCGCGGGTCGCTTTTCATTTCCGCCGCCCAGCTCGCAGGCATGAGCAAGGCCGCAACAAGGGCCGCACCCGCGGCGGCCCGCAAAATTTCCAGATGCACTGACTGCATTGCCTCCTCCAGCCTACCGGACACCCGGCAGCAAAAGCGCCGTTGACCTCGCAACGGCTTCCCAAGAAAAATCCCGCTGCGCACGATCATATCCTGCTTGGGCCATGCGGTTGCGCACCGCTTCGTCGCGCAGCAACCCGGTCAAGGCTGCGGCGATCTCGCCCACATCCTCGCCGTGAACGCGGTACCCCGTGACGCCGTCTTGAATCGCGGCCCCCGTTCCACCGGCCAAACCCGCAACTGCCGCCTTGCCACAGGCAGCCGCCTCCAGAAATACCATCCCGAACCCCTCCGTGTCTCCATCGATCTCGCGGTTCGGCATGACAAAGACATCGCAGGCATTGTACCAAAGCGGCAGGTCCTCCGAGGCAACATGGCCGAGCAAGTGAACCCGATCCGTGACGCCGAGTCGCTGGGCAAGCCGGGTCAGGTACTCCCGATCTTCACCGATCCCGACCAGGGCGTAATGCGCGTCGATGTCGGCCTCCAGCAGCGCCGGCAGGCTTTGTATCACGTGATCGAAGCCCTTTCGGCGGCTCAAGCGCCCAACTGACAAAATGAGCTTTTGTCCGTCACGCAGCCCCAAGGAGGCTCGCAGGTGTTCTGCGGGCAGTCCGGGCTTGAAACGATTGACGTCTACGCCTGGCGAGATCAGGACGATGCGGTTTGCTGGCACACCCAGCTTCAGCAGCTCCTGGCGCGTGAAATCACTGTTCGCCACAACGCGGTCCGCGTGGCGATACGCAAAGCACATGACCCGGTATTTCCCGGGCTGCCGCCAGGTAGTGATTTCCTCACCGTGCGCATAAATCACGACCGGCACGCCGCGGAGGCGCGCGATCATCCAGCCGATGAGGCCTTCCGGCAACACCCGCCCGGCATGCACTGCCTTGACCGGGTGCCGCAGTGCGACGCCCAAGCCGGCGACCAGGAGCTTCAAGTACATGGCCAGGGATTCCGGCTTCAGCCACCAGTGCCTCCGCAGCGACACGCGATGGATGGTGTTCGCGTGGTGCTTGTCCACTTCGGGTGCGCCGGGCACATCGGCGGTGACGATGTGGATTTCCTTACCTCCCAGCCGGCGATAGACGGCATCAAACCAAACCGCGGTTCCTCCTTTGGTCGGCAGGAACAGTTCCGTAATCACCAACAACCCGGGAAGCCCCCTCATGGCGCTTCCCGGAGGTGAGTTGACTTTGGCGACGCGAACATTGCTTCCAGCTCGCGATCACAACGCGATTCCAGATCTTGAAACCAGCTCTCGTCGGCATACTCCGGCCAACGCATTGCCTGGCGCCCGTGATTGAGCTTGGCCAGGCGGGCAAGATCGGCGTTGCGAACGCCCACCTGGTGGAACATGTCGCCGCCTATTTTGGCGAAATCACCGATCAGATCCTCGTAGCAGATCGAAACATCGCCATAGGCGCGACCGAAGCTGTAGGAAAGTCGCCACAAAAGGTAATGAAGCTCGTACGGATGACGCCCTGCTGGCTCAAGCAGTGGAAATTCCGCGCGTAGATCGCGCGCCCATTCGAGCGTATAGAAGTGATCAACGGTCAGTTGACCGGGCGTGATACGCGCGTCGCGATCGATTGAATCACCTTTCCCGATGATAGACATCCATTGCTCGCGAGGATGCCGATACAGATGCAGAATGCATGCCTGCGGGAAGTGTGCGCGCAGCCAGGCCAGGCGAAAATCCACGTGGTTGAACTGCAACACCGGCCGGCCTCGCGCCCTTGCAATCAGCTCCGAGATGTACTGGTCCAGTTTCGGGTCATAATCGGCTTCGTCCATGTACAGGCGCTGGTCAGTCCAGGCATCGTCAAAGCACTTGGCAAGATCGCGCATGCCTTCATATTCCGCCCGATAGTCATCCACGCCAATGTGCGTCCTGTCGACGGTCGACTTACCGGGGTCCGCTTCAAACCAGCGCGCCTCATTCAAGGGCTCGTAATAGCAGGTGATGCCATCGATATTCCTGAACAATTGCCAAAGAAACGTCGATCCGGATCGGAAACGCGCGGTTATGAAGATCGGGGGGGGAGTGTCCGCCACCTGCCGCGGCACACGCTCCGCGGAACGGTATCGCGCTGGCAGGGGAGCCAGGCCCGGAGTGGGGATGGTCCCACGACACGGCCGCGCGAACATGGGGCGCCCCGCTTGCCAAATTCTTTCTCTGACGTGTTCATTGGACAACACCCGGTCGATGAGCCGGAAGAAGGGACGTTTCAAAAGTGCTTTGAGGGCTTGCATGGCGGAAGGCAGGAGATCAAAACGTTATACTGGTTTTTTGGAGAAAAGTACGGTACCGGGAGAATGCGCGTGCCGCCCGCAATCCGGACAAGGCATGCACACGGAATAGCCTTTACGCGGCTCGCGAGTTTCGGCGTCGACTTTCACCGCGGCTTCACTCAAAATGTCACGGCAAGACAAGGGCTGCGCCGAGAAGATGACCTTACCCAAAGGAAGTCTCCCCGGGCGCTCAGGCGAGGGCTCGGGGTCCGCCCGGCGGCCGCAAAGGCTCACATTCGCCGGGCGGAAGAAACCGCTCAGATACGGCGTGGTTTCCGAGTACGGCCTTGCCAAGTTATATGAATTGAATACGCGGAGGAGAATGCATCCATGACAGGCCTGTGCGGCTGGATCGGTGAAGCCGGGCTGGCCGGCAACGGCGGGGCCGTATTGGCGGAGATGCGCAGAGGGCTGGGCGCTACCGACGACGAGGCCCAGCGAGCTGCGCCCACCTATGCCCTGGCCGCCTATTCGCCATTTGCCGCGGCAAGCGTTCATACAGCGGATGGCTTGCTTGCCGCAGTCGATGGCCGACCCCATTGGAGCGATGCCGGTCTGGCGCAGCTTGCACGGGAATCTTCGCCTGCGGCAGCATTGCTCGCC
The DNA here is from genome assembly GCA_964445085.1 of uncultured Burkholderiales bacterium. GTDB lineage: Bacteria > Pseudomonadota > Gammaproteobacteria > Burkholderiales > Thiobacteraceae > Thiobacter. The sequence goes on from CAYUJV010000007.1 coordinate 17,277, forward strand.
GCTTATCAAAGGCACGGCGTGGACTGCCTGCAACAAATACATGGCTCCTTCGGCCTTGCGATCTTGGATCCGGCCTCCCGCACCGCGCTGCTCGCCATCGACCGAATGGGCGTGCATCGCCTTTGCGTCGCGGCGAAGAACGAACTCCTGATCTTCGGCTCCACGACCGACAGTGTCGTGGCACACCCTGGCAGCGGCCGGATGCTGAATGATCAAGGCATCTTCAATTACCTCTTCTATCATATGGTGCCCGCACCCGGCACCATCTATTCCGGCGTTGAAAAATTGTTGCCCGGGCAATTCCTCCTGTTTGAAGGCGGAAGACTGACGCGCGACTTTTATTGGAAAGCCGTCTGGGAGGATGGCGCGAGCGCCGATTTTGAAGCGAAGGCGAGAGAATTCAGGCAGCTGCTTCGTGATGCCGTCCGCGATGCAAGCGCGGGCGAGCATCTGGGGGCTTTCCTCTCCGGAGGGACGGACAGCTCCACGGTGACGGGTGTGCTTGCCGAGGTCAGCGGCAAACCGGTGGAAAGCTTTTCTATCGGCTTCGATGCAAAGGGCTTCGACGAAATCGAGTATGCGCGCACTGCGGCACGCCGCTATCAAACGCATCCACACGAGTACTACGTCACCCCCGACGATGTGGTGCGCGCCATTCCCCAGATCGCCGCGGCCTACGATGAGCCGTTTGGCAATGCGTCCGCCGTGCCGACCTACTATTGCGCGCTGAAGGCCAAGGAGGCGGGTGTCGAAGTCCTGCTTGCCGGCGATGGTGGGGACGAAATTTTTGGCGGTAACGCACGATACGCGAAGCAGAGGATATTCGAGGCTTACTGGCGCATCCCACGCGTGATTCGCAGTGGATTGATTGAGCCGGCGTTGCTGCATGTGCCAGCTCCGCAGTGGCTTACACCGCTTCGCAAGGCCCAGAGCTATGTGCGCCAAGCCCGCATTCCTTTGCCGGACCGGCTGGAGAGCTACAACTTCCTGCATACCGCCACGCTCAATGAGATCTTTACCACCACTTTTCTCGCCCAGATCGACAGCCAGCAACCCATCGCGCTTCTCCGCGACCCCTATTTTCGCACCCAAGCCATTTCGCCCATCAATCGCATGCTGCACCTCGACTGGAAGCAAACCCTCGCCGACAACGACCTGCGCAAAGTCTGCCGCATGTGCGAAGCAGCCGGCATTGAGGTTCGCTTCCCCTTGCTCGACGATCGCATCGTCGCGTTTGGGGCTCTGCTGCCGCCATCCTACAAGGTACGTGGCACCTATCTCCGCTGGTTCTTCAAGGAAGCGCTCAGGGACTTCCTCCCTCCGGAGATCATCTCCAAATCAAAACACGGTTTCGGCCTGCCCTTCGGGCTTTGGATGCATGACCATGCTCCGCTCCGGCAGCTCGCCTACGACAGCCTGGATTCCTTCCGCAGGCGCGGCTATATGCAGCCCGCCTACGTTGACCACCTGATCCACCAGCATCGCACCAGCCACGCAAGTTACTACGGCGTGATGATCTGGGTCATCATGATGTTGGAGCAATGGCTGCAAGCTCACACCATTTCCGAGCGCAAGTCCTAGGGTACCGCGCAGCACCTTTGCAGATGCCCTAGGGTGCAAGGCTTTGCGACTGGCCCTTCGGCACAGCCACTTTCCGTGCAGGGGCTGGCCGCGCAACGGCCTTATGCGCCGCGCTGCTTTGTTCTACCAGGAGCCGCGCGAGCACCAGGATCATCAAGAAATGGTAGTAGAGGTCGAAGTAAGACAGCCCCAGAAAGGCGCCTGCCGTAAAGTACCCAACCAAGCCAACCTGTGTCATTGCGACCAAATCCGCAGCCCATTTCTGAGCTGGATCCTTCTTCGTCTCACGGATCACCTTGGCGCCGCTGCGCCAGGCCAGGACAGCAAGCAACAGCCAGAGGGCAAGGCCGATGAAGCCGTGCTCCCCAAGCATCTCGAAATAGACGCTATGCACATCATGCACGTTGCTCGGGTCGGGCGCATAGGCAAGGAATGTTTCCCGATGAAACATGTCGAACCCGCCTCCGGTAACCCGGGTCGTGGCAACATTCCACGCAGTCCACCAGGCATTGATTCGGCCCTGTGCCGACGCGTCACTTTGATAGTCGCTGATGGTAGACATTCGCGCGTACCACTGTTCCGGCATCACGAGCACGACGAGCCCGACAGCCGCGACGATGAGAATGGCGGAAACCAGCTTATTCCGGCTCTTGAGCCAAAACACGCCCCCCATCGCCGCGGCCCCGAGAAGGGCGCCTCGCGATTGGCTCCCGATCGTGGCCAGTGTGGTCAGCAGCATCCCCATTCCGAGACCCCAGCGCAACCATTTGCGCGGCTCGTACAGCTGCAGATAGCGCATGAGTGGGACGATCATCAGCAACGCCAATGCAATTTCATTGTTTCCGCCAATGAAAGATTCGGCCGGTCCCTGCACGTGGTAGCTGCCCCCATGAAGGATCGTGAAAATGCCACCCTTCAGACCATAGAAGCCCAGAGACAGCACGATAACCCACACCAGCCCATGTAGCCGCTCCCGGCTGTTAATCACAACCGGGGTGAGAAAAATCATGATCTGTATCTTGATGACCTTCTCAAACGCTGCCCAAGCCCGGTCGGGATAGAAGGCAAAGACGCTGGTGAAAGCCATCCACGCGATGAGCGACAGGAGCACGGTCATTTCCCGCGTCCAGACAATGCGTTTTTGCTCCTTGGAAAACAGGATTCCGAGAAGGGTTGCGATCGCCGTGATATAGGCCCAGGGGAAGGTGTACGCGAACCCGTAGGCAAGGCGATGCGGGTTCATGTAGCTTATCCAGGAATACAGGTAGAGGCCGACGTGCGGTCGCGCAAGGGCGAGGGGTAAAAAGCCGAATATGATCGCTGCGACGATGAGGTCTCTCATGCGCTCCTCCCGTCCGGTGCCACCGGGATCTTGCTCACGATGTAGCGAAACTTGCCGGAGGCTTCCTTCGGGACCTCGGCCACTCGCTCTACCTCGACGCGAACGCCCCCGCCGAGACGTTGGCCGATCCCTGCCACAATCCCTGCCACCGCACCTTCGTCGAAGCTCTCGTCCGTCGCAAGCAGCACGCGCGTGTGGTCCAGAGACTCCTGCACGATCTTGAACTGCCTCACGCCCGGCACATCGCGCACAACGTAGATCAGCGCCAGTCCGTGCATCACGGTGCCATCCTGCGCCACCACGAAGTCCGTCGTGCGCCCCTGGATCTCTTTGAGCAGCGGCAGCCCCCGGCCGCAGGCGCAGGCTTGGCCGTCCAGCACGCCCACGTCCCCGGTGCGATAGCGGATGAAGGGGAAATCGCCGGTGGCAAGGTGGGTGGTGACGATCTCGCCCGCCTCACCCGGTGGCAGCGCCCGGCCGTCGTCGCCGACGATTTCGACGATGATGTCTTCCGCCGTGATGTGCATCCCACCCTCCGGACACTGGTGCGCAATGAACCCCGCATCCCGGCCGCCATAGCCGTTCGCAACCGGGCAGCCAAACACCCGCTCGATGGTCTCGCGCTGGTGATCGTACAAGCGCTCGGACGTAACGAAAGCGACCTTGATGCCCAGATCGTCCATGGGAATGCCGCGCTTCTCCGCATGCAGCGCGATGTGTGAAAGCGACGAGGGATAGCCGAACAACATCTTCGGGCGCATGCCGCGGATTTCCGCCACGAAGTCGTCCAGTTTCCGCTCCGACATTTCGAACGCCGGCAGGAGCCTGGTGCGCATGATCCTGTCCCGCAGGAGGCGCAGGCGGTCCTGTGCGCCCAGTTCGATGGGCGAGCCCCACACCACGATTTCCGGATCGCCGATGTCCACGCCCCACCAGCGGGTGGCCCGCCACTTGGCCGCCACGTCGTGGGACACACGCTCGCGGCCGATGAAAAAAATCAGCGGCTCGCCGCTGGAGCCGCCGGTGTTGAAGCGTGCCAGGCCACGTGCCCGGTCAGACTTGAGGTCTTCCAGGTTGGCGCGGATGTCCGCCTTGGTCAGGAAGGGCAGGCACGCGAGGTCATCGAGAGAGCGCACCGCCGCTGGCTGGAAGCCGATGCGCGCAAATAGCGCGCGGTAGTAGGGCACATGCTCGCCGGCATGCCGCAGCAGGCGCCGCAGGCGGCTCAGCTGCAGTTCGCGCAGACGCTCGGTCGGCCACCACTGGCTTTCCTCCAGCGAGCGGCGCACGGCAACGGTGGTGTGATGCTTGAGGCGCTCCTGTGCCGGAAACACTGCATTCGCCACCAGCCATGTGTACAGTCCCGTCATGTGGCCCCCGGCACCAGTTGGCGAAACTGCGCGACCAGGACGCGCACCCGGCTGTCCCAGGAATTTTCTGCGGCATAGGCGCGGATCCGGCCCCGATCCCAAGCCTTTTCCAGGGCGCGCGCAATCGCCCCGCACAGCTGCGGCCGATCGTCGAAGGGCACCACAATGCCCAATTCGTCATTTGCCACCACCTCTCGGTTGCCACCCACGTCGGTGGTCACTACCGGCAGTCCGCAGGCCATGGCTTCGAGAAAGACGTTGGCCCACCCTTCGTTGCGGGTCGAGAGCACGAACACGTCCGCCGCGGACAGCGGCCATTTCAACTCGACCGGGGGCAGGGCGCCGAGAAAGCGCACGTGCGCCTGCAGGCCGAGATCGGCCACCTGCTGGCGCAGGCGCGGGCCCCAGTCCCCCTCGGCACTGGCGCCGCCCACCACCAGATAGAGCAGGTCGGGAAACTGTTTCAACAAATCGGGCAGACAGTCGATCACCCGGTGGAAACCCTTGCGCTCCACCAGCCCACCGACGGAGATGAGCACGCGCGCGTCGAGGGGGATGTCGAAGCGGGCACGCGCCGCAACGCGGTCCTCGGGGGTGAATTTTCCGATGTCGACGCCATTGCCCACCACGAGCAGTTTGTGCTCCGCGACGCCGAGCTCGGCCGCGTGCCGGCGCAGCGAATCAGAGACGGAAAACACACGTGCGGCACGCTGCATGGCCTTCAGCATGCGCCTGCGGAAGGAGCGAACACCTGCGTGTCGGATCTCGGTGCCGCGCAGCGTGACGGTGACCGGCCGCTTCAGCCACTTGCCGAGGAGCGTGGCCGCGTAACCATCGGGGAAAGCAAAGTGGGCGTCGATCACGTCACAAGCACCCTGCCGCTTCAGCCGCGCCAGAGTGGGTAGGCAGGCAAGTGCCATGGAGAATCCGTCGCAGGTTCGGAACAGGCCGGGTACGGAGAAGAAGCGCGGGTGCCACACTTCAATGTCCTGCTGAACTTCCCGCTTGGGCGGCATGGGCCGGTAGTGAGGACGCAGCAGGCGTATGAGGCCCTGCAGCGGAAACCAGGGCACGGGGGCCACCACCGTGATCGGCAGCACTTGACCCACGCGAAACATGCGCTCGCGGACAAACAGTCCCGCCCCCGGCTGTGCGCTGCTCGGAAACAGGGAGGAAAACACGACGAGCCGCGGTCTGGGTTCAGCCATGCGCCGTCTCCCGGGCGCGTTCATACACGCCCTGGTAGCGGGCCACGCTGACTTTCCAGTTGCGCTCCGCCTCCACAAAGGAACGGCCGGCCGCGCGCATTGCCGGCCATCGCGCGTGCGCGCCGAGCGCGGCCAGCACGCTGCGCGTCAGTGCGTTCACGTCATCTGCCTTGAACAGCCAGCCGGTCTCCTCGTGGCGGATCAACTCCCTGTGGCCGCCCACGTCGGAGGCAACGAACAAATGGCCCTGGGCCATCGCCTCCAGCGGCTTGAGCGGCGTGACCAGTTCGGTGAGGCGCATGGAATGGCGCGCGTACACCAGCAGGTCCACCAGGTCGTAGTAGCGATTGACCTCGGCGTGGGGCACGCGGCCGGTGAACACGACCTTGTCGGCGATGCCGAGGCGCGCCGCCTGCTGTTTGAGGTTCGCCTCCTGCGGGCCGCCGCCCACCAGCAGCACGCGCGCCTCCGGAACCTGCGCCAGAATGGCGGGCAAGGCTTCGAGCAGCAGATCGATACCCTCATAGGCGTAGAAGGAGCCGATGAATCCGAGCACGCGCGCGCCGCTCAGGCCGAGGCTCGCCTTCAGGGCCTCGTCCGCCGGGCTGCCGAGGGGGAATTTTTCGATGTCGACCGCATTGGGAATCACGGTGACCTTGGCGGCCGGTATGCCGCGGCCGACGATGTCGGCCCGCAGCCCTTCGCAGATGCAGGTGACCGCATCCACGTGATTGAAGGCGTAGGTGTCGAGGCTCCGGGACAGGCGGTAGCGCAGGCTGCCTTCGGTGGTGGTGCCGTGATCCACCGCGGCGTCCTCCCAGAACGCGCGCACCTCGTACACGGCGGGGATGCCGCGCCGGTGCGCGGCGCGCAGGGCGGGGATGGCGTTCAGCTGAGGGGAATGGGCATGCACGATGTCCGGGCGCACGCGCTCGATCACCTCGTCCAGGCGCCGCTCCAGCGCCAGCATGTCGGCGAGCTGGTTGAGGGCGGGCAGGCGGCTCATCAGGCCGTTCGGCGCGGCGGTGCGGTAGAAGTGCAGGCCTTCCACCTCTTCTTCGGCCACTTCGCACTTGACCTGGCGCGGGCCGGTGAGGTGGAAGGTCTCCCAGCCCAGGGCGCGCTGCTCGCGCAGGATGGCGGCGCTGCGGAAGGTGTAGCCGCTGTGCAGGGGGATGGAGTGGTCGAAGACGTGGAGGATGCGCATGCTCAGGCTCCGGTCGCCAATGGCACCCTCACCCCGACTCCTTCCCCCGAGGGAGCGGGGCTTCCCGCGTTCTGGCGCAGGAAGGCCTCGAACATCAGCAGCGTCCACAGCGGCGCGCTGTAGTCGCGCATGCCGCTCTGGTGCTGGTCCACCATTTCGCGTAGGAAGCCGGTGTCGAACCAGCCGGTGTCGGCCAGGGTCTGGCCCAGCACCGCGTCGCGCACGCGCTGCTTGAGCGGTCCGCGGAACCAGCTTGCAAGGGGCACGGCAAAGCCCATCTTGGGGCGGTAGAGCACGTCGGCGGGGAGGTGCGGCTCCAGCGCCTTCTTGAACACGTACTTGCCTTCGCGCCCGTGCAGCTTGAATTCCCGCGGCAGGCCCGACACCCACTCCATGAGCTTGTGGTCCATCAGCGGCTCGCGCACCTCCAAGGCGTGGGCCATGCTGGCGCGGTCGACCTTGGTGTTGATGTCGCCCACCAGATAGGTCTTCATGTCCAGATACTGCACCCGCGACACCGGATCGTCCTTGGGCGCGCTGGCATCGTGCCGGCGCAGCACTTCCACCGCCTGGTAGCCCTGCAGTTCGCGCTTGAAGCCGGCGCTGAACAGCTTGTCGCGCAGCGGGTCGCCGAGGATGGACACGCTGTGGAAGTAGCCGGCCACCGCATCGCGGGCGAGCGCCTCGAAGGTGGATTTCGCACGCAACACCTTCGGCGCCCAGTCGGCCTTGGGGTAGATGCTGCCGAGGAAGCCGAACAGCGGCTGGCGAATCGCATCGGGCAGAAAGGAGCGCATGCGCTCCTCGTACAGATGCCAGCGATAGCGCCGGTAGCCGGCGAGATTCTCGTCCCCGCCGTCGCCGGACAGCGCCACCGTCACGCGTCGCTTCGCCAGCTGGCACACGCGGTAGGTGGGGATGGCCGAGGAATCGGCATAGGGCTCGTCGTAGAGCGCGGCCAGGGTGTCGATCAGGCCGTAGTCGTCGGTGTCCACCGTCTCCACATGGTGGTTGGTGTGGTAGCGATCGGCCACCATCCTGGCGAATTCGGATTCGTTGTAGGCCTTGTCATTGAAGGCGATGGAGCAGGTGTTGACCGGCTCCCTGCTCAGCCCCGCCATCATTGCCACCACGGCGCTGGAATCCACGCCGCCGGAAAGGAAGGCGCCCAGGGGCACTTCGGACATCAGGCGGATCTTCACCGCCTCCCGCAGTCGGTCGATCAACTCCTGCTGCGCATCTTCCAGGCTGAGGATGCCGGCGGACTCGAAGGGCATGTCCCAGTACTGCCTGGGCTGCGGCAGCGGCTCGCCGCGCTTGATGGTGAGCGTGTGCCCGGGCGGCAGCTTGAACGCCTGCCGGTAGATGGTGCGGGGCTCCGGAATGTAGCCGTAGGCGAAATACTCCTCGACGGCGAACGGATCCATGTCGCGCCGGAGCTGCGGGTGCGCGGTGAGCACTTTCAATTCTGAACCAAAGATCAGCTGGCCATCGTCGAGCAGTGAATAAAACAATGGCTTCACGCCGAAGCGGTCGCGCGCCAGGAACAGGGTCTGCCGGTTGCGGTCCCAGAGGGCGAAGGCGAACATGCCACGGAAACGCTCGACGCACTTCTCGCCCCACTGCTCCCAGGCATGCACGATCACTTCCGTGTCGCAGTGGGTGCGGAACACATGGCCCAAGGCCTGCAGTTCGGGCATGAGCTCGACGAAGTTGTAGATCTCGCCATTGAACACCACGGCCACGCTGCCGTCCTCGTTGAACAACGGCTGGTGGCCGGAGGACAGGTCGATGATGGACAGGCGCTTGTGCGCGAGCCCGACACCGGCCTCCGCGTGCAGGCCGGTCTCGTCCGGGCCGCGGTGGTGCTGCATCTCGTTCATGCGCGCGAGCAGCGCCTGGTCGATGGGGCGATTGCCTTGGGTGTCAAAAATGCCTGCGATGCCGCACATGGTGGAAGTTCTGGTTCCGTTTTCGTTGTGTCGGGCGCTGCGCCCTCACCCCTGCCCCTCGCCCCGGGGGAGAGGAGAAGTTGCGTGCTGCGCCAGCACTTCGTCATATACGCCAAGATATCCGCGCACCATGGCGTCCATGCTGAAGCGGGCCTCCACGCGCGCGCGCGCCGCTGCGCCCTCACGCGCCAGGCGCGCGGGATCATCCACGTAATCAAGCAATGCCTGTGCCAATTCCGCCGGATTTCCCGGCGCAATCAGGCGGCCGGTGGCGCCCGCCTGCACCAGCTCCGGGTTGCCGCCGACACGGGTGGCGATCACCGGCAGCCCGCTGGCCATGGCCTCGAGGATGGTGTTGGAGATGCCCTCCCCCAGGGACGGCAGGACGAACAGGTCGAAGCCGCGCATCAGCTCCGGCACGTCGGCGCGCTCGCCCGGCAGCCAGACGATGGCGCCGGCGCCGGCCTCGTGGGCCAGGGCCTGGCAGGCGGCGCGGCTCTGGCCCTCGCCGATGATCGCAAGCCGCAGCCTGGCGCGCAGTTCGGGGCGGGTGCCAATCACGTCCAGAAACGCCCGCACCAGGGTCGGAAAATCCTTGACCGCCGCCATGCGGCCGACGCTGCCGATGACGATGCTGTCCTCGCCGGCGAAGCCCGGCGGGCCGAATTGGCCACGGAGGCCCGTGCGCGGCTGGAAGCGCTCGATGTCCACGCCGTTGTAGATCTGCGCGATGCGCGCGGGCTTCACGCCCACGGTATCGACGAGCCACTCCTGCAGGTCCCGCGACAGAGCGATGTAGCGGTGCACCAGCGGCCGCGCCAGCCTGCGCAGCAGGTTGTACTTGAACTTGCGGCCGTGCAGGTCGAACACGTCGCGCCCATGTTCGCCATGCACCCGCGCTGGCACGCCGCACCAGGCAGCGACGAACTGCCCTTCCAGCGCCGACAGGTTGCGGGTATGCACGATGTCTGGCCGCAGCTCGCGCAGCGCGCGCGCCAGCCGCCGGTGGACGGCGAAGTCCTTGCCCGGCTTCTTCTCCAGGGCGAAGAAGCGCACGTCCGGATGGCGGATGCGCCGGCTGTAGTCGCTGTAGCCCTGCATGCACACCACCGCGTGGCGATAGCGCGCCTCGGGGATGCGGTTGATGAGGTTCACCATGCCGTTTTCCAGGCCGCCCACGTCGAAATGGTGCACCACGTGCACGATCAGCGGCGGTGGCACGCCGCGCTCCTGGTCATCACGTATCCGCCGCCTGCTCCAGGGTTACCATCACGGATGGCAGCATGTCGTGCACGAATTCCTGCAAAACCTTGGCGGCGTCCTCCGGCCTTCCCTCGTACGGGGTGTACACGATCACTGCTGCCGCATCGTCCCAGCGCCCGAAAAGACGTTCCCTTGCCTCGTAGAACTTTGCCCAGTAGGGGTTGGCGGTAACCGGGCCGTTCAGCCAGTTCCAGTTCCAGATCAGCAGGCGCTGCCCCGACGAACGCAGCTTGGTCTGGATGACTTCCGTGGCACGGCCACCGAGGTCGGCCGTGCGATCCTTTTCGCCAACGTTGCTCCAGACGGGATCCTTCTGGGGAATCATCTCGTTCATGGAGTTGACCAGCTCAGCGCCTTGGCGCTGGTAGCGGTAATAGGCGAGAAAGACCGCCACCGTCTTGTCGCCCTTGCGATAGGTCTGGGCAAGATGCGCATCGGTGCCGGAGTAATGCGGCAACCAGTCGGTGAATGGGGAAACGGGCTGCCATCCGTTTGCGGCGACAGGGGCAACCAGGTTGATCTGGAAATCCTTGGGCGCCCGGGCCTCGGCGTAGTAAGCATAGGCCGGCCACAGGCCCGCCACAGCCAGTGCAGCGATCGCAGCGGCCAGCACCTTGCCGCGGCCTGCCCCTGGCGCAGGAACGACCGCGGGCATCGCGCGCGACGGTGGCGCGCCGGCCTCGTCCTCGCGCCAGAAGGAGCCGATCCAGAACAACAGGAGCATGACGACGCCGAAGAACACCCAGCCGTAGATGTAGTGGTCCACGCCCAGCGCCAGCCGCATGTCGGACAGATGCGCGATCATCACGATCATGTAGGCGCGCAGGCCGTTGGCGATGATGGGCACGACGATGGAGGCAGCCGCGAACAGCAGGCGCTTTTTCAGGCTGCGGTAGGTCAGGTAGCCGTAGAGCGTGCCCAGGGTGAAGGAGGCGATCAGATAGCGAAGGCCGCTGCAGCCCTCGACTACCGACCAGTTGCCGCTGGGGATCGTAAAGAAGGTACCCTCGCGATACACCGGGATGCCGGTCAGCTGCAGCGCGGCCACGGTGAAGTCGGCGGTGAAATTCATCATGTGCGGGATGAGGAACTCGCCCATGGGCACGGCCAGCAGCAGGAACGCGAGCGGAAACGCCATGGCCCAGGTGACGCGCCAGCCCAGCAGGGTAAACACCAGCGCCGGGATCATCGCCACCAGCGCCAGCTGCTGCACCACCAGCACCCGCGCCAGATCCGCCGCCAGCCAGCCCAGGCCCAGCAGGGCGAGCACGAACAGCCCGCGGAGGTCGGGCTCCGGCGCAAACGCGGCGATCTGATGGCGCCGGCTCCAGATCAGGTAGGCGGAGATCGGAAAGATGAGGAAGCCGTGGGCGAAGGTTTCCGAGCGCGACCAGATGGCCACGGTGGAAGCGCTGGTCACGTAGTAGGCCAGCAGCAGGATCACGACGCCGGTGATGCTGATGGCGGCGGCCTGGGGCCAGCTGCTCGCGATCGCAGCGGACGGGGCGGGCTTCATGCGTGACGCTCCTCCAGGGATGCCAGCGCGCCGGCGGCAGCCGGCGCCGCGGCGCGGTGATCGAGGACCCGGTCGAGACCGGCGAGATGATGATCCCAGCTGTAGTCGGCGGTCACACGGGCGCGCGCCCGGGCGCCGATCGCCCCGCCATCGGGCTCGCCCTGCAGCAAGGCGACGCAGCGACTGCGGAACTCCTCACCGTTGCGCGCGACCAGCAGCTCCCGCCCCGGCGCAGCGGCGATGCCTTCGAGCGCCTCCGGGGAGACCACCACGGGCCGGGCCATGGCCATCGCCTCCAACACCTTGTTCTGGATGCCGCGGGCGATGCGCAGCGGCGCCACGGCGACGGCCGCGTGGGCGAGATAGGGACGGATGTCCACGACGCCGCCGGTCACGGTCACCCCCGGAATGGTGGCGAGCTTCTGCACCTCCGGCGTGGGGCGCGCGCCGACGATGTAGAAACGCGCCTCCGGCACCCGGTCGCGCACGGCGCGGAAGACGTCGGCGGCGAACCAGGTCACCGCGTCCACGTTGGCCCAGTAGTCCATGGCGCCGGTGAACACCAAGGCGCGCTCCTGGGGGCCATAGGGATTGGGCAGGGCATGGTCCGGGGAGAAGTACTCGGTGTCGACGCCGTTGCTCAGGCCGAACACCTTGTCGACCCCCTCCGGGATCTGGCGCTTGAACAACGCAGCCTCGGCGTCGGAAACGAAGGTGACGGCGTCGAAGGCCTGGGTCACGCGGTGTTCGTAGGCCAGCAGACGCGTCGCCTCGCGCCGGTACACCCAGTTGAGCGGCCAGGGCTTTTTCTGCGCGTATTGCCGCCACTTGTCGGAGTCGATGTCGACGAAGTCGATGACGCGGTTCAGGTCCGCGCGGCTCATCACGTACTGGGCCATGCTCGACGAATAGACCAGCACGCGCTTGATGCGGCCGGAAGCGAGCAGCCCATCGACCCAGCGCTGCATGCGCCGGTCGCGGTAGTAGGGCAGGGTCAACGGCTCGCCGCTGAGCAGCCCGGACGTGCTCTTCAATGTGGCGCCGGTGCGGTGCAGCGGCAGCAGGCAGACCTCGCCGCCGGCAAGCTCGCCCACCGCCTTGGCGTGGGCCCAGTCGGCCCGGTCGTCGACGAAGGCGCCGAGGTGCACGCGATAACGCTTGCCCAGATGCTTGAGCAGATGGAACGAGCGGATCTTGTCGCCCTTGTTAGGCGGATAGGGAATCCGGTGCACCAGGTAGAGCAGTTCTTCCATCCTTACCCCAGGTGCTTCACGATGTGGGGCCCGAGGGCGTTCGCCACCGGCGTCGGCAGCCGCTTCCAGGCCGCGATGAACAGGCGGTACTTGGGATTCGCCGGGTTGTGCTGGGGGATGGCCTTGGCCGTGACCAGGTCATACTCGTAGTGCAGCGGCTGCGGCTCGAAGCCCCAGTTCTTCTTGAAGTCGAACTGGCCGGTGCCGCGCTTGCTGCGGCCATAGTCGAACAGGCGGCAGCCGCGCTCGCAGGCGGTGCGCATCAGTTCCCAGTACTTGAAGTCGTTGGCGGCGAGATGACGGGCTGCTTCGCTGTCGCCGGCGTAGTAGGGCAGCACCTCGTCGCGGAAATAGAAGGTCAGCACGCTGCTGATCGGCCGCCCCTGGTGCAGCACCGTGAGCACCGCGCAGTCCTGGCCGAACACCTCGCGCAGCAGCGCGAAGTAGCGTTTGGGCAGCGCCGGCGTGCCGTGGCGCTTGACGTTGTCGGCGAAGACGGCGAAGAAACGCTCGACCCCCGTGTCGAATTCGGCCACTAGGCCGTTCTTGATGCCCTTGCGCACCATGGCGCGCTGCTTGCGCGGGATGGCGAGCATGTTCGCCTCCACGTCCGGGTCGATCGGCTTGCGGAAGGTGAAATACAGGTCCTGGGTCGGCCAGTCGGCGTGGAAGGGCTTGAGGTTGCGATATTCCAGGTGGCCCACGCCCAGCTCGCGGGCAAGCGCCCGGGCGCGTTCGTCCAGGGCGCTGCGCGCATCCTGGTCGGCGGCCGCGATGCCGCCGTAGACGCAGAAGGCATTCGACACCAGGGCATGGCCAAACAGGCGGCTCTTCACCTCGGTCAGTGGCAGCACGCCAACGAGCTGCCCGCTGCGCTCCGCCAGCAGATAGTGGGTGCGATGGCCGAAGGCGCGCTCGATCACCTCGCGCCAGCCGGCGCGGTGAAAAAATGTGGCGTCCGGGCAGGCCAGCACGAAGGCATCCCAACGCGCCGCATCCTCCGGCCGCATGGGGCGCACCGTGGCGGAGGTCAAACCCGGTCGCTCAAGAAGATGCGGTCCATCCGGTCCCACTCGAAATCCTTCAACAGGCGCGCGATGCGCCCTTCCATGCGCGACAGGTTCACGTAGTGGCGAAAGCGCGTCCTGGCGCTCACGCCCTGCTGCCGCGGCTGCTCCGGGTCGATTTCCCAGGGATGAAAGTAGAAGATGCCTGGCTGCCGGTCGCGCGCGTTGACGCGGCCCAGCATCCAGCGCGACACCGGGTAGGGCAGCAGCCGGAAATAGCCGCCGCCCGAGGCCGGCAGGTTGCGCCCGAACAGCTTGAGCGTGGTCGCCGGCAGCTCCATCACGCCATCGGCCCCGCGCGGATGATGGGCGAAACGCGGCGCGTCCGGCATGCCATAGTGATCGTGCCGGATGGGATAGATGCTGGAGCTGTAGCGGTAGCCGCTCTCGCCCAGGACATCCAGCGCCCACAGGTTCTTGTGGTTGATGGAGAAGCTCGGCGCGCGGTAGCCCTGCACCGCCACGCCGCCGGTGTCTTCCAGGATGCGCTTGGCGCGGGTGATGTCGTCGCGGAATTCCGCCGGCGTCTGCTCGCTCGCGCGCAGGTGGCCGTAGCCGTGGCTGGCGAGCTCGTGGCCGTTGTCGACGATGCGGCGCACCACGTTGGGGTAACGCTCCGCCACCCAACCCAGCGTGAAGAAAGTGGCGCTGGTGGCGTGATGGTCCAGCAGCTGCAGGATGCGGTCGATGTTGCGCTCGACACGGCAGGGCAGGCAGTCCCACTGGTCGCGCGGAATGTGCCGGGCGAACGCCGAGACCTGGAAGTAGTCTTCCACGTCGATGGTCATGGCGTTCTTCAGGCTCATGCCACCGCCGCCTGCTTCGGGGAACGCGCGGCGAGCCAGGGCCCGAGGTGGGCGACGATGCGCTCCGCGGCGCGGCCGTCCCAGTATTCCGGCACGCGGCCGGCCTTGCCGCCGGTGGCTAGGATGTCGCTCACACCCGCCATGATCGCCGCGTGGTCGCTGCCGACGATGGTGTTGGTGCCCTCCTCCACGGTGATTGGGCGCTCGGTGTTCTCGCGGAGGGTGAGGCAGGGCACGCCGAGGGCGGTCGTTTCCTCCTGGATGCCGCCGGAGTCGGTGAACACGAAGCGCGCGTCGCGCATCAGGCCCAGCATCTGCAGGTAGCCCTGGGGCGGCAGCAGGTGAATGTTGGGTGCGGCCAGCAGGCGGCCGAGGCCGAAATGTTCGATGCGGCTTCGGGTGCGCGGATGCAGCGGGAACACCACCGGCAGACGCTGCGCCACCTCGCTCACGGTTTGCAGCAGTTGCTTCAGGGTGTGTTCGTGGTCCACGTTCGACGGGCGATGCAGCGTCAGCACCGCGAACTCGCCTCTGCCGAAGCTGCCGCAGGCGCCGGCCGCGCGCAGCGTGTCCGCCGCGGGAATCGCGCGCGCGAGATTGTGGCGCAGGGTGTCGATCATCACATTGCCGACGAAGTGCACGTGCTCGGCGGCGATGCCTTCCCGCGTGAGATTGGCCAGGGCCGAGCGCTCGGTGGTGTAGAGCAGATCGGAGATCTGGTCGGTGAGCACGCGGTTGATCTCCTCCGGCATGGCGCGGTCGTAGCTGCGCAGGCCCGCTTCCACGTGCACCACCGCCACGCCTTTCTTCGACGCGACCAGGGCACAGGCGATGGTGGAGTTCACGTCGCCCACCACCAGCACCGCAGCGGGTTTGTGCTCGTCCAGCACCGGCTCGAAGCGGCGCATGATGTCGGCGGTCTGCACCGCATGACTGCCGGAGCCGACTTCCAGGTTGATGTCGGGGTGGGGAATGCCAAGGTCGGAGAAGAACTGGTGGTTCATCGCCTCGTCGTAGTGCTGGCCGGTGTGCAGCAGCTTGGCCGGGATCGCCGCGGCACGCAGCGCCGCCATGATGGGCGCGATCTTCATGAAGTTGGGGCGCGCGCCGACGACGCACAGCACGCCGCCCGCCAGGTCAGCCATGGCGCACCTTTTCGGGCTGGGTCTTCTCCTCGCCCAGGGCGTGCAGCAGCTTGCGCATCATGGCCAGCAGGCGGTTCATGGAGCGCTCGATGTGTTCCATCTTTTCTTCCAGCCCGCCCAGCGCCTCCCCGCCTGTCGGCGCCAGCTGCGCCAGGCCCGGCTTCACCGACGCCGGCAGCGTGCTGTAGGCGACTTCCTGGCCGAGATCGTCGATCACCTCCTGCACCTCGGCGCGGTCGAAGCTGTGCTTCTCCGACAGATAGCCCAGCAGCATCAGGCGGTCGCACAGGGTGTTGATCTTGCGCGGGATGCCGCCGCTGAATTCGTGGATCAGCTTGTAGGCCTCGTCGGTGATGGCAGGGTCGCCCTGCCAGCCCACGAGGTCGAGCCGATGCTGGATATAGGCCCGGGTTTCGCCGGCGTCCATGGCCGCGAGATGATAGGAGGCGATGACGCGCTGCTTGAGCTGCTGCAGCTCCTCGCTTTGCAGGGTGATGCGGAATTCCGGCTGGCCGAGCAGAAAGCTCTGCAGCAGGGGCTCGTTGGCGTGGGCGAAGTTGGAGAGCATGCGCAGTTCCTCCACCGCCCGCGGCGACAGGTTCTGCGCCTCGTCCACCACCAGCAGGGCGCGCTTGCCCTGGCGCGTCACCGACAGCAGGTAGCTCTCCAGCTTCTTCAGCAGCGACGCCTTGTTCAGCCCCTCCTGCTCCAGGCCGAAGGCCGATGCGACGGAGCGCAGCATGTCGTCGGCGTCGAGCTGGGTGCTGACGATCTGCGCCGCGACCACGTCCTCGTGCTCCAGCTTCTTGAACAGGTTGCGCACCAGCATGGTCTTGCCGGCGCCGATCTCGCCGGTGATGACGATGAAGCCCTCGCGCAGGCTGAGGCCATATTCAAGATAGGCCATGGCGCGCTTGTGGCCCTTGCTCCCGTAGAAAAAGCGCGGGTCCGGATTGAGGGAGAAAGGCTTGGCGCGGAGGTGATAGAAGGCTTCGTACACGGAGGCTGCCTCGGAGAATCAGAATTTATAGTAGACGGCGCCGATGACTGCGTTTTCCGTGGTGTCGTTGGCGGACTGGTTGCTGCTGCGCTCCTGGTGGCGCACCATGACGTTGCCGCTCAGGTCCGCGTTGAAAGTCCGGGTTAGGCCGACCTGCAGCGTCGAGTAGGTGTCACGCCGGCCGGTGTCGATGATCCCGAGGTGGCCCATCCCGATGCCCACGTTCGAGGTCAAGACAGGGCTAAGCCGCCAGTTCCACGTTGCAGTCGCACCGCGCTGGCTGATGCTGTTCGCATTCAGGAACGGATCGAGCGCAGTTCCCCCAAGCAATACGATCTGACTCTGCTGGGATTCCTGAATGGTGCGGAAGACCGAAAGGTTCAGGTCACTCTTGCCTTTCGAATAACTGACGCCACCTCGAAACATTTTGTTCAAAAACACCGCGTTGCTCAGAATATTGCCCTGCCCCGCGTATAGCACGGACTGTCCACCTAGCGTGCCAATGCTGAGCGGCAGGTAGCCGGAGAACTGGCTGCTCCCCGTGCTGAGCGCCTCGCTATAGCTCGCATCCCAAGTGGTGTATTGAGTGCGGTGCTTGAACGAAAATCCGTGAGTCTTGCCGAAAGGGTTGTCACCGTAGCTGACGCTTACGTTTGTGCGATTCGTGGGTGCCCATGACACGCCGACGCTCCAGAGCGAGCCGGTCAATGCGGTTTTCGCCCCGGCGTAGCTGTGGTCCTGATAGCCCAGGGTCCCGCTGACACGCCAGCGCGGCGTCACGGCGTAGCCCACCGTTCCGGTGGTGGTCGTGAAACCGACGTCCGGCCGGTTCTTGTAGTCGGTCTGCGTATCCGAGTAATTCAGGGCCCAGAACAGGTCGTTGAATGCACTTCCGCTTCCTAGCCCCACATTCACGCCATTGGTGCTGGAACTGGAGAATCCGCTCCCGCCATAAGACACGTCGTTATGGGAGTACCGCGCCAAGAGATTGGCCGCCGTTCCGAAACGGTGCTGCCAATAGGGACTCACCGTGACGCTGGAAACATTGGTGAGATTGCCGGTCGCACTGGTGGTGTCCGCGCCGATCGGCCCAAGCAGGGAAGTCACCTGCTGGCTGATCGATGCCGTAGCGTCGACAAAGAGTTCCTGCTCCCAAAGCTCCGCTTTGGCCTTACCCGCAAGCTGATGATTTGTCTTGCTGCGGTTGCTCAAGTTCGCATAGAAGAGATTTTGCATCACGTAGCGGAAATCCGCCTGCAGGCGCGCACCATGTTTCGAGGCACTGATATAAGGATTGAGCTCCGTGATGAAGTCGCTTTCGCGGTTGGTCGCGGACAGGGTGGCATTGTCCGTGAACGTTTCCCGGGCGGAAACACCCGCCTCAAGCTTCCAGTCAGCGGCGACGGCCGTCGCCGGCACGGTCGCGGCCAAGCCGGCCGCGACGACCGCAACGCGAAAATTCACTGTTCTCCCCATCGTTCTCTCGGACCCTTCTCGTTGATTCTTGGGGTAGTGCAGGACGCCCCTAGGCACCCTCAAGTGCCATATTTTCCATAGCCGTAGCCGTAGTAGCCGCCGGTCGCGCCCTTGGGCCCGGTGGTCTTGTTGAGCAGCATGCTGATCACCGCGCCCGAATCCTCGATCTGGCCGAGCGCCTCGCGCACCGCGGCCTGGGGCGTGCGGTCCGCTTCCACCACCATGACGATCTGGCCCATGTGGGAGGCGAGGACACTCGCCTCGCTGGTGGCGAGCAAGGGCGGCGAATCGAAGATGACGATGCGGTCCGAGTAGCGGCTGGCAAGGTCTTCGATCAGGCTGTTCATCGCCTCGCTGGCAAGCAGCTCGGTGGCGTGTTTGTAGGCCT
The DNA here is from genome assembly GCA_964445085.1 of uncultured Burkholderiales bacterium. Classification (GTDB taxonomy): domain Bacteria; phylum Pseudomonadota; class Gammaproteobacteria; order Burkholderiales; family Thiobacteraceae; genus Thiobacter. Next base: position 35,851 of record CAYUJV010000007.1, read on the forward strand.
TGCCCGGGGGCAGCAAGGTCAGCTTCTCGATGTTGGTCCGCAGCAGCACGTCGGGCAGGGTCACGGAATCCCCCCGCAGCACATCGAGCAGCCCCTTCTCCGCCCGCACACCCAGGTATTGCAGCAGCTTGGGCTTGGCGACGTCGGCATCCACCAGCAGCACGGTGCGGTCCATTTCCATGGCGATGGACAGCGCCAGGTTGATGGTGCAGAAGGTCTTGCCCTCGCCCGGCAGGGAACTGGTGACCATGATCATGTTGCCGCGCGGCACCGCGTCCGCCCCCTGGCCGAAGGCGTTGGTCAGCAGCGGGCGCTTGATGAGACGGAACTCTTCGGCGATCTCGGTGCGCTCGGCATCCGGCGTGACGAACCCGCCGCTCTTGAGGCGGGCGAGGTTGATGCTGACCGAATTCATGCCGCCCGGCGTCTGGGCGCCGGCAACCGGGGCCTCGGCTTCAGGCCGCGACGCTGCGGCAGGGGCGGCGTTCTTCTCGAGCGCCTGCTCGATGAGGTTGGGCGCAGCGGACGGCTCCACCGCCTCCACGGCGCCAGGCGATTTGGGCGGCTCCGATCCGCCGCCCAGTTTGTTGACTGCTTTTTCGATCAGGCTCATCCGGCCGCTCCGTCTTCAAATGCGCTAGGCACCACGGCCTACCAGCGCCATCACCGTCATCAACACGCCATAGGCGCCCAGCAGGCTCGCCACCGACGCCGCGTAGGCCATGAGACCGCGCTTACGCTGCCGCTTCTGCGTATCGTTCCACACCATCGATACCGAGCCCAAGATGGGATAGTCGCTCAGGTCTTTGAGCGAAACCCGGTCCGGCACCACCGGGATGATCTGGCTGACCACGAAGGAAAGGGCAAGGCCGGCACCCAGCGCGCCCAGCAGCACCAGGGAGATCAGCAGCGGCCGGTTGGGGAAGGCTGGCTTGGATGGGACGCGCGGCGGATCGACAACGCGGAAGTCGATGACGTCGGTCTTCGATTCCATCTCGCCCGAGATTTCCGCGGACTCGCGCCGCTTCAGCAGCTGCTCGTAGTTCGCCTTGTTGACTTCGTAGTCGCGGGTGAGCTGGGTCAGGTCGGCCTCGACCTGCGGGATCATATTCACCGCGGCCTTGAGCTGGGCCAGACGGCCGGAGAGCTCGCCCACCCGCGCCTGCATGGAGGCGACATTGGCCTCGGCTTCCGCCAGGGCAATACCCAGTTGCTGGTAGAACGGGTTGGCGGAGGCACCAGCGCTGGCGGCCGTGGGCTTGCGCAACTTGGCTTCCTCCCGTTTCTGCTTTTCGAGCTGCTCGATGAGGCGCTTCGTGGCGACCACGTCCGGGTGGCGCTCGGTGTACACCAGACGCAGCTGATCAAGCCGTTTTTGCTGGTCCTGAATGCGCGCATCCAGCTCCGGATTGGCGGCCAGCGTGCTATCGTCGCTTCCCTTGCTGTCCGCCTCGGTGTCGGCAAGCTGGCGCTTGAGCTGGTCACGCCGCGACTGCGCTTCGCGCAGCGCAAGCTGCGCCTCGCTCAGCACCTGTTGCGCGGCCGCCAACTTGGCGAAATAGTCGCCGCCCTCGCCCGGCATCAGGCCCACGTGCTTCTGCTTGAAGTCCTTGAGGGCGTTCTCGGCGGTGACCAGCTTGTCCTCGTAGGCCTTGAGCTGGTCGTCGATGAAGCGCTTGGCGCTGTCGGTGTCCTTGCGCTTGCTGCCGAGACTGCCTTCCACCAGGATGGTGAGCAGGGACTGCACCACGCGCTTGGCCACTTCCGGGTCGCGATTCTGGTAGCTGATGGTGTACAGGTCATCGCCGCGGGTGACGCCCAGCTTGATGTCGCTTGCCAGTCCGTCCAGCAAGGTTTCCATTTCCTTGGGGGTCTTGGCACGCACGTCCAGGTCGGTCATGCGCGCGAGCTTTTCCATGTTGGGGCGGCTGATCAGCGTGCGCGTCATCATGCTCACGGTCTGATCCATGTTGGGCGCCACCGTCAGCCCCGACAGCAGGGGCTTGAGAATGGTCTGGGTGTCGATGTAGACGCGCGCCGTCGCTTCGTAGCGGTTGGGGGTGATGTAGACCCAGGTCCAGCCCACAATGGCAATCAGCCACGCGGCGACCACGGCGTACCAGCGGCGCAGCCACATGGCGCGCAGGTAGGACATCAACTTGGCAATGACTTCATGCATGGCGGGCTCGGCTCGGGTTCCCGCTGCGGCGCGCGGCCGCGCGGTACCTCAGTAGGAATTAGAAGAAGCTTTCGGGAATGATCAGGACGTCGCCCGGCATCATCTCGACGTTGGCGGAGATGTCGCCGCCGCGAATCAGGTCCTCGAGCCGCACGCTGAACTGCTCCTGCTTGCCGCCGTAGCTGCGCATGATGGTGGCCTTGTTGCCGGCGGCGAAGTCGGTGATGCCGCCGACGGCGATCATCACGTCCATCAGGCTCATCTTCTCGCGATACTGCAGGGCCTGAGGCTTGGCAGCCTGCCCGATGACGCGGATCTGCTGCGAATACGGTCCGCTGAAGCCGGTCACCATGACGGTGACAATGGGATCCTGGATGAACTTGGACAGGTGTTTTTCCAGATCACGCTCGAGCTGGGTAGGCGTCTTGTTGGCGGCGACCATGTCGTCGACCAAGGGGCTGTTGATCTTGCCGTCCGGGCGCACGGTCACCGAGGTCGACACTTCCGGGTTGCGCCAGACCTGGATGTTGAGCGAGTCTCCAGGGCCGATCAGGTAGTCCGGGGCGCCCGTGATGTCCGCCTTGGCCGGTGCCGCCGGGTAGTTGGTGCTGGCGCAGCCGCCGAGCAGGCCGACGACGGCAAGGCCAAGGATTGCCCCGACAACAGCAGAGACGGGCTTGGTGAATCGGTTCATGTTCCCCTCCTGACGAGAATTCTTAGAAGTTGCGTCAATTATTTCACATAACTATAAGTCATAAATCGACTTAATTGCTCCGCGCCCTCGCGACCCGGGCCGGCAAGCAAGACCGGATAAGACCATGCAAGTTTCACGCCACGCAATCGGCCAAAGGTTATAGGGCTGAAATGACTGGCTTATTTCAGATCTTGCGCGGATTTCAGGCCAGCGGCAAGCAGGGTGGCCGACGTTCATGACGAGGTTCTGACACAATGGCGGTGACGGAGGAACAACACATGCAGGATAGACAATCATTCGACGCGCTGCGCGCCGCGATCCGGGAGTTCGCCCGGGTCCGCGAGTGGGAGCAGTTTCACACCCCGAAGAATCTGGCCATGGCCATGATCGTGTAGGCGGCCGAGCTGGTGGAGCACTTCCAGTGGCTGACGCCGGAGCAAAGCCAGGCACTGGACGCCGCCACCCGGCAAGCGGTGGCGGAGGAGATCGGCGACGTGCTGATCTATCTCACGCGCCTGGCGGACGTACTGGGGATCGACCCGCTGCAGGCCGCCTTCGACAAAGTCGAGATCAATGCACGCAAGTATCCAGTGGAAAAGGCCCGCGGCCACAACCGCAAGTACGACAAGCTGGACTGAATCGGCGCGCCGGCGCGAGGCGGTATAATCGCCTGCTCCAACCGCCGCCACCGTCCCGATCCGATGTCGACCAGCCATTACAAATACCATGTCTTTTTCTGCACCAACCAGCGCGAAGACGGCGGCGCCTGCTGCGCTGACCACAACGCCCAAGCCATGCGCGACTACGCCAAGCAGCGGGTCAAGGCGCTGGGCCTCAACGGCCCGGGCCAATGCCGCATCAACTCCGCCGGCTGCATGGACCGCTGCAGCGAGGGACCGGTGATCGCCGTCTATCCGGAGGCGGTCTGGTATACCTACGTGGACCAGGCCGACATCGACGAAATCATCGACGAGCACCTGGTGAAAGGCCGCGTCGTCGAGCGGCTCAAGATCTAGTGCCCCGCTTCAAGCTGCGCATCGACGGCCCCGCCGGCAAGATCGAGACGGTCGTCGACGATCCGGGCCCGGAGCGCAAGGGGCTGGCGCTGATCGCCCACCCCCATCCGCTCCACGGCGGCAGCCTGGAAAACAAGGTGGTGAAAACCATCGCCGACACCCTGTACGATCTCGGCTACGTGGCGGTGCGTCCCAATTTCCGCGGCGTCGGCCAGAGCGAGGGGGAGTACGACAACGGCCGCGGCGAAGTGCAGGACATGCTGGCGGTGCACGGATTTGTGAGCGCACGCTATCCAGGGATTCCGCTGATACTGGCGGGTTTCTCCTTCGGTGCCTACGTGCAAAGCGTGGTGGCCGAGCGGCTTCGGCCGCAGCACCTGCTGCTGGTGGGGCCGGCGGTGACCATGTTCCACATGGGCGAGGCGCCGCCGCATACCATCGTGATCCACGGCGAGCACGACGACGTGGCGCCGACCGAGGCCGCCCGGGAATGGGCCGAGCGCCACGGCTTCGTGTTCGCCGTGGTGCGCGACACCGACCATTTCTTCCACAAGAAGCTGTCCGAACTGAAAGAGCACATCCTGCAGCTATGCCCGTGCTGAGCGCCCAAGGCCTGTGTAAGTCCTACGGCGACCTGGAGGTGGTTGCCGGCATCGACCTCGCCATCGAAAAGGGCGAATGCTTCGGCCTGCTCGGCCCCAACGGGGCCGGCAAGACCACGACCCTGCGCCTGCTGCTGGGCTTGATCGAACCCGACGCCGGCGAGATCCATATGCTCGGCCAGCCGGTCCCCCGCGCCGCGCGCCGCGCACGCCTGCGGGTGGGGGTGGTGCCGCAGATGGACAACCTGGATCCGGATTTCACGGTGCGCGAGAACTTGGAGGCCTATGGCCGCTATTTCGGCATAGAAAGCGCCGCGATCGACGCCCGTTTGCCGGAGTTGCTGGATTTTGCCGGCCTGGCCGGCCGCGCCGACGCCAAGATCCAGGCCCTGTCGGGGGGCATGAAGCGCCGGCTGACCCTGGCGCGCGCCCTGGTGAACGACCCGGAATTGATCTTCCTGGACGAGCCCACCACCGGCCTCGATCCCCAGGCGCGGCACCTGATGTGGCAGGGCCTGCGCCGCCTCGCCGGCCAGGGCAAGACGCTCGTCCTTACCACCCACTTCATGGACGAGGCGGAACGATTATGCGACCGCCTCGCCATCATGGACCGCGGCCGCATCATCGCCCAGGGCCGGCCGCGCGAGCTGATCGAGCAGCACATCGAGCCGAGCGTGGTGGAGCTCTACGGCGAAGAGGTCGCCGCGTGGAGCGCGGAATTCGGTGGCGCCCTGTGCCAGCGCCAGGAACTGGTGGGCGAGACGCTGTTCTGCTACACCCAGGACGGCGGGCCGCTGATGCAGAACCTCAAGGCCCGGCATGGCCTGCGCTACCTGCACCGGCCGGCGAACCTGGAAGACGTGTTTCTGAAACTCACCGGGCGGGAGCTGCGCGACTGATGCGATATTTCCACTTGCCGCACCTCAGCCTGCGCTTCATTCCGGTGTGGCAGCGCAATTTCCTCGTCTGGAAGAAGCTCGCCATCCCCTCCATGCTCGGCAATCTCGCCGACCCCATGCTGTACATGCTCGGCCTCGGCTACGGGCTGGGCGCGCTGCTGCCGGACGTGAATGGCGTGCCCTACATCACCTTCCTCGCCGCCGGCACGGTGGCCTACTCCACCATGAACAGCGCCACCTTCGAAGTCCTGTACTCGGGCTTCTCGCGCATGCACGTGCAGAAGACCTGGGACGCCATCCTGAACACACCCTTGTCGCTGGACGACGTACTGCTCGGCGAATGGGTGTGGGCGGCGTCGAAGGCGCTGCTGTCGGGCATCGCCATTTTGGTCATTGTCTGGGCGCTGGGACTGCAGGCCTCGTTCTGGATGAGCCTGTGGATCATCCCCATCGTGATACTGATCGGTTTCTGCTTCGCCGGAATGGGGCTGGTGATGAACGCCGTGTCGCCCAGCTACGACTTCTTCCTCTATTACTTCACCCTGGTGATCACGCCCATGGTGCTGCTGTGCGGGGTGTTCTATCCGGTATCGCAGCTGCCGGCGGTCCTGCAAGGCGTTTCCGCCTTCCTGCCGCTCACCCATGCCATCAACCTGGTGCGGCCGATCATGCTGGGCCAGGTGCCGGGCCAGGTCTGGCTGCACGTGCTGGTGCTGCTGGCTTATGGCTGCGTGGGATTCTGGCTGGCGCTGGGGCTGACCCGAAAGCGATTGCTGAGCTAGGCGACGCCCGCCGCCTGCAGGTCGGCGTGGTAGCTGGAGCGAACCATGGGGCCGCAGGCCGCGTTGATGAAGCCCATGTCCTGCGCCGCCTGCTCGAAGGCCTGGAATTCCTTCGGCGTGACGAAGCGCTTCACCGGCAGGTGGTGTTTCGACGGCTGCAGGTACTGGCCGATGGTCAGCATGTCCACGCCGTGGGCGCGCAGGTCGCGCATGACGTCCAGGATTTCCTCGTCCGTCTCGCCCAGCCCGACCATCAGGCCGGACTTGGTGGGCACGTTCGGGTGGCGCGCCTTGAATTCCTCTAGCAGCAGCAGCGAGTGCGCGTAGTCCGCGCCGGGGCGGGCCGCCTTGTACAGCCGCGGCACGGTCTCCAGGTTGTGGTTCATCACGTCCGGCGGCGCCGCGCCGAGAATGTCCAGGGCGATGTCCAGCCGGCCGCGGAAATCCGGCACCAGCACTTCGATCCTGGTGTCGGGCGAGGCCGCGCGCGTGGCACGGATGCAGTCCACGAAATGCTGCGCCCCGCCGTCGCGCAGGTCGTCGCGGTCGACGCTGGTGATCACCACATAGCGCAGCTTCATGGCCGCAATGGTCGCGGCGAGGTTGGCCGGTTCGTTCGCGTCCGGCGCCAGGGGCTTGCCGTGGGCCACGTCGCAGAAGGGGCAGCGGCGGGTGCACACCTCGCCCAGGATCATGAAGGTGGCCGTGCCGTGGGAGAAGCACTCGCCGATGTTGGGACAGGAGGCTTCCTCGCACACCGTGTGCAGCTTGTGCTCGCGCAGGATCTGCTTGATCTCGTAGAAGCGCGTGCTCGGGC
>CAYUJV010000008.1:0-19333 GCA_964445085.1 uncultured Burkholderiales bacterium
AATGCGCCGGCACCGGCGCCGCCGGCCGTTCGTAGGCCGCGAGCAGCGCGCAGCCGGCGAGCAGCGCCAGGCCGGCGAGCGCGGTCGCAAGCCGCAGCCCGGAGAAACGATCAGATGCAGGCAAGCGTTCAGTCATGTTTCGTCTCCTGCCGTGGCCGCGCGGGGAAGAGCTTGCGCACCACCACGAAGAACACCGGCACCAGGAAAATGGCGAGCACGGTGGCGGCGAGCATGCCGCCAATGACGCCGGTGCCCACGGCATGGCGGCCGGCGGCGCCGGCGCCGCTGGAAATGGCCAGCGGCATCACGCCGAGGATGAAGGCGAAGCTGGTCATGAGGATGGGGCGCAGTCTCAGGCGGCAGGCTTCCAGTGTGGCGGCGACGAGCTCCATGCCGTCCTCGTGCAACTTGCGCGCGAACTCGATGATCAGGATCGCGTTCTTGGCGGACAGGCCGATGATGGCGATCAGGCCGACCTTGAAGAACACGTCGTTGGGCAGACCGCGCAGGTGCACCGCCAGCACCGCGCCGAGCACGCCCAGCGGCACCACCAGGATCACCGAGAACGGAATCGCCCAGCTTTCATACAGGGCGGCCAGCGCCAGGAACACCACCAGCAGCGACAGCGCGAACAGGATGGGTGCCTGGGCGCCGGCCAGGCGTTCCTCGTAGGACGTGCCCGACCACTCGAAGCCGAAGCCCGGCGGCAGTTTCGCGCCGATCTCCTCCATCGCCTGCATCGCCTCGCCGGTGGAGTGCCCGGGCGCGGGCGTGCCGGCGATCTTCATCGACGGGTTGCCGTTGTAGCGGTCGAGCTTGGGCAGGCCCACGATCCATTTCGGCCGCGCGATCTCGCCCAGCAGCACGATGTCGCCGGCGCGGTTGCGCACCGGCAGCTTCAGCAGGTCCTCCGGCGTCTTGCGCAGGTCGGCGTCGGCCTGCATCTGCACGCGCAGGATGCGGCCCGCGCGCACGAAGTCGTTGACGTAGGCAACGCCGACGGCGGAGGTGAGGGTGTCGTTGAGATCGCCCATGTCCACCTGCAGCGCCTGGGCCTTTTCGCGATCGATGTCGAGGAACACCTGCGGCCCGGGCTCCTGGCCCTCCGGCCGCACACCGGCCAGGCGCGTGTCCTGACTGGCCATGCCCAGCACCATGTTGCGCACGTCGAGCAGCGACTCGCGCCCCTGGCCCGAGCGGTCGAGCAGGCGGAAGTCGAAGCCGCCGACGGCGCCGAGTTCGGGAATCGGCGGCGGATTCACGGCGAACACCATGGCTTCCTTGATGCGCATGAAGTTGCCCATGGCGCGGCCGATGATGCCCTGGGCCGAATGCTCCGGCCCCTTGCGCAGGTCCCAGTCCTTGAGGCGGGTGAACACCAGCGCGGCATTCTGGCCGCGACCGAAGAAGGAGAAGCCCACCACGCCGATGACGCGCTCCACCTCCGGCTGCTTGAGGTAGAATTGCTCCACCTGCGACAGCACCTGCACCGTGCGCTCCTGGGTCGCGCCGCCCGGCAGCTGCACCAGGGTGATGAAATAGCCCTGGTCCTCGTCCGGCAGGAAGCTGCCGGGCAGCTTGGTGAAGAGCCAGCCGGTGGCGGCGACGATGGCGACGTAGATCACGATCCAGCGGCCGCTGCGGGCGAGGATGCGCGCGGTGAGACCGCGGTAGCCGTTGGTCACGCCGCCGAAGAAGCGGTTGAACCAGCGCTTCTGATCCGCCTCCTCGTCGCCGGGCTTGAGCAACGTGGCGCACATGGCCGGCGTGAGCGACAGGGCCATCAGCACCGAGAACGCCATGGTGAGGATCAAGGTGGCGGCGAACTGGCGGTAGATGGCGCCCACCGAGCCGCCGAAGAACAGCATGGGCATGAACACCGCCGACAGCACCACCGAGATGCCGAGGATCGCGCCGATGATCTGGTCCATGGCCTTGATCGTGGCCTGCAGGGGCGGCAGCCGTTCCTCGCGCATGATGCGTTCGACGTTCTCCACCACCACGATCGCGTCGTCCACCAGGATGCCGATGGCGAGCACCATGGCGAACAGGGTGAGCACGTTGATGGAGAAGCCGAAGGCGTACAGCCCGGCGGTGGCGCCGGCGAGGGCGACGGGCACCACCACCGCCGGGATCAGCGTGGTGCGCCAGTGGCCCAGGAACACGTACATGACGATGAACACCAGGATCATCGCCTCGCCCAGGGTCTTCACCACCTCGAAGATGGAGATCTCGACGAAGCGCGAGGTGTCGTAGGGCACCGCCCAGTCGATGCCCTGGGGGAAGAAGCGGGCGAGCTCCGTCATGCGCGCCTTGACGGTCTCGGCCACGTTCAGGGCGTTGGCGCCGGGGGCCACCCGGATCGCGATGGCCGCGATCGGCTGGCCGTTCATGCGCGCGTAGCGCTCGTAGCTGTCGCCGCCGAGCTCGACGCGGGCGACGTCCTTGACCTTCACCGTCGCGCCGTTGGGCAGGGCGCGCACCACCACGTTGCCGAATTCCTCCGGCGTGCTGAGGCGGCCGCGGGTCACGATCACCGCGTTCACCTGGGCGCCGGGGCTGGCCGGCGCCTGGTTCAGTTCGCCGGTGGCAAGCTGCACGTTCTGCGCCTGCAGCGCGCGCTTCACGTCGGCAGGGGTCACGCCATAGGCGGTGAGCTGTTCCGGCTTGAGCCAGATGCGCATGGAGTACTCGGCGCCGAACAGGAGCGCCTCGCCCACGCCCGGCACACGCCGGATCGGGTCGAGCACGTTGGCGGCGGCGAAGCTGCCGAGATCGATGAAGTTGCGCTTGCCGTCCTTGGAATAGATGGCCACGAACATCAGATAGTTGCGCTGCGGCTTGGTCACCGGCACGCCGATGCGGCGCACGTCGTCCGGCAGGCGCGCCTCGACGCGCTTGTAGCGGTTCTGCGCCTCTACGGAGGAGATGTCGACGTTGGTGCCGGGTTCGAAGGTGAGCGTGAGGGTGCCCGCGCCGAGTTCGGACGAGGCCTCCATGTACAGCAGGTGCTCGATGCCGTTCATCTCCTGCTCGATGAGCTTGATGACCGTGTCCTCGACCACCTGGGCCGACGCGCCCGGATAGGTGACGTTGAAGGCGATCTGCGGCGGCGCCACCTGCGGATATTGCGCCACTGGCAGATTCTTGAGGGCGATCACGCCGACCAGCATGATCAGGATGGCGATGACCCAGGCGAAGATGGGGCGGTGGATGAAGAAGCGTGCCATGTCAGCCCGCCTGCTTGAAAGTGAGCGTCGCGCTCTCCCGCTGGGAGAGGGCAAGGAGTGCGGGAAGGAATGCGGCGAGTGGCGGCATCATGATCCGCTCCGGGCGGGCGCGGCGTTCGCGGCCGGAACGGGTTTGACCACGGAACCCGGGCGCGCTTTCTGCACGCCGGAGACGATCAGGGTCTCGCCGCCGGCGAGGCCGTCGTCGATCACGAAGTGGTCGCCGGCCATGGCGCCCACCTTGACCGGGCGCGGCATCACCTTGTTCTCCGGTCCCACCAGCAGCACGAACTGCCCCTGCGGACCCGACTGCACCGCCTTCTGCGGCACGGTGATCACGTCCGGCGCCACCGCTTCGGCCAGGCGCACGCGCACGAAGGTGCCCGGCAGCAGCAGGCGTTCCGGGTTGGGAAATTCCGCCTTGAGGGTGATGGCGCCGGTGCTGGGGTCCACGCTCATGTCGCTGAAGATCAGCTTGCCGGGGTGGGGATAGGGCTGGCCGTTTTCCAGGATGAGCTGCACCTTGCGGCTGTCCGAGGTCTTCATCCGCCCGGAGGCCAGCGCGGCCTTCAGGCGCAGCACGTCGGCATTGGGCTGGGTGAACAGCACGTTCACCGGGTCCAGCTGGTCGATGGTGGTGAGCAGGGTGGCGTCGCCGCGGCCAACCAGGGCGCCTTCGGTGACCAGCGTGCGGCCGATGTGGCCGGAAATCGGGGCCGGGACGGTGGTGTTTTCCAGATCCAGGCGGGCGCGCGCGAGCTGGGCCTCGGACTGTTTCAGCGCGGCGCGTGCGGCGTCCACTTCCTGCTGGCTGACCGCCTTGATCGGCAGCAGCGATTCCACCCGCGAGAGGTTCAGCCGCTTCACCTCCACGTCGGCCTCCGCCGCCTGGGCTGCGGTGCGGTAGGTGCGGTCGTCCAGGTGGTACAGCGGCTGCCCGGCGCGCACGTCGCTGCCTTCGACGAACAGGCGCTTCTCGACGATGCCCTCGACGCGGGCCCGCACCTGGGCGCTGCGCACCGCGGCCACCCGGCCGGGCAGTTCGGGCGTGAGCGTGGCCGAACCGCGCCCGACCTGGATCACCGCGACTTCCGGCGGCGGCATTCCCGCACCGGGGCCGCCCGGGCCGCCGGGGCCTCCCTTGCCGTCCGGACTGCAGGCCGCAACCAGGGGCAATACGAGGAGCAGAGCAAACCGTTTCATTGCATATCCTTTCGCAAATCCTGATCAGGGGGCAAAGGCGCGCAGGAAGGTGTCGACGACCTGCGCGGTTTTGTCGGGCTTGGCCAGATCCGTCTGGAGATTGATGAGGCCGCGCAGGCGGTCGAAGTCCGCGAGCATGGCGGTGAGCATCTCGGCGGCGAAATCCGGATCGTCGCGTCGCAGCGCGCCCTGGTCCATGGCGCGGGCAAGATATTCCGCCAGCCTCTTGCGCGTGGTGGCCGGGCCTTGCTCGAAGAACTGCTTCGCAAGCGGCGGAAAGCGCGGCGCCTCGGCCACCATGGTACGGAAGATCGCGATGCCTTCCGGGCTCAGCAGCTTGGCACGGTAGGCGTCGCCGAAGGCAAGCAGGGTTGCGCGCACGTCGCCGTCCCCGTCCAGCGTCACGAGGACGGACTGGATGGCGTGGCGCATGACCTCCGCGAACAGGGCTTCCTTGCTCGGGAAGTGGTTGTACAGCGTCTGCCGCGCCACCTGCGCGCGGTGCGCGATGCGGTCGATGCTGACCTGGTAGCCCTCCTCGCGGAAGGCCTCGCAGGCGGCATCCAGCACGCGCTGGCGCGTGTCGTGGGCGTGGTCGAGGACGGTGGACATGGTGGTGGGATTACAAATAGACTAATCAGTCTACTTGGGCCGCCGGCAATCCGCAAGCCGTGAAATGCGGTGCTGTCCCGGGGCGGGCGCGGACCTCAGGTCCCGTAGTGAGCCTCGACCTTGATGCCGATCTTCTTGAGCATGGGGGTGGGCAGCTCGCCGCCGGCGCACACGATGATTGCGTCGTTGTCGAGCCGTGATTGCGCATCAGCCGTCTTGATCACCACGGCGTCGGGTGTGATCTCCGGGACCGTGGTCCCCATCAGCAGGCGGACGCGCCCGGTGGCGGCGGCTTCCTCCAGTCGCGTGCGGTTCTTGGGCTTCACGCGGTCGAAGGCCTTGCCGCGGTAGGCGAGGTGGACGGTGGTGCCGGGCTCGGCGCTGATGTCCAGCGCCGCCTCGAGCGCGCTGTCGCCGCCGCCCACGACCAGCACCCGCTTGCCGCGGTACTGCTCGGGGTCGATCAGGCGGTAGACCACCTTGGGCTGGTCCTCGCCCTTGGCGCCGAGCTTGCGCGGAGTTCCGCGGCGGCCGATGGCGAGCAGGATGTTCGCGGTGCGATAGGTGGCGCGGTTGGTCCTGACCAGGAAGCCGCTGCCGTCTTGCTGAATCTCCTCCATGCGCTCGCTGAACCGGATGGCGAGCTTCGCCTTGTCCAGCGCACCCTGCCAGATCTCGAGCAGGCGCTCCTTGCTCACTTCCCGCAGCTTGATCTCGCCGAGTATCGGCAGCTTCATCGGCGCGGTCATCACCAGCTTGTTGCGCGGATAGTGGTAGGTGGTGCCGCCGAGGGAATCTTCCTGTTCGATGGTGACGTAGCGCAGCTTGCTGTGCTGGGCGGCGAGGGAGGCGGCGATGCCCGCCGGGCCGGCGCCGACGATGACCACGTCCAGGTCGGCGCCGCCGCGCGGGCGCTTGGCGATGGTGGCGATGGCCTCGGTGCCCTGACGCACGGCATTGCGGATCAGGCCCATTCCGCCCAGCTCGCCGGCGATGAAGATGCCCGGGACATTGGTTTCGAATTCGGGCGAGACCTGGGGTATGTCGATGCCCCGCTTCGCCGTGCCGAACACCAGCTTGATCGCCCCCACCGGGCATGCGGTGGCGCACGCGCCGTGACCGATGCAGTGGCTCGGGTTCACCAGCACGCCCTTGCCGTTGATGATGCCCAGGGCTTTCTCCGGGCAGGCGCGCACGCAGGCGCCGGATCCGATGCAGGCCGAGAGATCGACCACCGGATGCAGCGAGGGCGGCTCGGTCAGACCGGCGGCCTGGGCCTCCTGCAGCGCCTCGGCGTGGCGGCTGGAACGCTTGTGGATCGTGCGCAGGTGGAGGAAAGCCGCCGCGAGCACGACGGCGACGGGAAGGAGGTAATAGGTCAGATCGGACATGGATTTCACTCGTGCTGAGTGCCGGCAACCGGGACGTTCGGCGCTTTACGGTTGCCCATTCTAGCGTCTGCGCCGTCCCGACCTTGAGCGCACCGCGCGCCACGCCATTACAAGTTTGACATTCAAGAAGCGGCGCCACGGTGCGATAAGTATCGGAACGTCGTGCCGCCCGCCGGGGTAGGGGGAGGCGGGCTGTACCAAGCTCCTGCGTTGCCTCGGCTGTGCTATGATCGCGGCGTGGGAAATATTACCGCATATTCAGGGCGCGCTGGCCTGCGCCGGAAGGGCGGAGGGAGAGAAGATGTCGAACGCGACAGTGCTGGGCCCGGCGACCGTCATTTCGATGGACGGTCCGGCGAAGTCCCGGGCTGAGAGCATCCTGCGCTGGCTTTGGCGCGGCGCGCTTGCCGCGCTCGTGCTCATGGTGCTGGCGCTTGCCTGGCTGGTGGTTGTGGCGCGTCCCTACGATGCCGGCTCGCCGCTTGGCTACAACCTTGGCCTGGCGGGCGGTCTCATGATGCTGAGCCTGCTGCTGTATCCTCTGCGCAAGCGGGTGCGCTGGCTGGACCGGCTGGGGCGGATGGAGTCCTGGTTCAACTACCACATGGCGGTCGGCATCGGCGGGCCGCTGCTGATCCTGTTCCACTCCACTTTTCGCACCGGCTCCATGAATGCGCGGGTCGCGCTCTACGCCATGCTGCTGGTCGTGGCGAGCGGCGTCGTCGGGCGCTTTCTCTACCGGCACATCCACAAGGGGCTGTACGGCCACCAGCTGACGCTGGCCGAGGTGCAGGCGGAGCTGCAGACGAGCACGGACAACATGACCTCGGTGTTCGCGCTGGAGCCGGGAATCGAGGCGCGTCTCAGGGCCTTTCACGAGCAGGCCTTCGCTCCGCTCGATGGCATCGGCGCACGCATGTGGCGCTTCATGTCGCTGCGGCGGCAGGGGCGGCGCGTCGCGCGGGAAGTGCGGCGCGAGGTCAAGCGCGCCCTGATGCGCCAGAGGCGGGAGCAGGGCAAGCCGCGCGCCCAGCTCGCGCTGAGCTATCGCCTGGCAAAGGACCAGATCGACACCTACGTGGCCGCCATCGTGCGGGCCGCCCAGCTCGCGGGCTGGGAACGCCTGTTTTCGCTCTGGCACGTCGTGCATCTTCCTTTCCTCTATCTCTTGCTGCTGAGCGGGATCGTCCACGTCATCGCGGTGCACGTGTACTGAGATGATTGGCCGCGTCCTCGCGCTCGTGCTCCTCCTGCTGGCGTCAGGGGCCTGGGCGGAATCGATGGAAAAGGTGCTCATGCCGGGCGAGGTGATCCAAGCCCATGCGAAATACGAGCACGAGTGCGCCAAGTGCCACCAGCTGTTCGACAAGGCGGCCCAGGTCCGGCTCTGCCTGGACTGCCACAAGGACATCGCCCGCGACATCGATGCCAAGGCGGGGCTGCACGGGCACCTGGAGGACACCACCTGCCGCAATTGCCACACCGAGCACAAGGGGCGCAAGGCCAGCATCGCCCCCATCGACAAGAAGAAATTCGAGCACGCCCGCACCGGCTTCAAGTTGCAGGGCGCGCACGCCGACATCTCAGCCAAGTGCGAAAGCTGCCATCAGCCGAAGCAGAAGTTTCGCGAGGCGTCGCGGGAGTGCAATGCCTGCCATCGCAAGGATGACGTGCACAAGGGCAGCCTCGGTCGCCAGTGCGAGAACTGCCACGGCGACAAGAACTGGAAGGATGCGAAGTTCGACCACGAGAAGACCCGCTTTCCGCTGGCCGGCGGCAAGCACGCGCAGGTCGAGTGCAAGTCATGCCATGTGGACAAGACCTACAAGAACGCGCCGCTCACCTGCAACGGCTGCCACCGGAAGGACGACCTGGACAAGGGACACAAGGGCCGCTATGGCACCAAGTGCGAGTCCTGTCACAACGACAAGGGCTGGAAGGAAACGATTTTCGATCACGATCGCGACACCCACTACACGCTGAAGGGCAAGCACCGGCAGACCGCCTGCAACAGCTGCCACCTCCCGGAGAAGGGGCCGCTGTACCAGCAGAACCTGTCGACCAAGTGCGTGGCCTGCCATCGCAAGGATGACCAGGAGAAGGGCCATCGCGGCGGGCTGGGCGACAAGTGCGAGAGCTGCCACAACGAGCGCGGCTGGAAGACGACCGAGTTCGATCACGACAAGACCGAGTTCCCCCTGCGCGACAAGCACAAGGATGCCAAGTGCGAGTCCTGCCACACCGGCGGCGTGTCCGGACCGAAGGCCAAGCTGAAGCTGGAAAAGACCTGCGTGGCCTGCCATCGCAAGGACGACGACAAGAACGGCCACCAAGGCCGCTACGGCGACAAGTGCGATACCTGCCACACCGCGAAGGGATGGAAAACGACCATCTTCGACCACGATCGCGATACCAAGTATGCGCTCAAGGGCAAGCATGCCCGGACCCGGTGCGATGCGTGCCACGTGCCGGCGATGGGGAACATCTACCAGCACCAATGGGACACGGCCTGCATCGCCTGCCATCGCAAGGATGACAAGCACAAGGGCCAGCTCGGCAACAAGTGCGAGAGTTGCCACGACGAGAAGCGTTGGCAGGGCGTCCCTTACGACCACAACAAGTCACGCTTCCCGCTCACTGGCAGCCACGCCAGGGCGGAGTGCAAGAAATGCCATCTGAGCCCGGCCTTTCATGATGCGCCCAAGACCTGCAATGGCTGCCACGAGAAGGACGACAAGCACAAGGGCCGCTTCGGGCCGAAATGCGAGAGCTGCCATTACACCGGCACCTGGAAGTCCTGGGATTTCGATCATGGTAAGACGCGGTTCCCGCTGGACGGCGGGCACAAAAAAGTCGCCTGCTATGACTGCCACAAGGAGCCCCTCGACAGCGCCAACAAGCCCGGGCGGACCTGCGTCAGCTGCCATATCAAGGACGACGTGCACGATGGCGGGTTCGGCGCGCAGTGCGAGCGCTGCCATGTAACCAGCGACTGGCGCCGGGTGCGGAGGTAACTCTGGTCTCAGGTGAACAAAAATTATGTTGGCATGATGGGCTTTTTGTGGGATAAATTCACACAAAGCAAAAATAGGTCTTAGATTTTGGGCTGCTGGCACCGGGCAGGGGCAGGCAGCACGACAGGGGCGCCGCCAGTCCCGGACACGAATCCGGTCACGGCGACGCAGGGAGAAAAAGGGGAAGCATGTTGGTTGGGGGCGCGGCAGTCTCGGCTACGGCATGGCGGCAACTGATCGCGGTTGCGCTGGCGATGCTGTTCTTGCTCGCGTTCACTCCGGCAAGCGCCGCGACCGAACCGGGCACGCTCTCCTTCAACCACAATGCCACGGGCTTCGTGCTGGAGGGCGCCCACGTCCGCGTGCCCTGCGAATCCTGCCACATCCAGGGCCTGTTCCGCGGCACGCCCAAGGATTGCGCCACCTGCCATCGCCCGGGTGGGCGGGCCCCCGGCAAGCCAGCCACCCACATCGTCACCAACACCGAGTGCAGCGCCTGCCACATGAGCGTGAGCTGGACGCCGGCGAATTTCCGGCACCAGCCGAACCAGGGCGTGATGCAGGGGCAGTGCGCCAGCTGCCACAACGGCGCCACCGCCCAGGGCAAGCCGGCCACGCACATGCCCACCAGCGCCTCCTGCGATTCCTGCCACAAGACCTCCTCCTGGCTGCCGGCGGGCTATACCCACGCGCTGGTCGCTCCGGGAACCTGCGCCACCTGCCACAACGGCCAGCGTGCGACCGGCAAGCCGAGCATCCATATCCCGACCACCGCATCCTGCGACGCGTGCCACACGCCCGGCGTGAGCTTCGCCCCGGTGGCGGTGGGCACAGCGGCGATGCACGCCAACATGACCGGGCCCATGGCAGCCGGAAACTGCTCCACCTGCCACAGCGGCGGCTTCCTTGCGCAAAATGCGCAGGTCAAGCCGCCGACCCACGTTGCCACCAGCGCCCAGTGCGACACCTGTCACAGTTCCACCACGTCCTGGGCCACCGCCACCTTCAACCATGCCACCGCCAGCCCGCCGGTGACGGGGCGCTGCTCGACCTGCCATGGCGTGACCGCCCTGGGCAAGCCGTCGAGCCACATCCCCACGACTCAGCAATGCGACTCGTGCCATACCAACTTTGCATCGTTCCGGCCGGCGTCGATGAACCACGTCGGCACGGCGGGGCAGTGCGCGAGCTGCCACAACGGCGCCTATACCTTCGCCAACGCCCAGGCCAAGCGCGCCACGCACATTCCCACCACGCTGCAGTGCGGCACCTGCCACCAGAGCGGCTTCATCAGCTGGTCGCCGGCGACCATGGACCACACCGGAACCGCAGGCCGATGCATCACCTGCCACAGCGGCGGCTACCTGTCGCAGAACGCGCAGACCAAGCCCGCCACCCACGTGGCGACCACCGCCCAGTGCGACACCTGCCACAACTCCACCGTGTCCTGGGCGACCGCCACCTTCAATCACGCGGCAGCGAGCCCGCCGGTCACCGGCCGCTGCGCCACTTGTCACAACGGCACTTCCGCCATGGGCAAGCCGGTGACCCACGTCCCCACGGCGGCCCAGTGCGACAGCTGTCACACCAACTTCACCGCCTTCCGGCCGGCGGTCATGAACCACGGCGGCACCGCCGGGCAATGCTCGACCTGCCACAACGGCTCGTATATCGGCGCGAATGCCCTGGCGCGGCCGGTCAATCACATTCCCAGCATCGCCCAGTGCGATACCTGCCACGTCAGCGGCTTTGTCGCCTGGAGCCCGGCGACCATGAACCACACCGGCCTGTCCGGGCTGTGCTCGGCCTGCCACAGCGGCGCCTATCTTGCGCAGAACGCCCAGGCGAAGCCCGCCACCCACGTCAGCACGACCGCGCAGTGCGACACCTGCCACACCTCGACCGTGTCCTGGGCCACGGCCACCTATGCCCATGACGCCAGCGCCCACGGCCAGTGCTCGACCTGCCACAATGGCACTACGGCGATGGGCAAGCCCACCAACCACGTGCCCACCACCGCCCAGTGCGACACCTGCCACACCAGCTTCTCCGCCTTCCGCCCGGCGCGCATGGATCACACCGGCACGGCGGGGCAATGCGCGTCCTGCCACAGCGGCGCCTATACCTATGCCAACGCGCTGGGCAAGCCGGTCAATCACATTCCAACTATCGCCCAGTGCGATACCTGCCACACCCGCGGCTTCACCGCGTGGTCGCCGGCGGTGATGAACCACAGCGGGCTCGCCGGCGTCTGCTCCAACTGCCACAATGGCGCCTATCTCGCGCAGAACGCGCAAGCGAAGCCGGTGACTCACATCGCGACGACGGCGCAGTGCGACACCTGCCACAATTCCACCATCAGCTGGGCCACGGCCACGTTTGATCACGCCAGCGCAAGCCCGCCGGTGGCGGGGCGCTGCGCCACCTGCCACAACGGCACCACCGCCCTGGGCAAGCCGACCAACCACGTGCCGACCACGGCGCAGTGCGACACCTGCCACACCAGCTTCGCCGCCTTCGCGCCGGCGGTGATGAACCACACCGGCACGGCCGGCATGTGCTCCAACTGCCACAACGGGGCGTATGCCTACGCCAATGCGCTGGGCAAGCCGGTCACCCATGTCACGACCTCGGCCCAGTGCGACACCTGCCACCGCTCCACCATCAGCTGGGCGGGGGCGGCCTACACCCACGACGCGACCGCCGCCGGCAGCTGCTCCACCTGCCACAACGGCACGACTGCCTTGGGCAAGCCGGCGACGCACATTCCGACCACCTACCAGTGCGACACCTGCCACACGAACTACACGGCCTTCCGCCCGGCGCGCATGAATCACACCGGAACCATCGCGCAGTGCAGCAACTGCCACAACGGCAGCTATGTCACCGCCAACGCACTGGCCAAGCCGGTGACGCACATTCCCACCGGCGCGCAATGCGACACCTGCCACGTCAATGGATTCATCACCTTCTCGCCGGCGACCATGAACCACGCCGGCACCAATTCCCCGGTGGCTGCCGGCAACTGCTCGACCTGCCACGGCGGCGCCTATGTGGCGCAGAACGCGCAGATGAAGCCGGCGACCCACATCGCCACCACGGCGCAGTGCGACACCTGCCACAGCTCCACCATCAGCTGGGCCACCGCCACCTTCAACCACGCCACGGCGACCTCGCCGGTGGCTGGCCGCTGCTCCAGCTGCCACAACGGCACCGCCGCCCTCGGCAAGCCGACGAACCATATTCCGACCGGCGCGCAGTGCGACACTTGTCACACCAGCTTCACCGCGTTCGCGCCGGCGGTGATGAACCATGCGGGAACCACTGCGCCGGTCGCCGCCGGCAACTGCGCGACCTGTCATGGCGGGGCCTACGTCTCGGTGAACGCGCAAACCAAGCCGGCGACCCATATCCCGACGACGCAATCCTGCGACGCCTGCCACAGCACCAGCGCCTGGCGCCCCACCGGCTACAGCCACACCGGCGTGGTGGCCGGCAGCTGCGCGACCTGCCACAACGGCACCAATGCCCTGGGCAAGCCGGCGACCCACATTCCCACCAGCGCGGCCTGCGACGCCTGCCACACCAACTTCAACGCGTTCGCGCCGGCGACCATGAACCACGCCCGCACCAGCGGCCCCGTCGCCGCGGGCAACTGCTCGACCTGCCACTCCGGCAGCTATCTGTCGATCAATGCCCAGGTCAAGCCGCCGACCCACGTCAGCACCACCGCCCAGTGCGACACCTGCCACACGTCGACCACGACCTGGGCGACCGCCAGCTACACCCACGACGCCACGGCTCCAGGGCGCTGTTCGACCTGCCACAACGGCGCCACTGCGCTCGGCAAGCCGACCACCCATATTCCCACCGGTGCGCAGTGCGATACCTGCCACAACAATTACGTGGCGTTCAATCCCGCGCGCATGAACCACAGCGGGACCACCGGGCCCGTGGCCGCCGGCAACTGCGCCACCTGCCACAACGGCAGCTACGTGGCTGTGAATGCCCTGGCCAAACCGGCTACGCACATTCCCACCACCTCGCAGTGCGACACCTGCCACACCAGCGGCTACACCGCCTGGTCGCCGTCAAACATGAACCACACCGGCCTGGCCGGGCAGTGCTCCACCTGCCACAGCGGGGCCTATGTCGCCCAGAACGCGCAGACCAAGCCGCCGACCCATATCGTCACGACCGCGCAGTGCGACACCTGCCACAACTCCACCGTGACCTGGGCCACGGCCACCTTCAACCACGCGGCGGCGATGCCGCCGGTGGCCGGCCGCTGCTCGACCTGCCACAACGGCACTTCCGCCCTGGGCAAGCCGACCAACCACATTCCGACCGCGGCGCAGTGCGACACCTGCCACACGAATTTCACCGCGTTCGCGCCCGCCACCATGAACCACGCCGGAACCACCGGTCCGGTCGCGGCCGGCAACTGCGCCACCTGCCATAACGGCTCGTACACCTCGGCCAACGCCCAGGCCAAGTCCGCCACGCACATCCCGACCACCCAGTCCTGCGACGCCTGCCATGGCACCAGCGCCTGGCGGCCAACCACTTTCTCCCATGCGGGCGTCGTGGCCGGCACCTGCGCGACCTGCCATAACGGCATCAATGCCAGCGGCAAGCCGGCACTGCACATTCCGACCACCCAGTCCTGCGACGCCTGCCACCGCACGGGGCTGGCGTGGCTGCCCCTGATCACCCCGTATTCGCATACCGGCGTGGCGGCGGGCTCCTGCGCCAGCTGCCATAGCGGGGCCTATCCGAACATCGACGTGAAGCCAGCCAACCACCTGCCCACGACGGCTACTTGTGATTCCTGTCACCACAGCTACGTGACCTGGCTGCCGACGACCTACAACCACACCGGGGTCGTTGCTGGCACCTGCCAGACCTGCCATGGCGGCACCTACACCGACATCACGGTGAAGCCGAGCAACCACATTCCCACTACCATGCCGGCAGGCATCCCGGGGAACGAATGTTCCTACTGCCACAGCAGCACCGTTTCCTTCGCGACGGAGCGGATGAACCACGGCACCATGCAGACGTCCTGCGCGATCTGCCACGACTCCACCTCCACCTACCAGGGGAGCATGGAGAAGATCAACCGCGCGCGCCATCACAGCGCCGGGAGCAACGATTGCTCGTCGAGTGGCTGCCACCGGCCCTTGGGCACGCGCGGCAGGCCTTATACCAGCTGGGACTGATGGGGCCGATTGGCTGGAAGCAATCACGTGGCGCTGAGTGTCGGCTCGCTTTCCTTCCCATTGACGGCGCCAACGCCGGTTCGGCCGGGTAGTCCATGACGGCCGTGACGCGTTTCTGCAACTGCATCCGCCTTCTGGCTATCCTGGGGTTGCTGGCGTGCGTGGCGCCGGCCGTAGCCCAGTGGCTGGAGCCGATCGAGGTCATCCCCGGCCAGGACAGCGCGGATATCGTGATCCGCTTTTCCGACAAGGTGCTCTACCAGAGCCACGCCCCCCTGAACGAGGGCAAGCTCGTGCGCATTGCGTTTCGCCCCAGCGACGGCCAGGCCGGGCAACGGGAATTCATCGAAGAAACCATCCGCGCGCCCAAGGTCGACCGCGTGCCGCGCGTGACCGTCGTGTATGCGCACATGGAAGACGCGGTCGTGGTCACCTTTCCCGAGCGCACCCGGTTCTCGGTGCGGCCCGGGGCCGATGGCCGCAGCATCGTCATCACGGTCCCGCTGCTTCCCGGGCCGGCCGTGCCCAGCCCGCCGGTGCCTGCGCCCGTGCCCCCTCCGGCAGCGCCACCCGCAGCCGTACCCCAGGTCACGCCGCCCGCGCCGGCCCAGGTGGCAGTGCCGCCCGCGGCGGCGCCCCAGATCGCCGCACCAGCGACCGAGATCGCCGCGCCACCGGCCCAGGCGCCAGCCGACGTGGAGGCGCTGGCCAAGGGCTTCATGGATGAGGCGCGCCGCGCCATCGCCGCCAAGGACGGGCCTACGGCGGTCAACCGCCTCAACCGCGTGCTCGGCCTGCCATCCAACAGCCAGACGGAAGCCGCGCAAGCCTTGATCGGCGAAGCGCGTGAACTGAACGGCGAGCCGGCCAAGGCGCGCGCGGAGTACGAGCTCTATCTGCGGCTGTTCCCCAACGGCGCCGCCGCCCCCCACGTGCGCGAACGGCTCGCGGCGCTGCCCAGGGAGAGTGCCGTACCCGCGCCACGCCCCGTCGCGAAGGAAGCGGGACCGGCGGAGTGGAGCGTCTTCGGTAGCGTCTCGGCTTATTACTACACGGGAAAATCCCAGATCGACACGCTGGTGGCGCCGCCGCCGGGCCAGCTGACATTCAACCAGAGCACACTGTCGCTGGTGGACCAGAACTCGCTCATTACTTCGGTCAACCTGAACGCGCGCCGGCGCGATGCATTCAGCGACACGCGCATCGTGGTCCGCGATACCGACAACAAGAACTACCTCAACACCAGCCGGAGCTACAACCGCCTGTATTCCGCCTACGTCGAACACAATGACCGCCGCCTCGGCTACTACGCGCGCGCCGGTCGCCAAAATCCGAACGGCATGGGGGTGCTCGACCGCTTCGACGGGGTGCAGGCGGGCTACAACCTGACGCCGCAATGGCGCGTGAACGGCGTCTACGGCGATGCCGTCGAATTTCTGTCGCCGTTCAAGAAGAACTTCTATGGACTCAGCGTGGACTACCTGGCGCAGGCGGGACGGCCGGGGGTGAGCGTCTACGCGGTGAACCAGACGCTGGACGGGTTTGCCAACCGCCGCGCGGTGGGCAGCGAGCTGCGCTACTTCGACGGCCACCTCAGCGGCTACGGCATGCTCGACTACGACGTGCTGTACAAGGGGGTCAACATCGCCATGCTGCAGGGCAACTACGTGAGCGATGCCGGTACGAATTATTTCCTCGTGCTGGATCACCGCCAGGCCCCGTCCTACAGCCTGACCAACGCGCTGCTCGCGGCCCCGGGGTTCAACCTCAAGGACCTGATCGCCGTTGAGGGGCTGGAAACCGTGCGCGCCCAGGCCAAGGCGCTGACCGCCGTCTCGGACATGTTCGGCATCGGCTTCACCCATCCCTGGACCGAGCGCTGGCAGCTGGGCGCAGACTACCGGCTGTCGCAGATCTCGGCCACGGAGCGGGTGGTCGCGGTCATCCCACTGGCCGTGATCGGCACCTGCCTGGGCACCATCGATCCGGCCGATCCGGACAATTGCCGGTTCGACACAGCCTCCCAGCAGGGGACGGGCAAGAACCATGTGCTGACCCTGCAGGCCATCGGCACCAATTTGTTCGCCA
Organism: uncultured Burkholderiales bacterium; assembly: GCA_964445085.1. Taxonomy (GTDB): domain Bacteria; phylum Pseudomonadota; class Gammaproteobacteria; order Burkholderiales; family Thiobacteraceae; genus Thiobacter. Next base: position 16,761 of record CAYUJV010000008.1, read on the forward strand.
CCAATGCGGTGGGGGTGGCCAGCGTCAGCTTTATCATGGCTCCGAGCTATTCCGGGCAATCCATCTCCCTCAACTACGTGCTGCCGTTCTGGGAAAAATGGCGCCTGGACACGAACCTGCGCTATTACACCCAGCGCGACGATTTCGGCGGCCATCAGGACCGGACGTCCCCCAGCTTCAAGTTGTCCTATCAGTGGGGGACCAGCCTCTTCTTCGAAGGTGAGGTGGGCGAGGAGATTTCGAACTCGTCGAGCGTGGGATTCTCGGACCACATCAAGCGCGATTATTTCTACATCGGGCTACGCTGGGATTTCCGTTGAGCAGGTGTTCCATGGTTAAAGTGTGCGATCGGCGCCGGCCCGGTGCCAGATTGGAGGAGGCAGAGTGATGGTGGTGTTGGTCTGGGTTGGGGTGCTCCTTGTCGTCGCGGTACTGGCCTGGTGGCTGACTTGGCAACGGCGCGGCAGCGACGTCAGCGCGCAGCTGCGCGAGCTGCTGCTCGCGCGGGCGGCAGGCAAGCTGACGGAGGAGGAATTCAACCAGCGGCAGGCGGCCTTGCATGCCGCGCTGCTGCAGGCGAGGCCCGCGGCCAGCGGCAAACGCTGGTGGTGGGCGCTGCCGGTGGCCATCGTGAGTGCCGCCCTCGGCTTCTATCTCACCCAGGGCAAGCCGGCGAAGGTCGACGTGAATCCGGGCGGCCCGCTGGGCACGCGCTTTGGCAATGCGAGCGCGCCGCCGCTCGCGGGCCCTGCGCAAGGCATGCCGCCATCCGCTTCCCAGGCCAACAGCGGCGGTGATCTGAACACCATGGCCCAGCGTCTGGCCGACAAGCTGGCCAAGGACCCGCGCAACGGCGATGGCTGGCTGCTTCTCGCGCGCACCTACACCGAACTGCACCAGCCGCAGCAGGCCGCCGCGGCCTACGCCAGGGCGGCGGGCTTGCTGCCGCCGGATGCGTCCATGCTGGCCGACTGGGCCGACGCCCACGTGATGGCCAACAATCGCAAGTGGGACGGCGAGGCGCGCAAGATCGTGCAGCGCGCCCTGGAGGCCGACCCCCGGCACGTGAAGTCGCTCGCGCTGGCCGGCAGCGAAGCGTTCGAGCGCGGAAGCTACAAGGAGGCGATCGGCTACTGGAAGCGCATGCAGGCCGTGGCGCCGGCCGGCTCCATGGATGCGAAGCTGGCCGAGGCCAACATGCAGGAAGCGGAGGCGCTGCTTGCGGGCAAGAAGCCGGGAGCGCCGGCGGCCCCGCCACCGGCCGCGTCGATTTCGGGGACGGTGACCCTGGACGCAAGCCTGAAGACAAAGGTCGCGCCGACGGACACGGTGTTCGTGGTGGCCAAGGCGCCCGACGGCAGCGGCCCGCCGCTGGCGGTGAAGCGCTTCAGCGCCGCCGAACTGCCGCTGCATTTCGCTCTCGACGATTCGGCCGCCATGGTGCCGGGCCGGACCTTGTCCCAGTTCCCCGAGGTGATGGTGTCCGCGCGCCTGTCCAAGAGCGGAAACGCCACGCCCGGTCCCGGGGACATCGACGCCAGGAGTACGACGGTGAAGCTTGGCGCGAATGGGATCAGCCTCAAGCTGTCCGCAGTGCGCTGAAAGAAGCCGCGGGCCACTAGCCGTTCAGTAGCTGGCGGACAGCATCAGCCCCAGCGCCGCATCGGGACTGGCGGTGGAGAGCCCCCCCACGGCATAGGCCTGGAGCTTCCAGGCGGGCGTGAGCTTGCGGCTGACGAAGGCGGTGACTTCGCGCGCCGGTTCGTGCCCCGCGACCACCGGCTGGCGGAAGTCGTACATCAGCCCGACGCTGGTGCGCGGATTCAGCCGCTGCGACCAGCCCGCCGTGGCGAACCAGGGATCGCGCAGGTCGATTCCAGGCGGATCGCCCATTTTGCGCCTGCCCAGGGTGAAGAACGCCGTCCCGGGCCCGACGCTCTTGTACACGTCGGCCTGGAGCGCGTAGTCGTTCCTGCCGGTGCCGAGGCCACGGGTCTCATCGGCGGTGCCGAATTTGATCTTGGCACCCAGGTCCAGCAGCCATCCGGATGCAGCATTCTCATACGCGGTCCAGGCCCCGCTCACCACCACGTCGCCCCAACCCGAGACACTGCGCGTAGCGGCACTGCCGCCGAGGTCGATGAAATCCTCGCCACCGCCGACCACGTTCGCCGGCCCCTTGATGGTGAGATAGGAGATGCTGGCCTTCAGGGTGTAGCGGCCGTACTCATATTTCACGCTGAGCGGGTAGAACCAGGTTTCCGTCACCGCCGCATGGCCGAACTTGCCGCGGGAATACTCCGCGCCGAGATAGGCCGTGGTCACGCCCTCCTCGGCGAAGCTGGCGGGGCCGATGGAGCCGATGGAGAGCAGGGCGATGAAGGGCAGGAAGGGCTTTCGGCGCATGCTGGCGGACTTTCAATGCGGGAATCGCGAACAATGCTTCCAAACGTCCGGGCCCTGGGGCAGAGGGGTCCGGGGCGACGGGGCTGCCGGCGATTATACGGGCCCTAGTCGCGTTCGATCTTCTCGGGCCGTTCGATTTTCTCGGGTCTTTCGACCTTCTCCGGCCT
>CAYUJV010000008.1:19433-42591 GCA_964445085.1 uncultured Burkholderiales bacterium
CTTCTCCGGCCTCTCGATTTTTTCCGGCTTCTCGACTTTTTCGGGGCGCTCGACCGCCTCGCGCTTTTCGACCCTTTCCACTTTTTCCGGCTTATCGGCCTGCTCGGGCCGTTCGAGCTTCTGCGGTCTCGCACTCTGATCCGGTTTTTCCATCTTGTCCGGGTTTGCCATCTCGTCCCGCGTCCGCGCCTGATCCGCATGCTCGGCCGAGTCCGCCGAGCCGGGGTGCGCGTCGCGACCGGATGCGCCGCCAGCATCGTTCGGCCTTGACCGCGGCGCCCGGTCGGTGACATTCGCCCCATCCCAGTCGTCGATCCGGTCCGCATGCAGGGTCCCGTCGGCGTCCAGCCGGCCCTCGATGCGCACGCGGCGGTCGAGGGTCAGATCGGCGCCGCCCGCCGCCCTGCCGCCGCGGGCATCGATGGTGGCGCGCAGGCCGTCCGCGCGGAAGCTGCCTGCAACCGGTGCCTGCTGCACCAGCGCTTCGATGACCACGCGTTCGACCTTGCCGGCAAAGCGGAAGGTCGGGTCGGGGGCGGCGCTCGTCAGGGCGATGGAGGAACCGGTCCACGTGCCCTTGACCAGCGCGCGCGCCGGGAGCGCCGCTGGACCGACGGGGATGCCGGCCACGGCCGCTTGGTTTCCGCTGATGTGGGTGCTGCCGACCGCGCTGACCTGGTCCAGCTTGGCCACGCCCTGGATGCGCGTGGCCACGACGGTGCCCGCAGCATTGCGCAGCCCGCTGACCTTGACGAGCTGCCCCACCGCCAGGCCCTGGGCCGCCGGTCCGGCGACCCGCGTCTTGGGCGACAGGGCCACGGCGCGGCCCATCACTTCAATGACGCGGCCGTTGCCGAGGATGCGGGTGATCGGGCCTTCGTAGGCGTTGACGATGGCGATCGAGCGCGCGACCAGCCCCTTCGGGCCGTGGGCGGCAGCGATGGAGACGACCTGGCCCACCGCCAGGTTGTCCAGGCCACTAGTCTCGCCGTTCTCGCTGACCGGGGTGCCGCTTTCGTAGTGGACTTCAAGCCCATTGACGCAGACCGAGGCAAAGCCGGTGATCGTGCCGACGACACCGACGCTGCCGGGCTGCGGCGCGCCGGTTCCACCGATGCCACCATCCGCGAGCGGGCTGCCGGTGCCGCCGATCCCGCCCTCGGCACTGGGCGAAGGTTCCGGGCGCACGCCGGTGCCGCCGATGCCCGAGTGCTGTGCCGGCTGGCTGGTGCCGCCGATGCCGCCGTGTTGCGGCGTCGCGCCCCCCAGCTCGGGGTCGATGCAGACCGGCGCGGCGTGCGCGGCCAGCGACAGGAGAGCCAGGAGTGCGGCCGGAATCATGCGACGGATGATCATGGGGTTTCCTCCTCGTCCGCTCGCGTCCGGTCCTCGCCGTCGAACCAGTAGATGCCGCAGGTGAAGCGCTGCGCCGCTTCGGCCGGCGCCGATTTCCGTTTCATCATTTCGACCTCGGCATGCAGGGTCTGCAGCATGGCCATGCCCAGCTCCGCCGCACGCTGGCGCAGAAGCACGATCTGCTCTTCGCTGAGCCCGTCGTGGTGCACGCTGCGATCGAAGCGCGGCGTGTCCGCTCCGAGCACGTTGTTGCTCGCGGTTTCTGCATGGTCGCCGAGGTTGAGGCCGAGATAGTGCAGCTTTTCGTCGGCCCCTTCCTGGGGAACGAACGCTGCGGTGTTCAGCACGACCTCGTCGGCGTCGTTCAGGGTGACGACCTTGAGGCGAATCCATTCATCGAGCACCGAGCGCGGGCGGATGTCACGGCTGACGCTGGCGACCAGCGCCTCGAACGAGGCCTCGCCGCCGCGGGAGGACAGGCGCGGCAGCCGCTTCGGCCGGCCGGAGCGGTCCACCCAGGGCTTCTGCGTCACCCAGCGACCGACCAGCTGAGCGCCCAGGGAAACCTTGTGGGGCAGGACCGCCTCCGCTGGCGGCAGGCCGCGCAGGCGCTTGACGTCCTTGCGGTGCACGCCGGTGAGCAGGCTGATCCGGCTGTCGGTCACGGCCTTGCCTTCGAGGCGGAAATCCCGCTCCGCGGTTTCCACGAACACGCGCTTGAGCAGTTCCACCGCCAGGGGGAGCGTCATCCCCCGTGCCAGCATCAGGCGGGCGAGGGGGGCCAGCACCCGGCGCAGGGCGCTTACCAGGGCCGAATCGGCCGCGGGATCGGGGGCGGGAGTGGAAGCGTTACGGGTCATGGGGGATTGTCGGCCACGAGGCACGTGGGAATTTATTCCGCAGCCGGGGCAATACCGATTTTCCCCCAGCCGGCCGGCGACGGCAACCGTTTTGGCGAACAGGAGGCGCCCAGCGGCCGACCATCGCCGCGGCGACGTGGCTAGCGCGGCGTCCGGCGGTCCTTGCGCTCGCGCAGCACCTTCATCTGGAACAGGGTGTTGCGCTCGTCCTCTTCCAGGGCCTGGCGGATGCTCGCGATCGTGGCGCGGTGGCGGGGAATGATGTTGTTGCGCAGGGCGTTCACGCGCTTCTGCGTCTTGCGTTGCTCGACCACGAAGCGGCGCAGGGCGTTTTCCGCCTCGCCCAGCCGGGCGAGGAAGGCGACAAGGTCGACGATCCTGGCGCGCGCCTCGTCGAAGCTGGCGTCGGTCCACATCAGGCCGACCGGCTGCAGGGGCAGGGCCTTGGCCTGAACCGAAGGATATTCGACGCCCACCGAGGAACGGTTGGTGATTTCCACGGCCACCGCCTGTCCCAGGCCGAGGCTGGCGTGGCGCAGGATCTGGCTGCCGGTGCGCAGTTCGCAGATGGCCATCCAGCGATAGGCCTCCTGCAGGCGCAGCGTGGCCTCGTCCCGCATGCGCTTGTATTCCCGCAGCCGGTCCTGCACCACGCGCGTCAGCAGCTCGCGCTTCTTCTCCAGCATGTCGTGCCCCTGGGTCAGGAACTTCAGCTGTCGCGCCAGCTGGAGCAGGGCGCTGCGGGTCGGTGGAACCTTAAGTCGCTTCATGCGTCGCCCGCCCGTGATAGTGCGCCGCGATGTCCTGCTCCGACAGCCGGGTCAGCGCGTCTTCCGGCAGCAGCGACAGCAGCTCCCAGGCCAGGTCCAGGGTCTGGAAAATGCTGCGGTCTTCGCGTTCGCCCTGGCTGACGAAGCGGTTCTCGAAAGCGTCGGCAAAGGCGAGGTAGCGCTCGTCCTCTTCCGACAGCTCCTCCGCGCCGATGATGGCGGCGAGGCTGCGCACCTCCTGCGCCTTGGCATAGGAGGCGAACAGCTGGCTCGCGACCCGGGCGTGATCGTCCCGTGTCATGCCGGCACCGATGCCATCCTTCATCAGGCGCGACAGCGACGGCAGCACCGCGACCGGCGGCTGCACGTTGGCGGCCGCCAGCTCGCGCGACAGCACGATCTGGCCCTCGGTGATGTAGCCGGTGAGGTCCGGCACGGGATGGGTGATGTCGTCCGACGGCATGGACAGGACCGGGATCATGGTGATGGAGCCGGCCTTGCCGCGGATGCGGCCGGCGCGCTCGTAGATTTCCGCCAGGTCGGAATACAGGTAGCCGGGAAAGCCCTTGCGCGCCGGGACATCGCCCTTGCCGGTGGCGATCTCGCGCAGGGCCTCGGCGTAGTAGGTCATGTCGGTGAGGACCACCAGTACGTGCATGTCGAGGTCGAAGGCCAGGTACTCGGCGCAGGTCAGCGCCACGCGCGGCAGGATCAGGCGTTCGATGGGCGGATCGTCGGCGAGGTTGATGAAGGTTGCGACCTGGCCGAGCACGCCGCTTTCTTCGAAGCTTTCCTGGAAGAAACGCGCGTCGCTGTGGGACACGCCCATCGCCGCGAACACGATGGCGAAGTCCTGGCCGCGATCCGGCGCCGCGCCCTCGTGCCCGTCCCCGCTGCCCGCGGCGGAAGGGTGAAGCAGCTTCGCCTGGCGCACGATTTGCGCCGCCAGGCGGTTGTGGGGCAATCCGGAGCCGGAGAACACCGGCAGCTTCTGGCCGCGCACCAGCGTATTCATGCCGTCGATGGTGGAGATGCCGGTCTGGATGAATTCGCGCGGATAGGCGCGGGCGGCCGGATTGATCGCCGCGCCGTTGACGTTGCGCGACAGCGCCGAAATGATCGGCGGACGGCCGTCGCGCGGCTGGCCCACGCCGTTGAAGATGCGTCCCAGCAGTTCCGGCGCCAGCGCCAGCTCGAACGGCCGGTCCAGGAAGCGCACCCAGGTGCGCTCCAGATCGAGGTTGTCGGTCCCCTCGAACACCTGGACCAGAACGATTTCCGCCGAGGACCGGATCACCTGCCCGTTGCGCTGCCGGCCGCGGTGATCGAGCACGACGACGCGGTCCCCCAGCGCCGCCTCAGGCACGCCGCGCATCGCCAGCAGGCCTCCGCGCGCCCAGGCCGCGCTGCTGTGCTCGAGGATGCTCATGGCGCGGGCGCTCCCGGGTTCGGGCCGGGCGCCATGCCGCTCGCTTCCAGCGGCGCCTCGCCGGCTTCCCCCGGCTTGGCGTATTCGGCGCGCAGCGCATCGAATAGGGGGACGATGTCCCGGGCCTCCCGTTCGAGCTCGGCGATCTCGTCGCTGGCGTAGGTGATCTTCCAGCGCCGGGCTTTGGCCAGGAGGGGCAGGCCCAGCAGCTCCTTCACCGGCATGCCCAGCTTCAGCATGTCCGCGCCGCGCTGGTGAATGTCGAGCATGAGGCGCAGCAGCAGGAACTGCTTCTCGGGCGAGCAGAAGCTGTCCTTGGGTTCGAGCGCGCTCTGCTGCAGCAGGCCCTCGCGGATCAGACGCGCCGACTCGAGGGTCCAGCGCTGCTGTCCGGACAGCGCCTCGACCCCCACCAGATTGACGATGCGGTTCAGTTCCTCGGCTTCGGCCAGCAGGCGCAAGGCCTGGTTGCGCAGGCGCAGCCAGTCCGGGCTGACATGCTCGTGCCACCAGCGCGCCGCCGTGTCCACGAACAGGGAGAAGCTTTCCTGCCAATCCACCGCCGGATAGTAGCGGGCGTCGGCCAGATCCTTGGACAGCGCCCAGAAGGTCTGGATGATCTCCTTGGTGTGGCTCGTCACCGGTTCGGAAAAATCGCCCCCCGGCGGCGACACGGCACCGATGAGCGTGACCGAGCCGTGCTGGCCGCTGAGGGCCTCGACGCGCCCGGCGCGCTCATAGAAGGCGGCGAGGGTGGAGCCGAGATAGGCCGGGTAGCCTTCCTCCACCGGCATCTGGCCCAGTCGCCCCGCCACCTCGCGCAGGGCCTCGGCCCAGCGGCTGGTGGAGTCGGCCACCATCACCACGTCGTAGCCTTGGTCGCGGAAATACTCGGCGATGGTCATGCCCACGTACACCGACACTTCCCGCGCCACCACCGGCATGTTGGAGGTGTTGGCCACCAGCAGGGTCCGCTCCATCAGGGGGCGGCCGCTGCGCGGGTCGGTCAGCCTGGGGAAGGTGTCCAGCACCTCGGTCAGTTCGTTGCCGCGTTCGCCGCAGCCGACGTAGATCACGATCTGCGCATCGGACCAGCGCGCGATCTGCTGCTGCAGCACCGTCTTGCCGGCGCCGAAGGGGCCGGGGATGGCGCCCTTGCCGCCCTTGAGCAGCGGAAAGAAGGTGTCCATGATGCGCTGCCCGGTGATCAGCGGCTGCACCGCGTGGTCGCGGCTGCGATAGGGGCGGGGAATGCGCACCGGCCAGCGGCTGGAAAGATGCAGCTTGTGAATGTGGCCCTGCCCGTCGCGCAGCCGGCCGATCACGTCATCCACCGTGTACTCGCCGGCGGAGACGAGGTCGATCAGCTCGCCCTCCACGTCGGCCGGGCTGAGGATGCGATGCTCGATGCTGGCATTTTCCTGCACGCTGCCGAGAAGGGTGCCGCCGCGCAGCGGCGTGCCGAGGGTCAGGCCTTGCGCCGGCACGAAGGGCCAGCGCCTGCCGCGATCGATGGCGGAGATCGCCAGCCCGCGCTCGATGCGCTCACCGGTCCGGGCCAGCATGGTCTGCAGCGGGCGCTGCAGGCCGTCGAAGATGCCGCCCAACAGTCCCGGTCCCAGTTCCACCGACAGGGGCGTGCCCAGGGCGAACGCCGCCTCGCCCGGCCGCAGGCCTTCGGTGCTCTCGTACACCTGCACCACGGCGTGCGCGTCCTCGCGCGCGATCACTTCGCCCATCAGCTCCAGCCTGCCCAGCTTCACCTGCTCGCCGGTGCGTGCGCCCGGCAGCTCGGCGACGACGATCGGGCCCTGGATGTCGAGGATCACGCCCTGCGCGCTCATGCCGGCTCGTCCGCCTCGCTGAAGAGGGTCTGAATGATCGCGGCCATCACCTCGTCGTGCATGCGGTTCAGGCGCCCGTCGAAGGTATTGTCGACCCGCAGCCGGCCGTCCTCGCTGCGCACGAGCATGCCGCCGGCCGCCGGACGCGGCAGGGGCGCCAGGGTCACGCGGCGGCCGGGGGCTGCGGCTTCCACCCACCGGTCCCAGACCGGCCGCACCGCGTCCAGGTCGCGCGCGGCGAGCTCCGCCACCAGGTTTCCCTGGGGCATGCTCGCCGCTGCCTCCGCCAGGTAGCGCTGCAGCACGGCATGGTATTGCGGCCTGTCCTCCGCGAGCTTTTCCAGCCGCACGCGGGCCTCGTGCAGCACGTCCTGGGCCAGCGTCCAGCGCAGGCGGTCGAGCTCCGAGTCCAGGCGGAGCCGGGACGCCTGCAGGCGCTGCCGGCACAGCTGCTCCGCTTCGCGCTGGTAGCGCAACTCCTCGCCGTCGCGCAGCTTCTGCAGCTTCGCCTCCAGCTCGCGCCGGATCTGCTCGCTGGCCTGGCGGCCTTTTTCCAGATGCTGCTGCGCCAGGCTCATCGCTTCGGCGGCGAGCAGGCCTTCGAGCTTTTCGGCGCTCTGATCCATCATTCCTCCCCGGACTGGGCGAGCAGCCGATCCACGTCCGAGCGGAAGTGCCCGGGGCGCGCCAGGGACGGCACCTGCACCACCACCACGCGCCCGCCCTCGGCGCGCACGCGCCGCAGCCAGGGGCCCGGCTCGTCGGCCAGGCCGGATTCGATCAGCACCAGCGCCTTCTGCTTGGTTGCGACCAGCGACTCCAGCAGCGACTCCAGCTGTTCCGTCGTGGCGTCGCTGATCACCTCGATGCCGGCGAGGCGGAAGCCGTCCATCAGCGGCGCCGAACCCAGGGCGACGATGCGGGTGGCGGACAGGGGTGGCGTCGGGTTCATCGCGCGCTCAAATCTTTCCGAGGAGCAGGATGGACATGACGAGGCCGTAGATGGCGATACCTTCGGCGAGGCCGAGGTAGATCAGGGTGCGCCCGAACATCTCCGGCTTCTCCGCGACCACTGCCAGCGCGGCCGCGCCGACGGGGCCGAGGGCCAGGGCGGCGCCGATGGCGGCAAGACCGGTCGGCAGCCCGACACCGATGATGGCAAGCCCCAGCCCGGTCGTGACCTCCGGCCGCGCTGCGGCCTGCGCCACCTGCGCCATCACTTCCTGCGTGCCCATGGCGATGAGCGCCAGCAGCGCGAGGACGAACACCGCCAGGTTTCCCAGCAGCCAGCGGCGCGCACGGCCGGGCGTGGCCACCGGCCGCGCCGGGGTCAGCTCCAGGTAGAGGCCGAGGCCGATGAGGCCCACCACGGTGAGGGTCATGATTCCCGCTATCCAGATCATCGTGTTCTCCGTCAGGTCGGTTTCAGGTGTGTCGTCGCTGCGGCAAGCCGATTGCTTCCTTGCCCGCGCCTGGCCGGCGCAGCGCAAGCGGGTCGAAGGCCCGGCCGCCGCCGCTGAAAAAGCGCGAGAAGCCCTCGTAGTATTCCAGACGCAGGACCTGGATCGCCACGATGGCGCCCTCGAGCACAAGGATGACGAGGTTGCCGATGGTCAGGGTGATCCAGCGCCCGGTGGTGGCCATGCCCTCGGCGATGGTCATCACCGCCAGCGCCAGGGCCACGTGGTTGATGGAAAACGCCGCCACGCGCATGAAGGAGAGGGTGTTGGCGAAGAAGGCGATCACCGATTCGAAGCTCTCGATGATCACCGTCAGCAGTCGTTCCCCCAGGCTGCCCGGCGTCTCCTGCCAGTTCCAGATCAAAATGATGCCCAGCCCGGCCGCGGCCGCGATCCCGGCTGCGAGGCCAAATTGGCCGCGGGTGGCGAGTCCGTACACGCCGGCAGCGGTGCCCAGATACAGCGCCAGGCCGGCGAGGCCGCCGGCGTCGAACAGGGCCGGGCCGAGGCGCAGCGACACCAGACGGTTGTAGACGGTGAGCAGCTGGGTCACAGTGATGAAGCCCACGCCCCAGAGCACCGCGGCGGAGAGCATGCGCACCGGATCGTGCAGCGGCGAGATCCACAGCGGCTGGATCACGGTTTCGAAGCCGAACACGCTGCCGTAGACGAAGCCGAAGGCCGCGGCGGAAAGGCCTGCGGCGAGGAACAGGCTGCGGAAGCGGCGCGCCTTGCCGCGCAGGAACAGCCCGATCGCGGCGATGACCAGGCCCTGGCCGACGTCGCCGAACATCATGCCGAACATGAGCACGAAGGAGATGGCGAACAGCCAGGTCGGGTCGAATTCGCCGTAGCGCGGGATGCCGTAATTGCGCACCAGGTCGGCGAAGGGCCCGAGCCAGCCCGGATAGCGCATGGCCGAGGGCACGATGTCGCGTTCCGAGGCAAAGGGGCGCCGCAGCTGCAAGACGTAGCGGTTGGCGAGGCGCGCGTCGAGCGCCTGGCGCATGCGCTCCACGTCGCGTTGTGGAATCCAGCCGGTGATGAGGGCGAGGCCGCCGCGGGCGCGCAGGGTCTCGGCGGAGATCCGCACATAGGGCTCGGCCAGGGCCAGGCCGTCGCGCACGGCCCGCAGCTTCGGCAGGACCTGGCCGAGGGTCTCGTGATGGTGCAGGTCGCAGGTGTAGGCTTCCTGTCGCAGTTTCTCCGCGGCCGCCGTCAGTGCCTCCCGCGCCTGCTCCGGATGCGCCAACAGCTCCGGCTCGAGCGTGACCTCCTGCCAGCCGGCGGCCTCCAGCGCACCGCGGATCTCGGCGTCCTTGCCGACGGGGCCGACCGCCACCGCATAGACCTTGCCGGGCTGCGCGTCGAATACTTCGATCAGGTAGCCGGACAGCGCCAGCGCTTCGCCGAGCCGCGCCAGGTTCGTGTCGGGGACGGTGCCGATGCGCGTCTGCAGGAAGCGTTTCGGGCGTGCCAGCCAGGCGAGGTCGATGTCGAGCGCCTTGAAGTGTTCGAGGGAATTGCGCAGGCTCGCGTTGCGCTCCAGGGCTTCGGCCACGCGCTTTTGTTCTTCCTCGCAGCGGGAGGCCGTGTTCCACAGGTCGCCCAGCCACGCGTTCCATTCCTGGAGCTGCTGCAGGCTGGGCGCTTCCGGCGGTTCGCCCGCGGACACGGGCTTTGCACCGGCGGCGTCCTGTTCCGGCAGGTCGGCGCCGAAATGCTCCAGCACCTTGCTCAGGCGGGCGTCCGCTTCGGCGAAGGTTTCCGCGTAACGGTCCCCGGGCGTCTCCGGCAGCTCGCGCTCCCAGGCCAGGCTCTTCTCCGGCGTGAAGATGCCGTAGGTGGCGAGCAGCAGCGACGCCTGGGGCGCGTCGGCGTTCAGCACCCACAGCGAGACATGCTGCATGCTCAGGGGTTTGAACACGCCTAGGCAGCCTCCCGGCGGAAGGCCGGCTCAGGGATGTCGGCCAGGCCCATGGCCTGGCGGATGAGCTCCGCATCCAGGCCGATGCGCGTGCCCTTGATGGCGGCACGCACGCGCCGCAGGTCGCGCTCGCGCAAGCCGAGATAGGCGAAGGTGCGGGCAAGGGCGGGGGCGTTCGCGCGCAGCACCGCGCGCGCCCGGTCGGCGGCCTTGCGCTCCATGATCGTGAATGCGTCGTAGACGCTGGTCGCGTCGTGCAGCCATGCGCGGTACGGCTCCGGCAGCGCCGCCAGCACGTCCTGCATCCGGTTCAGCACGGAGAGCTCGCGCAACAGGCCGGAGGACAGCCGGTAGCGGCTGGGCACCAGCAGGTAGTACACCTGGGCGGGCGGCAGGTCGTACAGGAAGCGATAGCGCAGCAGCCACACCAGGTTCACGCGGTCGATGAGCTGCTCCATCAGCTGCTGGAACGGGCTGCCGGGCGCGCCATGGCGTGCCGCCAGTTCGACCAGGCCGTGATAGAAGCGCCGGTCCAGCGCCGCATCCAGATCGAACAGCCGGGGCTGCGCCTCGAAGGCGCGCCGGGCAAACCGCACCATGTCGGCGTAGCGGGTGGCTTCCAGCCGGCGCAGCAGCTCGCCTACGTCCTCGGTGCGCAGCAGTTCCTCGGTCGGCAGGGAGGCCAGGAAGCCCAGGTCGATCAGGCTCTGGCGCACTTCGGCGATGGGCGCCCCGGACAGCTTGGCGCGGACGATGGCCTTGAGGTTGCTGAGTTCGAAGCGCATCCCCCAGTATCGAAGAAAGGGGCGCCCGTCGCCGGCCGCGCGCATCAGGATCAGGAGGTCGTCCAGCTGGCTGTGCACGATGGACTGCTCCAGGTAGCGCCCGGCCGCCTCGTCCGCCAGCACCTGGCTCAGCCCGGCGCGGGCAAGGACCGCGGCACGGTCGGCCTCGCTGCCCGTCGTCAGCAGCAACAGCTCGCCTTCATCCAGGAGGCGCGAGGCCATCAGGCTGACGCGGGCATCGAGGTAGTGGTTCTTCATTCAGGGCGCGCCCGTGTTCCGTTCCGGGTCCCGGTCGGGCGGGGGAAGCCGACCCGCTCAGCCATCCTGGCCGAGGATCAAGGCGAGGGCGCGCTCGACCGCCAGCGGCTCGTTGCGCGCCGCGAGCTCGCGCAATGTGCGCTGCCGTGCCGCGGCGGCGGCTTCCATTTCGTCGATGCGCCGGCGGGCGGCTTCCTCGGCCGTGGCCAGGAAGGGCTGACGGCGGGATTCGGCCTGTTGCTGGAACTCGAGCTCGGCCTGGCGCGCCGCGTCCAGGGCCTCCTGGATCATTCGGCGCCGGGTTTCGTCCGCTTCCTGGACGCGCGCTTCGGCCTCGCTTTCGGCGGCGAGCAGGCGCTTGAGAACGTCTTCCATCGGGCCCGCGTCAGGCCGCGCCCAGCAGCATGCCCGCGCCGACCAGGGAAATGGCGGTGCCCGCCAGCGTCACGGCGGTGCGCTGGCGGATGGTCATGCCGGCAAGGACGCCGATGCCATGCAGGCAGCCGGTGGCGAGCAGGAAGCCCGCCCCATACCACAGCGGCGAGGCCGACGCCGGCATCTCCGCGCCATGGGCATACCCATGGACCGCCCCGAACACCGCCGTCACGCCAAGGCTGAGCACGGCGGGCATGCGCACGGCGAGGGCGAGCAGCAAACCCAGGGCCAGGACCGAGGTGGAAATGCCCGACTCCACCCAGGGCAGGGCTGCGCCGCTCATGCCCAGGGCGGCGCCGGCAACGAGCGCCAGCATGAAGGCCGCCGGCAGCGCCCACAGGGCGCGCCGCTGCAGGTGAGGCTGGGCAGCCCACAGCCCGACCGCGAACATGGCCAGCAGGTGGTCGAGACCGGTGAAGGGATGGGCGAGGCCGGCGCCGAGGCCGTATCCGCCATGCCCCGGATGGGCCAGCGCGGACGCGCTCAGGCCGAGCAGGGAGAGCGCGATCGTCATTTGGTGCAGTCGTTTCATGATTCCCATCCTCTCGTGTCAGCGGACTTTGACTTTGATCAGTTCTTCCCCATCCGGGTCGGTGACGTGCACCGCGCAGGCGATGCACGGATCGAAGCTGTGGATGGTGCGCAGGATTTCGATCGGCTGCTGCGGATCGTACAGCTTGTGGCCCTTGAGCGCTGCCTCGTACGGGCCGTCCTGGCCCTGGGCGTCGCGCGGGCCGGCGTTCCAGGTGGAAGGCACCACCGCCTGATAGTTGTCGATCTTCTGGTCCTTGATCACGATCCAGTGCGCCAGCGCGCCGCGCGGCGCTTCCATGTAGCCGGCCCCCTTCGCCTCCTTCGGCCAGGTGGAGGGTTCCCACTTGGTTTCGTTGAAGGTCTTCACGTCGCCGGCCTTGATGTTGGCGATGAGCTCGTCGTACCAGCCCTGCATCGCGTCGGCGATGATCTTCGTCTCCAGGGTGCGCGCCGCGGTGCGGCCGAGGGTGGAGTAGAGCGCGCTCACCGGGACATCCAGCGTCTTCAGCGTCATGCCCACCAGTTCCCGGGTCTGGGGGTGGCCCTTTGCGTACAGCATGAGCACGCGGGCCAGCGGCCCGACTTCCATCGGCTTGCCCTTCCAGCGCGGCGACTTCAGCCAGGAATAGGCGGCGTTGGTGTCCAGATGCTCGTAGGGCGGCTTGGGGCCGGTGTAGTCGAATTCGGTCTCGCCCTTGTAGGGATGGAGGCCCTTGTCCTTGCCTTCCTTGTACCTGTACCAGGAGTGGGTCACGAACTCCTGGATCTCGCCGTCGGCGTTCAGGTCGACCGGGTGGATGGTGGACAGGTCGCGGTCGAGGATCGCGCCGGCCGGGATGAGGAAGGACGCCGGATCGCTCATGCCCTTTTCCGGGAAGTCGCCGTAGGTGAGGAAATTGCCGATGCCCTCGCCCTGGGTCGCCCAGTCCTTGTAGAAGCCGGCGATGGCGAGCGTGTCCGGCACATACACCTGGTCCACGAAGCGGCGCATCTCCTGGATGATGTTGCGGATGTTCTCGAGGCCGACGACGTTGAGCGCAGTCGCGCCTTCGCCGCGCCCGCCGCGATAATGCGGGCCCTTGCCCTTGCCCTCGTGTTCCGGGTGCACGCTGATGGCGCAGGGCACGCCGCCCACCAGGAAGTTGGGATGCGGGTTCTTGCCGCCGACGATGGCGTGCAGCTTCGCCACCTCGCGCTGCCAGGCGAGCGCGTCGAGATAATGGGCCACCGCCATCAGGTTCGCCTCCGGCGGCAGCTTGTAGGCCGGGTGGCCCCAGTAGCCGTTGGCGAAGATGCCGAGCTGGCCGGACTCCACCAGGGTCTTCACCCGCTTTTGCACGTCGGCGAAGTAGCCGGGCGAGGAGCGCGGATAGGATGGGCTGACCTTCTGCGCGAGCTCGGACGTGGCCTTGGGATCGGCCTTCAGCGCCGACACCACGTCCACCCAGTCCAGGGCGTGCAGATGATAGAAGTGCATCACGTGGTCGTGCACGTACTGGGCCGCGATCATCAGGTTGCGGATCAGCTGGGCGTTGGCCGGCACTTCGATCTTGAGCGCGTCCTCCACCGCCCGCACCGAGGCGATGCCGTGCACCAGGGTGCACACGCCGCAGATGCGCTGGGCGAAGGCCCAGGCGTCGCGCGGGTCGCGGCCACGCAGGATGATCTCGATGCCGCGCACCATGGTGCCGGCGCTGGAAGCGCGGGTGATGCGTCCCTCGGCATTGGTCTCCGCTTCGATGCGCAGGTGGCCCTCGATGCGGGTGATGGGATCGACGACGACGGTTTGGGGAGCGTTCATGGTGGGTCCTTGCTCAGTATCGCGAGGGATCGGTCGCGCTGCGCGCGTTTTGCTTTAGGGCCGGATGCGCGCCGGCGGCGCGGTTACTTTCTTTTGCTTGTCCAAAAGAAAGTAACCCAAGAAAAGGACACCCCGGTTCGCCGGTCTCCCGGTGGTCGACTTCCCTGCGTTGCTCGGGATTTGGTTCTCTTGGCTGGGCGCTGCGCGACTCGCGCGACCCGCTGCGCGGCCACGCGCTCAGACAGTGCTCGCTTTTCTCCCGGACCGCCTGCGCTACTCGGCGGCTCGCAGGGGCCCCAAAGGCGTCCCGGTGCACTCGCTTCAGCTGCGCTTGGCGTGGGGGATGGTGCGGCGTCGGACAATCGCGATGCTTGAGCATTCTTCTCAATCCTCCAGATGCGCCGCCAGCAGCTCCGTCAATCCCAGCAGCTGCGTGTTCATGTTGTAGTGGTCGAAGGCTTCCTCGATCACGATGCGGCAGTTGGCGCAGAAGGTGACCATGGTGTCGACACCGGTCGCTTCGATCTGGCGCTTCTTGATCTGGAAGGCCTTGAAGCGCAGCGCCTCCGCGTCCGGCTCGTGGATCGCCGAGGCGCCGCCCCCGCCGCCGCAGCACCAGTTCCACTTGTTGCCATCGGTCATCGGGCGGTATTCCGTCACCACCTGCTGCAGCAGCGGCTCCGGCGCTTCCAGCACGCCGCCGCGGCGCACGATCTGGCAGGGGTCGTGCAGGGTGACGGGACTCTTGAACTTGTCCTTCATCTTCAGCTTGCCGGCACGACGCAGCTCGTCCAGCAGTTCCAGCACGTGCACCACCTCGAACTTGAACGGCCGGCCCATGAGATTCGGGCCCTCCCAGCGGATGGCCATGTAGGCGTGGCCGCATTCGGGGGAGAGCACCTTCTTCACGCCGAGCTTCTCCGCGGCGTTGACGATGCGGGAAACGATCTCCCGCGCCAAATCGGAGGCGCCGATCTGGATGCCGGCGTTGGTGGCTTCGAAGGCTTCCGACGACAGGGTCCAGCTGATGCCGGCCTTGTGGAAAATCTTGGCCAGGGCGCCGATGTATTCCGGATAGTTGATCACCTCCATGGACGACATGAGCACGAGAATCTCGGCGTTGGGCTGGTCCACCGGGATCTTCAGGCCGGTTTCCGCCTCCTGGTCGCGGATCACGGTCTGCACCGCCGGCCACTTCACGCCCATGGGGCTGCCGATGTCGATGGTGCGCTGGGTGGCGCTGACGATGCCGTCCGGCGCATGGCCGGACACCGCCATGCCTTCGCGCAGCTTGCGCACCATGTACACGATGTCGTTGCCCACCGGGCATACCAGGGAGCAGCGGCCGCACATGGTGCAGCTGTCGTAGACCAGTTCGCTCCAGGCTTCCAGTTCGTCGTCGCTGACGGGCTTGGACAGGCCCACCAGCTTCGCCAGGCGGCCGAGCAGGGTGTACTCCTGCGCGTACACGCGGCGCAGCGGCTCCAGCTTGTGGATAGGCGTGTACTTTGGATCGTTGGTCTCGGTGTAGAACAGGCAGGCTTCGGCGCACAGGCCGCAGTGCACGCAACTGGCGAAGAAGCTCGCGATCGGCGCGTCGATCACTTCCTTGAGCGCATTCATGCCTTTTTCGAGCGTGGCGGTCATGTCGCTCTCCTATACCGGAACGCCGCGCCGGCCGTTCATGGCGCCGTTGTACCAGCGCGAACCGATCAGCGTGAACCCATGGAACAGCTTGGTGAAGGGGAGCACGATGAGCAGCAGTTCCGCGCTCAGGATGTGCACCGCCAGCATGGTGGGGTAGGGCAGCAGCAGATGTTTGACCGTCAGGTAGCCCGTGAGCACCGGCAGGAAGGTCACGGCCCAGGTGAAATAGTCCTCGAAGGTGGACAGGAAGCGCTTCACCGGCCGGTTGATGCGATCGAACAGCATCACCAGCATGGCGGCGAGGGTGATCACGGTGACCCCGTCGATGATGGGTGACGGCAGGCCGGGCCAGGACAGTCCGGTCAGGCTCTTGACGAGCTCGATGTGCGGCGCGAACAGGAACACCACGATCGCAAGGCCGACGTGGAAGATGTAGCCGCCGACGTAGCTGATGGGCGAGCGCTGCATCAGGCCCGGGGCCGGCAGGGAGCGGCGCAGAATCGTGTGCCAGCCGCTCGCGCCGGGACGGTGGCGCGGCGCGGCGAGGTCGCGCTTGCGACCGAGGGCGTAGATCTCGATCAGGCGCCAGATGACGCCGAGGACGAAGATGCCGACGGCGATGTTGAGCCCGGGCCCGCGGACCCAGGTGAGGAAGAGTGTCTCGTTCATCTCATTTCTCCAGGTCGCCGGTGGTGACGGTCTGATGCGCGGCCTTGGCCGCGCGCTTCTTGGCGCGGTTGGCGAGCGACACGCCGATGCCCGCCGCGCCGCCGACGAGGGCCGCGCCGGTGGCGAGGGTGAGCGGCGTCGCCGGCATGGACAGTGCCTGGTAGAAGCCGCCGGCATCCCAGAAATCCGGCTCCGAGCAGCCGATGCAGCCGTGACCCGATTCGATGGGGAAGCTCACGCCGCCATTCCATTTCGTGGTGGCGCAGGCGTTGTGGGTGACCGGCCCCTTGCAGCCGAGCTCGAACAGGCACCAGCCGTTGCGCGCGCCCTCGTCGTCGAAGGTCTTGGCGAACTTGCCCTGGTCGTAGAACGGGCGGCGGTAGCAGCGGTCGTGGATGGTCTCGCCGTAGAAGGCCAGCGGCCGGCCATGCTTGTCCAGGGGCGGGATGCCGTAGGTGAGGAAGTGCGCGAGCACGCCGGTGATAACCGCGGGAATCGGCGGGCAGCCCGAGACGTTGATGATGGGTTTGTCCTTGATGATGTCGGCCACGCTCACCGCACCGGTCGGGTTCGGGTTGGCTTTGGGAATCCCGCCGAAGGAGGCGCAGGTGCCGACGGCGACGATGGCTGCCGCGCCCTTGGCCACCTCCTGCAGCATGTCGAGGTTGGTGCGGCCGGCGATGGTGGAGTAGAGGCCGCCGTCCTTCATCGGGATCGAGCCGTCCACGATCAGCAGATACTTGCCGTAGAAGGCCTTCATCGCCTCCTCGCGCGCCTTCTCCGCGTGGGTGCCGGCAGCGGCCTGCAGCGTGTGGTGATAGTCGAGCGAAATCAGGTTGAAGATCAGGTTCTCGAGGGAGGGCGAATCGGAGCGGGTCAGCGATTCGGTGCAGCCGGTGCATTCCTGGAACGACAGCCAGATCACCGAGGGCCGCCTGGCCTGGGCGAGCGCCGCCGCGATGGCGGGTGCGCTGCCCGGCGGCAGCGCCATGAGCGAAGCGATTGCGGTGCAGAACTTGAGAAACGCGCGACGGCTGATTCCCTGCTGGCTCAGCCGGTGGCCGAGGGTGTCGTCATCCTTGTCCGGGTCGGGGCCATGCTCTGCCATCGTGTCACCTCAGTCAGGTTGGGGAGGGGTGGCTTGCAGGGCTTCCTGCAGGCGTTCGAGTCCGGCGCGCACGTCCGCCGGCTGGCTCTTGAGGATTTCCGGGAGCAGGGTGACCTCGATCGCATCGGCGACGATGTCGCCTTCGACGTTGTAGTGAGTCAGCCACCACACCCCGGGGAAGCGGGTCTCGATGATTTCGCTGGTGCCGAGGGCGTCCAGCCGCGCGCTCAGTTCGCCCTGCCCCAGGGCCTCCCGCAGCTGTTCGTACTCGCCGGGGGCGAAGGGCAGGCTCTTCAGGTCGATCACGCTGGCTTCGTCGCGGTCGACCAGTTTTTGCAGCAGTGCGGCAATCTCGCTCAACAGGGCCTGCACGTTGCCGACGGAATAGGCCGCCCCGCCTTCCACTTTGATGGCGATGCTGTCGAGGCTCATGCGTGCCAGGCCTCCAGGAGATCCAGCACCTGGCGACACGCGACGGGGATGGCGGCGGCCACCGCCGGCGAGGGCGATTCCCCCCAGTCCAGATCCTGTGGCTGGATGCCCACCAGCGCGCGCTCCGCCGGCAGGCGGTCGGTCAGCCGCGCGATCGACATCAGGTCGATCAGCCCGACTTCGTGCACGCTGCGCTTGCGGCTGCCGCCAACGAAGCGGTCCATGTCCTCTCCGACGAAAACGCGGGTCGTGCCGGGGGCGGCGTCCAGCTGCGCGGCGTCGATCACGATCAGATGGTCGGCCTCTTCGATGGCGCCGGCGAGGGTGAAGCTGAGGGTGCCGCCGTCCATCAGTTCCACGTCCGCGCGCCCGTCGAGGGCGTCACCGAGCCGGCGCAGGGCGTGCACGCCGGCGCCCTCGTCGCGCAAGAGCACGTTGCCGATGCCGAGGATGAGCGTCTTTGCGGGGGCCGGTGCGGTCATGGTCAGGTGGCTCAGGGACGGGCTTCCAGCGATTCCAGGTATTCCACCAGGTTGTCGAGCTCGGTGTCGCTGAGCACGAAACGATGCGGGCTGATGCGGCCGCTGCGCAGGACCTCGGGCACCTGGGTCGGCGGCGTCTGCAGCCGGCCCTGGTCGGGGCGGTGACAACGCGCGCAGGTCGACTGGTAGACGATCCTGCCCTGGATGGCATCGGCCGCCGCCGCGGTAAAGGGGAAAGCGAGCAAGGAGAGGAGAAGGGCGCGGATTGTCGGTTGGATCATTGTTCTTGCGCGATGTGCTCGAATTGATTCAAATTAGCTGGTGCGTGGGCCGATTTCAACCCATGGTTTTGATCGGCTTTTCCCAATAGGGTTTTTCGGCCCGCCCCGGCGCCCGGCTATACTGAACGCGGAAGACTTCAAACATGTGTCTAGGCATTCCCATGCAGATCGTCGAAATCGACGGCTTCAACGCCCGCTGCCAGGCCAAGGGCGTGGAGCGCGACGTGAGCCTGTTCCTGATGCAGGGTGAACCCATGCAGGTCGGCGACTTCGTCATGGTGCACGTCGGCTACGCCATCCAGAAGATGACCCGGGAGGAAGCCCGCTCGGCGTGGGAGCTTTACGACGAGATGCTGGCGCGAGAGGCCGACACGGAGGCGGGGCGTGCATGAGCTCTCGGTGTGCCAGGCCCTGATCGGACAGGTGCAGGCCGTCGCCGAGGAACGCAACGCGCGCGCCGTGAAATCCGTGCTGGTGCGGCTGGGACCCTTGTCCGGCGTGGAGGCGCCCCTGCTGGAGCAGGCCTACCCGTTGGCGAGCGCCGGCACGCTGGCGGAGGCGTCGCGGCTGCTGATCGAACCGGCGCCAGTCCGGGTGAAATGCGAGACCTGCGGCGCCGAAAGCGAAGCCGAGCCGAACCGTCTGCTGTGCGCGCGCTGTGGCGATTACCATACCCGCCTCCTCAGCGGCGACGAGATGATGCTGATGAGCGTGGAACTCGTGATCCGGGAGTAACTCATGTGCGATACCTGCGGCTGCAACATCACCCCGGGCAACCGGAAACACGCCTACGCGCCGGTGCAGGGCACCACGGCGGTGTCGGTGCTGAAGAATCTGCTCGCCAAGAACGACGATCAGGCGCTGCACAACCGCCAGCACTTCGACCGCCGCGGCATCCTGGCCATCAACCTCATGTCCTCGCCAGGGTCGGGCAAGACCGCGCTGCTGGAGGCGACCATCGACGCGTTGAAGGACGAATTCCGCATCGGCGTCATCGAGGGCGACCTGGAGACCGAGAACGATGCCGCGCGCATCCGCGCCCGGGGCGTGCCCGCCCACCAGATCACCACCGGCTCCGCCTGCCATCTCGACGCCCACATGGTGCACGACGCGCTGCACCAGTTTCCCCTCGACGGTCTCGATCTCCTGTTCATCGAGAACGTGGGCAACCTGGTCTGCCCCGCGAGCTTCGACCTCGGCCAGCACCGCAACGTCACCCTGCTGTCGGTGACCGAGGGCGACGACAAGCCGGCCAAGTATCCGGTGATGTTCCGCGCCGCGGATGCGGTGCTGATCACGAAATCCGACCTGTTGCCGGTGCTGGACGACTTCGATCCGGGACGGGCCGAAGCGCACGTGCGCAAGCTCGCGTCCGATGCGCCGGTGATCCGCCTCTCCGCGCGCAAGGGGCTCGGGCTGGAAGCCTGGCTCCACTGGCTGCGCGGCGAGCTGAACCAGCAGCGGGCACGGGTCGCGGCGGGCGGCACGGCGCGGCCGAAGGTGCAGCCGGACGGGGCGGCGCTGCATGTTTGAATTTTGAAAGCTTGAAACGCAGAGGGCGCGGAGGACGCGGAGGAAAAACATCCCGGGCGTACCGTCGTCAGCCACCGCACGAGTCGTCATCGAGGTTCCGCCTCTGCGCCCTCCGCGCCCTCTGCGTTTAAAGCTTTTGCATCGATACCGACCCATGACCCTCACAGCCCAGGACTGGCTCGCCAAGATTCGGACGCTACCCCTCCAGCGGCCGGTGCGCATCATGAACGTCTGTGGCGGCCACGAGCGCTCCATCACCCTGGCCGGCCTGCGCGGCGCATTGCCGCAGCATGTCGAACTCATCCCGGGCCCCGGCTGTCCGGTGTGCGTTTGCCCGGAAGAGGATGTGTATCAGGCCATCCAACTCGCGCTGAGGGAAAAAGTCATCCTCGTCGCCTTCGGCGACATGCTGCGGGTGCCGGTGAACGTGTCGAAGGGGGAGGTGCGTTCCCTGGACGAGGCCAAGGCGGTGGGCGCCGACATCCGGCCCATTGCCAGCCCGCGCGAGGCGGTCAGGATCGCGCGGGCGCATCCGGATCGCGCGGTGGTGTTTTTCGCCGCCGGCTTCGAGACCACGACCGCGCCGGTGGCGGCGATGCTGCTGGAGGGCGTGCCGGACAATCTTTTCCTGCTGCTCTCCGGCCGGCTGACCTGGCCGGCGGTGGCGATGCTGCTGGAGTCCGGCGAGCCGGGCTTCGATGCCCTGGTGGCACCAGGGCACGTGGCCACGGTGATGGGGCCAGAGGAATGGCGCTTCGTCGTCGACCGGCACCGCATTCCCGCGGCGGTGGCCGGCTTCACCCCGGTCTCGCTGCTGGCCGCCATGTATTCCGTGCTGCGTCAGCTGCTCGAAGGCCAGCCCTTCCTCGACAACTGCTATCCGGAGCTGGTGCGTCCGGGCGGGAATCCGGCGGCGCAGATGCAGCTCGGGCAGGCGATGCAGGTGAGCGATGCCAACTGGCGCGGCATCGGCGTCATTCCTGCCTCCGGCTTCGCCTTGCGCGCAGCCTTCGCGCAGCACGATGCGCGCCTGAAATTCCCCGGCCACGAGGTGGAAGGGCGCAAGCGGGCCGGCCAGATGCCGCCGGGCTGCGATTGCGCGCGGGTGGTGCTCGGAAAAATCTATCCCAACGAATGCAAACTCTACGGCGCGGCCTGCACGCCGCACCATCCCATCGGCCCGTGCATGGTGTCGGACGAGGGCGCCTGCAGAATCTGGTGGGCGGGCGGGGTCAGGGCGCCGGCTCAGTCCACCGCCTCGTAGCGCACTTCCAGAATGTCCAGCTCCTGCGCGCCGGCCGGCGTGCGCACGATGACGGTCTCGCCTTCCTCCTTGCCCAGCAGCGCCATGGCCAGCGGGGAGCGCCAGCTGATGCGTCCGCGCGCCGGGTCGAGTTCGTCCATGCCGACGATGGTGTAGGTGGCCTCCTTGCCCTCCTGGTCGGCGACCACGACGGTGGCGCCGAAGTAGATCTTGTCGTGAGGCTGCTGGGTCGGATCGACGATCTGGGCGAAGCCGAGGCGCTTGGTCAGGAAGCGCAGGCGCTTGTCGATCTCGCGCAGGCGCTTTTTGCCGTAGATGTAGTCGGCGTTCTCGGAGCGGTCGCCCAGGGCCGCCGCCCATGACACCACCTTCACCACCTCCGGCCGTTCCACCTTCAGCAGATGCTGCAGCTCGGCCTCCAGCCGCGCATAGCCGGCGGGCGTGATGTAGTTCTTGGTGCCCTTGGGCAGCTTCTGCTCTTCTTCCTCGAAGTCGTCCTCGAGGTCGTCGTCCGATTCCTTCGTGAATGCCTTGCTCATGTTCTACCGTCGTTGAAACGCAGGTTGAATTTTAGTACAGAGGGCGGTAAGTTGCGGCGATGGACCGCTTTTCCACCGCGAATTCAGCTGCTGCGCCGGCCGCGCGGCGCATCGTGGTGGGCGGGCAGGTGCAGGGCGTGGGCTATCGCCCCTTCGTCTATCGCCTTGCGGCGCGCCTCGGCATTCGCGGGCGCGTGCAGAACCTCTCCGGACAGGTGCTGATCGAGGCCGAGGGCGTGCCCGCCGCGCTCGAGGCCTTCGTCGCGGCGCTGGTCGACGAGGCCCCGCCGCTGGCCCGGCCGGCTCTGGTCTCGCTGGAAACCACGGCCGGCACAGGCCGGACTGGCTTCGAGATCGTTCCCAGCAAGGCCGGCGCGGGGGCCGACGTCCATGTGCCGCCGGATTACTTCTGCTGCGATGACTGTCTGCGCGAGCTGCATGACCCGGCCGACCGGCGCCATCGCTATCCCTTCATCAACTGCACCCAGTGCGGGCCGCGCTACACGCTGATCGCGCGCCTGCCCTACGACCGTCCCAACACCAGCATGGCGGGATTCGCCCTGTGCGACGCCTGCCGCGCGGAGTACGAAAACCCGCTCGACCGCCGCTTCCATGCGGAACCGGTGGCGTGCGCGGCCTGCGGGCCTGCGCTCTGGTACGAATCGGCCCACGGCCGGGTCGCAGGGAGCGAGGCGGCGCTCTGGGCCTGTGTCGAGACGCTGCGAGGCGGCGGCATCGTCGCGGCAAAGGGCATCGGCGGTTATCACCTGCTGTGCGATGCGGCGAGCGATGCCGCGGTGGCGCGCCTGCGCGCACGCAAGCACCGGCCGGACAAGCCGCTGGCCGTGATGTTTCCCGCGGACGGCAAGGCCACCGACCCGCTGGCCGTGGCGCAGACGCATCTGGCGCTGGACGCCGTGACGCAGGCGGCATTGCGATCGCCGGCGCGGCCCATCGTGCTGGCGCCACGCCGCGCGACCTCGTCACTCTCGAGCCGGCTCGCGCCGGGCCTGGGCGAGATCGGCGCCATGCTGCCCTACAGCCCGCTGCATCACCTGCTGCTGGAAGCTTTCGGCGGGCCGCTGGTGGCGACCTCGGCGAACATCAGCGGCGAACCGGTGCTGACCGAGGCCGCGGAGGTCGCGCGCCGCCTGCAGCACGTGGTGGATGGTTGTCTGCATCATGACCGACCCATCGTGCGCCCGGCCGACGATTCCGTGGTGCGCGTCATCGCCGGCCACGCGCGGCCGCTGCGCATCGGGCGCGGCATGGCGCCGCTGGAGCGCGAACTGCCGTGGGAACTCGCGCTGCCAACCCTGGCCGTGGGCGGGCACATGAAAAATGGCATCGCCCTCGGCTGGGGGCGGCGCGTGGTGCTGTCGCCCCACATCGGCGATCTCGATTCACCGCGCGCGCTGGAGGTGTTTGCGCAGGTCATCGGCGACTTGCAGCGGCTGTACGGGGTGGAAGCCCGGCGCGTGGCAGCCGATGCGCACCCCCATTACGCCAGCAGCCGCTGGGCGCGCGCGAGCGGCCTGCCGCTCGTCAGCGTGCCCCATCATCACGCCCATGCCTCGGCACTGGCGGGGGAATTTCCGCAGGTCAGGCGCTGGCTGGTGTTCGCCTGGGACGGCGTCGGCCTGGGCGAGGACGGCACGCTGTGGGGCGGCGAAGCCTTGCTGGGCGAGGCGGGGGCCTGGCGGCGGGTGGCGAGCCTGCGGCCGTTTCGCCTGCCCGGCGGCGA
>CAYUJV010000009.1:0-42130 GCA_964445085.1 uncultured Burkholderiales bacterium
CGGCTCCCGGCCGCGCAGCTCGCGCCAGCGGGCCTCGCACAAATCCGTCAGCGCCTGCTGCAGGCCGCGCCGCTCGGGCTCCGGCAGGCGCCCCACGAGCTGGGCCGCTTCGGCGGCCATGGAAGACAGGCTGGTCATCGCCGCCCTCCATGGAGCCGAAAGGACGTCCATGCCGGAGCCGCCGCCGCGACGTCGAGGCGCGGTTCCTGTGCCGTGCCCGGCACCGCCGCAAGTGCGCGTGGCTGTCGCCGGCGGCTCACTTGCCGGCCGCCTTGGGATAACCCACGGAATGGGCGAGGATGATCCTCTGCCGCGGGCCGAGCCCGAGCGCCGCCGCGAGCGCGTCGCGGTCGATCGAGCCGCGCACGACCGCGCCCAGCCCCACCGAGGCGCAGTAGAGATAGACGTTCTGCGCGATGAACCCGGTGTCGGTGGCGCTGTACAGCGCCTGGCTGTCGGCGTCGCTGCCGCTCATGCGCGCGAGATCGGCAACGTAGATGAGGTTCACCGGTGCGGTCGCGACGAAGTCCTGCACGCCGGTGCGGGCGCGGAGGTCGCCTTTGGCCACCGGCTTCAGCGCATGCTCGGCGGGCAGATAGAGATACGTGCCCTCCGCCGTGGCCACGTACACGTCGATCTCGCGCCAGTCGCGCGCGGAGGGCGCCGTGCGCTGGCCGCTCTGCGGCCGGTTCACGCCGGTGGCCGCCCACAGCAGGTCGCCCAGCACCGGCAGCGACAGCGGCTCGGTGCTGAATTCGCGCGTGGAATGGCGCTCCTTGAGCGCCTGCATCAGCGGCGGGCCGCCCCGCATGTCGGGCGGCGGCAATTGGATCATGTTCAAGTCCTTCGCGGCGGCGGCGCTGCCCGCGGCCAGGAACAGGATTGCGGCCAAGGTTGCTCTGATCATCGCCCTTCCCTCCTCCGTCGGCGGCGCCCGCGCCGGATCCCTTCTTCCACCATAGACGAAGCGGCCCCGGCCTCAAGCGCCGCACGGCCGCTCCGCGCCTTGACTTCGCCGCATCCAGCGCCTATAGGCTTTGTATGCACCCACCCCGGCTGCTCCGCCCGCCCCGGGCGAAGCAGCGTCCCCTGTTGCGCCGAAAAACACCGGAAGGAGACTCCCATGACCCCATCCCTGTTGCGCCGAGTTGCGCTGCTGCTCGCCCTCACCCTCCTCGCCCTCACCCAGGGCGCCCTCGCCGCGGACAATCCCGCCTTTCTCAAGCTGCAGGCGAAGGGCGATTTCGCCAGCGTGCTGTCCAGCGTCAAGACGGCACTGGAAGCCAGGCAGTTCATCATCACCGGCGAGGAGAACCTGGCCAAGGGCCTGGAGAACAACAAGTCGGTTTTCGGCGAGGACAAGTGGAACACCATCGGCTTCAAGGACGCCACGGCAGTCCACTTCTGCTCGCTCGCCTTCAATCAGGAGGTGTTCAACCAGACCATGGACTGGTCGGTGCTGTGCCCGTTCAAGGTGGTGCTGTACACGATGCAGGCGAAGCCGGACGAAGTGCACCTGGTCACGGTGCGGCCGACGTACCTGCTGGCCAGGGACCCGCACAAGAAGGCGCGCGAAACCGGCAAGAAGATCGAGGAACGCATTCTCGGCGCGCTGAAGGAAGGGGTCGGCCGCTAACCGGGCCACGCAAATGAACATGCCGGCTCGCGCCGGCATGTTCGCCCCTGGGGCAGCCCCGCTCTCCGATCAGGCCGCGCGCGTCTTCTTCGCGTAGCTCGCCCCGCGCGCCTTGATCTGCTGTAGCACGAAATCGGCGACCTTGCGCGCGGACAGGGTCGAGTAAACCTTGTCCTGCACCGTTGCGGCGGCCTCCGTGTCGCCCACGTGGGCCAGCCAGTCGCTGTAGCGGTCCGCATAGTATTTGTAGTCGACGTGGCCAAGAGACTCCGCCGCCGCATCGGCGTGATCGGTGAGTGCGGCCGACAGGTACATGCGCGCTTCCTTTTCGTCGGCCTTGAGCAGGTGGATCTTGCCTCCCGCCGCGTCTGCCGACATCATCGTTTCCCCGCCTTTCTTCACTTCCAGCAGCTTGTAATCGCGCGCCAGCACGCTGCCCAGGGCGACCCGCGCGTGGTACGCCGCCTTGCTCTTTGGCAGCTTCGCCACCAGCTCGCGCAGCGTGTCGTTGCCTTGCTTGAGGGTCGGGGATTGGCTGCCGTCGAAGGTGAGTATGCGTCCGACCTCGTCGCTGAAATAGTCCTGGGCTATCAGTTCTTCGTCATACCCCCGGGATGGTGCCACCCGCAACCGCAACGGGTTGGAGACGATGTCCCCGGTGTCGGTATGGAGCGCGATCTGGATGGTGTAATTGCCCGGTTCGGCGAGGTCCCAGCCATTGCGTCCGACGGAAACGAACAGCGAGTCGTAGATCGACTGCCCTGCGTTCAATGCCTTGTTCGCCGGCAGCCAGCAATACTGCGCATACGGAATGAATTGGCGCGCCGGCTTGCCATCTTTTTTCAGGATGACCGTCAGGTGATCGCGGGCCTTGAGCATGTCCTCGCGGATGAGTTGCGCCTGGCCAGAAATGTTCGTGAGCTTCATTTCGAGCACCACCGGCTCCATGAACTCGAACAGCGGCTTGTCGCGATTGAGGCGCACCACCAGCTCGAAATTCGGCTCCGCCGACACCTCCGCCTGCTGGAAGCCGTGGTGGTCGAACCAGTCGGCATTGCCCATCTGCACGAAGCGCGCCGGGGCATGGCGCATGAACAGCAGCTCGCCGTCGCTGAAACGGTAGTCGAAGTCGGCAAAGAACGCCGACTGCCCGCCGGTCACCCGGTAGGGATAGTTCATGAAACTGCGCGCCTCCGGCTCATCGGCCAGCGGAATCCACGGCGTGCCCAGCGACTTCTGCCACGAGTGGGCCAGGTTGAAGGCATGGCCCATCTCATGCACCGCGGTCCAGAAGCGCATGCGTGCCACCCACGCCGTGGGGTTGGGATCGCCGGCCGGGGCGTTGGCAATGAAGGCATTGCTGAAGATGGCCGTGCCCTGGCGGTGGTTCGGCCCGATGTCGTCGAACATGATCCCGCCCAGACTCGTGCCCATGTCGTGAAGGGCGGCGAAGAACGTCCACATCGACCACTGCGGCTTGTTGGCGAAGCGCGACCAGTAGACCTGCATCGCGTCATGCATCTCGTTGTCGCTCCAGGTGCCATTGGCACCGGCAAGCGCCTTGGGTACCTCGTTGTCACCGCCGGACTTGCGCACGTTGAAGCCGGCACGCCGGTACACCTGCTCGATGGTCAGATTCTCGCAGGCGAGCGTGGCCGGCCGGTTCGGGTGGTCGCAGGTGCCGATGCTCGTCACCGCCACCGCATCTTCGGCGCGGTCGTATTCGAACTCCACCGCGTGGAAGTACTGGGAACGGTACCTGTAGGTGAGCGTGCGATTCGGCGCACCGCCGCCGCTGAAGGTGACGGTCGCCGAACGCTGGTGGGAAAACCAGCTCCGCGTCACCTTCACCAGGACATTGGTGAAGGGGAAAGTGGACGCGTCACCATCCTTGTACCAGATGGTGCCGGCCCAGGTGTTGACGCCGGCCGCCGCGAGGTTGGCCACCCAGTGCACCTTGGTGTTGAGTAGCCGGTAGAGCGTGCCGCTGGCCGTCATCTGCGGGTAGCGTCCGTCGACGTCGATGTTCAGCTCCTCGCGTTTGAACATGAACGGATAGAGCGCCGCCGCCTGCATTTCGGGCGTTGCCATCGCCTCCGCCTGCATTTCCTGCACGGTCATGTGCTCCGCGCCGGGGCGTGGCCCGAGGGGCTGTGGCAGCGGCTGGGGGATCGGGTGCGGCGTGATGATCGGCCCCTGCTTCCATTCATAGACGCCGCTGGCGCGGGGCAGGGGCAGGGGCAGCGGATAGGGCACGCGCGCCAGGTATTCGGCGCCTTCGATGTCCTGATACTGGCCGCCTTCTTCTGGATCGTAGGTGCCTGGATGCAAAGTCTTTTCAGCCATTTCGGTACTCCTTTGTCTGGGTGGGTCAGAATCCGCCATCCGTGACGGAACTCCGCTGGGGTGCCCCGGGACTCGCCCGAGGGCCGATATGATGGTTTGTGCTTATAGATAGCCGAACGGCTCGGGCGAGACTCCGAACACGATGCCCTCGCCCCGCACCGATACGCCGACGTAGGTCGGCCCGCTCAGGGGAATCATTGCGGACTTGCTCAGGGCCTTTTGCGGCAGGGTGACACTCAGTTCGGCCGCATCGCCCGCAACTTCCGCCTCCGCCGATGCCGCGAATCCGATCTGCAGGCGCGTGGATACGCCGGATTTCCGCAGGATCTCGCCGCCGTTGACGCTCACCACCACGGTGTCGTCGGAAAAGCCTTCCTGCAGGTCTACGTGCAGCAGCGGCATGGAATCGCCTCGTCGGGAATGAAGACGGCGCAGGTAGCGGACGCGCCGCAATCGATGGTTCACTTATAGAGCATGCGACTAGTTTTGCAAGCGGGAAAACATGAACATTTCAGCCCGTGCCGGGACGCAATGAGCAGCCGTTTTCTGTCCGTGGCGGAGTAGGTTACCGATTGGAGGCGGCACTTGAAAAACGGCCATTCGCCTACTTTACTGAATCGTTCCCGCCAACCGTCCTCTCCTTCGTTCATGACATCGCGGAGGTCACATGCCAGGCATACTTCACACCACGGGTGAACTGCAGTTTCGTGCCAACGTCGCACTTCACCCTTCACCCGCCGACTGGCGCGACCAGTTCATCTATTTCCTGCTGGTGGACCGCTTCGACAACGATGCGGCCGATGTTCCGGCCTACCGGCCGGGCATCCCGACGGGTCGCGATCCCGCCCAGGGCGGCCTGTTCCAGGGCGGCACACTGCGCGGCGTGATGCGGCGCCTGGATTACATCCAGGGCCTGGGCTGCACGGCGATCTGGCTGAGCCCGATCCTCAAGAACCGTGCGGTGGACGACTCCTACCACGGCTACGGCATCCAGAATTTCCTCGAAGTGGACCCGCGCTTCGGCACGCTGCACGATCTGCAGGAGCTGGTCCGCGCCGCCCACGCGCGCGGCCTGTACGTGATCATGGACATGGTGCTCAACCACACCGGCGATGTGTGGCAATACCCGGGCGGCTATCCGTACTACTACCACCAGGGCGAGACCTTTCCCTTCGGCAGCTGGCGCGAGCAGGACCCGCAGCCCGGGATGCAGGACGACGACGCGGTGTGGCCGCAGGAATTGCAGCGGCCGGAGGCCTTCAAGCGGCATGGCCAGATTCGGGACTGGAACGACCGGGTCCAGGCGCGCGACGGCGACTTCATGTCACTGAAGGAACTCGACCTGCCGCGACCGGACGTGCTCGACACCCTGATCAAGGTCTACAAGCACTGGGTCGACGTGGCCGACATCGACGGCTTCCGCGTGGATACCGTGAAACACATGGAAGATTCCAGCGTGGCCATCTTCTGCAACGCCATCCGCGAGTATGCGCAGCGCGTGGGCAAGCAGCGCTTCTTCCTGTTCGGCGAGATCATGGACAGCGACGACACCATCCAGCGCTACATCGGCCGCAACAGCCGCATCGAGGGCACCAACGAGCGCTTTCCTTCCCTCGACGCCGCCCTGGATTTCCCGCTGTACTTCGTGCTGGAGCCGGTGATCAAGGGCTTTGCCAGCCCGGCCTTCCTGCGCGACCGCTACGAGCGCTTCTACACCCGCTACGCCGACCACGGCGAGGCCGGGCGCTACTTCGTCACCTTCGTCGACAACCATGACCGCACGGCGCGCTTCCTGCACGGCGATCCCTATCCGGAGCAGGCGCTGCTGGCCATGGCCTACCTGCTCACCAGCCAGGGCGTGCCCTGCATCTACTACGGCACGGAACAAGGCTTCGACGGCGGCGGCGACAGCGACGCCTACGTGCGCGAGTGCATGTTCGGCGGGCAGTGGGGCGCATTCGACACCACCGGCCATCACTGCTTCGACCCGCAGCACCCGATCTACCAGGGCATCCGCCGCCTCGCCGACATCCGCCGCCAGCAGCCCGCGTTG
This sequence comes from uncultured Burkholderiales bacterium, assembly GCA_964445085.1. Taxonomy (GTDB): domain Bacteria; phylum Pseudomonadota; class Gammaproteobacteria; order Burkholderiales; family Thiobacteraceae; genus Thiobacter. Next base: position 6,036 of record CAYUJV010000009.1, read on the forward strand.
CGCTACGGCCGCCAGTACTTCCGCGAGATCTCCGGCAACGGCAGCGACTTCGGCCACCCGCTCGTGCCCGGCGAATGCACCCTCGCCTATTCGCGCATCCTGGACACGGAGGAAGTGCTGGTGTGCCTGAACCTGCAGAACCAGCCGCGGCAGGACCACATCACGGTGGACCGCAAGCTCAGCGCGCCGGGCTGCACCATGCGCAACCTGCTCGACCCGTCGCAGACGGCGCCGGTCCTTCAGACCGACGGCCGCGCCCACGTCCAGGTGAGCCTGCCGCCCCATGGAATCGCCCTCATGAAGTGCGGCTGAGGGCGCAGCGGCGCCGGGCCGGCTAAGACCCGGGATGAATATTGCGCGGGTCGGGCTTAACCGGCCCCGCCTTTGCCATCGCCTCGTTGATCTTCTGCGCGAACTCCACCGCCCATGCGTCGGATTCGTACTGGCTCCAGACCACCTTGTGCGGCTCCTTGTGCCAGGCGTCTGCGACGGCCTGAAGCGATGCTTCCCCGCCGTTCATTCGTGTCCTGAGCTCCATGATTCGACCTCCTATCGGTTCATCGGTCCCGCGACGGCCGGACGCTAACGCCGCCCGCCGCAGGAGCAGGTTCTGTTTATAGCCGCTGAGCGTCGGAATTCAATAGCCCGGGTGGGGATGCGGGGGGCGCCCGTGGCTCCTGCCACGCCGGGCACGCGAGCTGCTGCACAGGAAGCGCGAAACCCTGGCCACGCTGCTGCTGGAGAAGGAAACCATCGAAGGCGACGAGCTGCGTGCCCTCATCGGCGCGTCGGCCAGGCCGCCGCCAGACAGCCCGGCCTGAGTGCCGCGCTTTCTGCTACCATCGCCGCACCGCTTTTCCGGGTGCACCCATGACCGAATGGCTTTTCCTGCTCGCGCTCGCCGGCATCGCCTGGTTCTGGCTCGACAGCCACCGCGTGCTCGACCTCGCCCGCGCCGCCGCGCGCCAGTTCTGCGCCGCCCAGGGCCTGCAGCTCCTGGACGACACCGTCGCGTCCACCGCGCTCAGGCTCGAACGTAACGACGCCGGCCGCCTGGTGATCGCCCGCACCTACCGCTTCGAATTCAGCGACACCGGGGACAACCGTCTCGCCGGCAGCCTGGTCATGCTCGGCCGCCGCGTGGGGCCGATGCATCTGCAGGCGTTCCGCAGCGGCGAGGGATGACCTGACCGGCCTCACTCCAAGTGGGCCGGCTAGCTCCCGCCCGACCCCGAGACGCCAGCGCGGGTGAGGAACTCCCGCAGCGCCTTGATGTGGTCCCGCGTCAGCACGCTGCTGTGGTGCGGATGGTGCAGAAATCCCTCCATGCCATTCAGCGTGACCTTGAAGCGCGCGCCGTGGGCGGGCTCGATCTTCGCGCCCAGGTGGTGCAGCAGGGATTCGACTTCGCGCCAGTGGATGTTGCCGCTGACCGGGTCATGAAAGACCGTTTGCAAGAATTGCTCGTGCTTGGAACTCATGGCGTCCTCCCGCAAACAATGACGTGCTTTCAGGATACTGCAAATGCCTGCGTCGGGCGATCAGGGGGCAACGCCTCACTCTCAGCCCACCTGCAACGGCCCATCCCTAAAAGTTTCCTAAACGCTTCCTAAATCATTCTTAACCCGGTTTTCCTTCGGGTCGCCCGCGCCTAGAGTGACGGTGTCCCCCGCCCTGCCGCGGCGGGCCTCACAGGAGAAGACCATGACCGACGTCGCCAATCGAAGCACCCTGGCTTCCATGCTGGAAACCATGCTGCTCATCCGCACCTACGAAGAAAAAGCCGCCGCCATGCAGGCCGCGGGCCAGTCCGCCGGCACCTGCACTTCCGTCGGGCAGGAGGCCTCGGCCGTGGGCGTGGTGGCCGCCCTCGGTAAAAGCGACCAGATCCTCACCAACCACCGCAGCGCCGGCCATCTCCTGGCGCGCGGCGCCGACCCGGCGCGCCTCCACGCCGAGGTGCTGGGCAAGGCCAGCGGCTACTGCAAAGGCAAGAGCGGCTCGCTGCACATTTCGGTGAAGGAGTTGGGCGTGGTGCTCACCTCCACCATCGTCGGCGCCGAGCTGTCGCTGGCCTCCGGCGTTGCGCTTGCCGCGTCCATGCAGGGGCGCGACAGCGTGGTCGCGTGCTTCTTCGGCGACGGCGCCGCGTGCGAGGGCTCCTTCCACGAATCGCTCAACCTCGCCGCAACATGGAAGCTGCCCATCCTCTACGTGTGCGAGAACAACCAGTGGCAGGCCTTCGTCCACCGGCGCGAGACCATGCCCATGGACCACGTCAGCACCTGGGCCGCCGCGCACGGCATGCCCATCGCCACCGTGGACGGCAACGACGTGGAAGCGGTGTACCGCGCCGCCCAGACCGGCGTTGCCCACATCAGGGCCACCGGCCACCCGTATTTCCTGGAGACCTACACCTACCGCCTGCGCGGCCACTACGAGCCGGACGACCAGGGCTATGTGGACAAGGACGAGCTGGCCGCCTGGCGCGCGAAGGACCCCATCGACCGGCTGCGCCAGAAGCTGAACATGAGCGACTTCGAACTGGACGCCCTGCGTGCGCGGGCGGCGGCGCGCATCGAGGATGCATGGACGCATGCCGTCGCCGCGCCCTATCCGGCGCTGTCGGAACTGACGGCCGACGTATACGCGTAGCAAAGACTTCCCTCTCCCCTTGTGGGAGAGGGGCAGCGTGAAGCGACACGGCGTACCGGACTGCGCGCGGCACTCACCCCCACCCCAGCCCTCCCCCATCAAGGGGGAGGGAGTACAGACAAGGAGCAAGCATGCAAACCATCACCACCACCGAAGCCATCGGCCAGGCCATCGCCGAGGAAATGCGTCGTGACCCGAACGTGATGATGTTCGGCGAAGGCGTCGCCACCAAGCGCCAGGAGCTGCTGACCGAATTCGGCGACATGCGCATCCGCAACACGCCGCTCGCCGAAGGCATCATCGCCGGCGCCGCAGTGGGCGCCGCCGCCATGGGCATGCGCCCGATCATCGACCTGCTGTTCGCGCCCTTCATGACCCTCGCCATGGACGAGATCGTCAACAGCGCCGGCAAGCTGCGCTACATCTCCGGCGGGCAGTTCAGCTTCCCGCTGGTGGCCATGGCCATGACCGGCACCGGCTGGACCGTGGGCGCGCAGCACAACCACAACCTGGAAGCCTGGTTCGTGCACAGCCCGGGCCTCAAGGTGGTGATGCCCTCCACCGCCGCCGACTTCAAGGGGCTGATGAAATCCGCCATCCGCGACGACAACCCGGTGCTGTTCTTCGTCGAAATGTCCATGACCTACGAGCCGGGCGAGGTGCCGGATGGCGAGCACATCGTGCCGCTGGGCAAGGCTGCACTGCGCCGCGCCGGCAACGACGTGACGCTGATCTCCTATGGAAAAACGGTGCGCGCCTGCGAAGCGGCGGCCAAGCTGCTCGCGGACAAGGGCATCGCCGCCGAGGTGCTGGACCTGCGCTCCCTCAAGCCGCTGGACGAGGAAGCGATTTTGAACTCCGCGCGCAAGACGGGCCGCGTGGTGGTGGTGCACGAAGCGAACCGCATGTGCGGCGTGGGCGCGGAAGTCGCGGCGATTGTCGCGGAGAAAGCCTTCGACGCGCTCAAGGCGCCGGTGCTGCGCCTCACCAGCCCGGACGTGCCGGCGCCGTCGAGCTATCCGCTGGAGCTGGCGTTTTCGCCGCAGGCGGATGGGATTGCGGAGGCGGCGGCGAGGCTCATCGCGTCGCAAACGGCGGTTGCATAACTGGCAATGGGCAAGCCGGGTTCACCACAGAGGCACAGAGGCACGGAGAACGTCAAAGTCCTTTAGAACGCAAACAGCGCGACAGGCGTAAAGAAAAATCTCATATGCTTTACTCCGTGTCCTCCGCGTCCTCCGTGGTTCAGGCTTCTAGATTTTCTCTGTGCCTCTGTGTCTCTGTGGTGAGAAGCAACGCCGCTCTTTCGCGCTAACCAGAAAGGAGAACGAACATGACCATCACGAATGCCACATCCGGCACCAACATTCATGAAATCGCGGACGGGATCTACCGTATCAACACGCCAGTCGTCATCCCGGGCGGCGGTGGGTTTTCCTTCAACCAGTACCTCATCCTCGACGACGAGCCGCTGCTCTTCCACACTGGCCCGCGCAGGATGTTTCCCGTTGTGCGCGAGGCGGTGGCGAGCGTGATGCCGGTGGCGCGGCTGCGCCACATCAGCTTTTCCCACGTCGAGGCGGACGAGTGCGGCTCGCTCAATGAATGGCTAGCCGTGGCGCCGCAGTCTGCGCCGCTGTGCGGCACCGTCGCCGCCATGGTCTCCGTGAACGATATCGCCGACCGGCCGGCGCGCGTGCTCGCCGACGGCGAAGCGATCTCCCTCGGAAAGCGCGCAGTCCGCTGGTTCGACACGCCGCACCTACCCCACGGCTGGGAATGCGGCTTCATGATGGAAGAGCACACCAGGACACTGCTTTGCGGTGACCTGTTCACCCAAGGCGGTACCGATCATCCGGCCGTCACCGGGTCAGACATTCTCGGGCCGAGCGAGGCCTTCCGCCAGGAGATGGATTATTTTTCCCACACTCCGAACGCGCGGGAAATGTTGGAGCGGCTGGCTTCCGCCGCACCGACGACCCTGGCGTGCATGCACGGCAGTGCATGGCGGGGCGACGGGGCCAAGCTGCTTCGGGCGCTGGGTGATGCATTGGTGCAATGAGCCACCCGGGGGAGTGCGTAGAACGCTGGGCGCGAGCCGCACCAGCCCGACGGCGAGGGCCGGTCGCGGCGTCCGGCCAAGGGTCCCCGGGCGCGCCGGGCGGCCACAGAACGGTCTGGTTTGTCTTCTGCTACCATTCCCCGGTGGCCACCGACACCCCTCCCCTGCTGAGCGAGGCCGACGCCGCTTTTGTGCAGCGTCGCACTTCCATGACGATCGCCGCGCGCGATGCGCAGAATCGTCCGGTGGTGGCGCGCGCCTTCGGCTGCCGCGTCTCCGCCGACCGGCGCCGGGTGACGGTATTCCTTGGTATCGAGCATTCGCCGCAGGCACTCGACTGCCTGCGCGAGAACGGCGCCATCGCGCTGGCCGTCACGCGCCCGAGGACGCATGAGACCCTGCAGCTCAAGGGGCAGGTACTGGATATCGCGCCGCTCTCCGACGAGGACCGCGCCGAGATGGCGGCGTATCAGCAGTCCTTCGTGGACGAGCTCGCGTCCATCGGGTATCGCACGGAATTCGCGCGCAGCGTGCTCGACGCCGGGAGCAAGGATTGCGTGGCGGTGACCTTTGCACCGGCGCAACTCTTCAACCAGACCCCCGGCCCGAAGGCCGGCCAGAAGCTCGGGCCGCGATGACGCCGACGCTGGAAGCCATTCGCCGCTGCTTCGAGGGCGCGATCCCGGCCCAGGTCGCCACCTGCGCGCCGGACGGCACGCCCAATGTCGCCTATCTGTCCCAGGTGCATTACGTGGACAGCGATCATGTCGCGCTGTCCTTCCAGTTCTTCAGCAAGACGCGCGAGAACGTGATCGCCAATCCCTACGCCATGGCGCAGGTGATCGATCCGGTCACCGGCGCCCAATACCACCTCACGCTGCAATACCTGCGGACCGAGACCGAGGGCCCGCTGTTCGAGTACATGAAGGCGCGGCTCGCCGGCGTCGCCTCCCACACCGGCATGAGCAAGGTATTCGTACTGCGCGGCTCGGACGTGTACCGGGTGCTGGACATCCGCTGCACCACCGCCTTCGCCGCAGAGTGCGGGCCGCAGCAGTCATCGCGCCTGCCCGCGCTGCGCGCGTGCGCCGACCGCCTGACGCAATGCGCCGACCTGTCCGCGCTGCTGGACGAGCTGCTGGCCGGGCTTGCCGCCCACTTCGACATCGGCCACGCCATGGTGCTGATGTTCGATGCGGCCAACCGGCGCCTCTACACCGTGGCAAGCCGGGGCTACGCCGAATCCGGCGTGGGCTCGGAAGTGGCGCTGGGCCAGGGGGTGATCGGCGTGGCGGCGCAGGAGCGCACGCCGATCCGCATCGCCTTCCTCACCGGCGACTATGCCTACAGCCGCGCCCTGCGCGAGAGCCTCGGCGACGATGGCGAAAGGGAAATTCCCTTCCCCGGCCTGCGCGAACCCCACAGCCAGCTGGCGGTGCCGATCGCGGTGCACGGCAGGCTGCTCGGCGTGCTGTACGTGGAGAGCGAGCAGAAGCTGCGCTTCAGCTACGAGGACGAAGACGCGCTGGTGGCGCTGGCCGGACAGGTCGGCTTCGCGATGCAGTTGTTCGAGCAGCACGCGGAGCAGCAGGAGGAGCCGCCCGCCGCGGCTGCGGCGCGCCCCGGCCCCGGCGCCGCGGTGGAGGTACGGCGCTACGCCGCCGACAACAGCGTGTTCGTGGATGGCGCGTATCTGATCAAGGGCGTGGCCGGGGCGATCCTGTGGAAGCTGCTGTCCGACCACCAGCAGGGGCGCAGCGAGTTCACCAACCGGGAATTGCGCCTGGATGCCTCGCTGCGGCTGCCGGACGTGAGCGACAACCTGGAGGCGCGGCTGATCCTGCTCCAGCGCCGGCTGGCGGAGCGTTGCCCGTATCTGCGCATCGACAAGACCGGGCGCGGGCGGTTCAGGTTGGCGGTGGAACGGCCGGTGAGCCTGGCCGAGGGGCGGTGAACGCCGCACCGCGGCGCAAGGCATGTTGCACTGCCGCGCCCTCACTCCTCTCCCCGTGGCAGCGGGTGCGGCATTCGCCATTGCCTATACTGGGAACGACCGCAGCCCGGAGCCAGCCATGGAAGTTTCGCAGCGCGAACCGCGCTTTCTCGTCACCCAGTACCAGTTCGACGACATGCACCTGCGCGTCGGCGACCGCTTCCAGCTGGAGTCGCCGGCGCGTCCCGCCGAGCGCCACTACGGCACCCTGGTGGGCTATTCGCCCGGCCAGAGCGTGCTGGTGAAGACACCCTTCGTCGACGGCCTGCCCCTGCCCTACGCCGATGGCCAGCCGCTCACGGCACGCGCCTTCACCGGCAAGGGGATTTTCGCGTTCGACACCACGGTGCAGCGGGTGTGCGTGTCGCCTTTCCATTACATGCACCTGGCTTTCCCGGCGGCGGTGCGCGGGACGCAGATCCGCGCCGGCGAGCGGGTGAAGGTCACCCTGCCGACGCGCATCCAGCTGCCGGGCGGCACCGAGGAGCCGGCGATGCTCACCGACATCGGCATCGGCGGCGCGATGCTCGAGTGCGGCCATCGGCTGCACGCCGGAAACCGGCTCACGGTGCTGCTGCGTTTCGCCCTGGACGAGATGAATCTCACCGCCGGCTTCACCGCCGAGGCACTGGTGCACCGCGAGGCGGAGGCACCGCAGCCCGACCAGGCCGTGCCGCTGCGCTGCTACGGGCTGGAGTTCAAAAACCTGAGCGTGGGGCAGCGGGTGATGCTGCAGAACTTCGTCTACCACCACCTGCTCGCCGGCCATCAGCTGCTGATCTGATCAGAGCCCCGCCCGCGCCTGCCGCGGCAGGTTCTTCGGCACGAATTCGAAATAGGGCGTGCCCACCTTCTGCCCCGGCGGCACCCAGGCGGGCGCGGGTGCGCCCTTGGCCCCGAGGCTGCGGATGAAGTGGTACATCGCGCGCAGGTCCTCGTCCCGCATGTCGCGCAGTGAAAACCACGGCATCGGCGGGCGCATCTCGCGCCGGGCGTTGGCAACCCATTCCTGTTCGCTCAGCTTCTGCGCCAGCAGGCGCAGGTTGGCGGGATAGCTCGTGCCCCAGGGGCCGTTGAAGCCGACCGCGTTGCCGGTGAGCCACTCCGATTGGGGCACCCTGCCGCCGGATTCCGGGTAGCCGGCGGTATGGCAGTCGTTGCAGCCGCCGGTGGCGAGCAGGTAGCGGCCGCGTTCCAGGATCCTGGCGTCGACCGCCGGGTCGGCCAGCGCCGTGGAAGCGGCCATGGCCAGACAGCCGCCGATCAACAGTTCTCTTGTGTTCATGCTCGTCTCCTCGTTCGTGTTATGGGAGACCGAATGATAGACAGGCGACGGCCGCGCGCTTGCTAAATAATGGCTAACGGAACCCTAAAACTTTGCTAAGGACGCTCTGCAAAAGTACTGCGCAGCCCGTCTCCACGCCCGCGATGCTCGCTGTACCCCCTCGTGCACGTGCGCTTCCCGGCGGTCGGCCGGGCTTGCTCGCTACGTTTTGCACAGCTACCGATCGAGAATCACATCGCCACATGTCGGCCGAACTCCCGTGGCGAAATCTCCCCTGTCCCCTCTTTTGCAAAGAGGGGAACCTACTGGGCAAGGCGTTAGCAGGTTCCTCCCTTTGAAAAAGGGAGGACAGGAGGGATTTCGGCGGTGTCCCTCGATTAGGTAATCTTCAATGAGCGGCTCAGCCGTGCGCGCCGAGAAAGGCGCGGAGCTCGGCCAGGGGCAGCGGATGGCTGAAGAGGAAGCCCTGGAAGTTGTCGCAGCCGAAGGCGCGCAGGGCCGCCAGCTGCTCCTCGGTCTCCACGCCTTCGGCGGTGACTTCGAGGTCGAGGCTGCGCGCCATGGCGACGATGGTGTTGACGATGGCGGTGTCGTCCTTGTCGCCCGGCATGTCGCGCACGAAGGAGCGGTCCACCTTGAGGGTATTGATGGGGAAGCGCTTGAGATAGGACAGGGAGGAGTAGCCGGTGCCGAAGTCGTCGATGGCGAAGCGGTAGCCGAAGTCCGCCAGACGCGACAGCGTATCGAGCGTGCTCGCGGTGTGGGACATGAGCAGGCTTTCGGTGATTTCGAATTCCAGCTGCTCCGGCGGAATGCGGCAGTCGCGGGTGGCGTTGCCGATCTGCTGGATGAGATCGAGGCTGTCGAACTGGCGCGAGGACAGATTGATCGCGAGCCGCAGCGGCTGCGGGCATTGCGCCTGCACCTCGCTCAGTTCGCGGCATGCGGTTCTGACCACCCATTCCCCCACCGGCGTGATGAGGCCCGTCTCCTCCAGCAGCGAAATGAAGGACGGCGCCCCCAGCAGGCCGCGCTCGGGGTGGGCCCAGCGCAGCAGGGCCTCCACGCCCACGATGCGGCCGGTCTTGAGGTTGAACTGCGGCTGGTAGTGGAGCACGAACTCATTGCGCTCCAGCGCCCGGCGCAGGTTGGTTTCCAGGGTCAGCCGCTCCAGCGCCGCGGCGCTCATTTCCGCCGAATAGAACTGGAAGGTGTTGCGCCCCTTGTCCTTGGCGCGGTACATGGCGGTGTCCGCGTGCTTGAGCAGGGTCTTGCCGTTGTCGCCGTCGGTGGGAAAAACGCTGACGCCGATGCTGGTGGTGACGAACAGCTCGCGGTCGAACACCTCGAACGGCTGGGCGAACACGCCCAGCACCTTGCCCGCCACCTCGGCGACGGCCTCCATGCTTTCGACGTTTTCCAGCAGGATGGCGAATTCGTCGCCGGACAGGCGGGCCACGGTGTCCTCCTCGCGCACGCACTGGCGCAGGCGGTCGGCCAGCACCTGCAACAGCCGGTCGCCGAAGTCGTGGCCCAGGGTGTCGTTGATCACCTTGAACCGGTCGAGATCGAGGAACAGCAGCGCCAGCCGGCTCTTGCGCCGGCGCCCCCGGGTGGCGGCATGCTCGAGCCGCTCCATCAGCAGCGCGCGGTTGGGCAGGCGGGTGAGCACGTCATGATAGGCGAGGTACTGCAGGCGCTCCTGGGTCTGCATGCGCTCGCTGATGTCGCGCCCGGTGGCGATGAAGTGGGTGATGCGCCCCTGGGCGTCCTTCAGCGGGGTGATGGTTTTCTCTTCGTAGTAGAGCGTGCCGTCCTTGCGCTTGTTGATCAGCACGTCGTGGAAGACATCCCCGGCCAGGATGGTGGTCCACAGCCTGGCGTAGAACTCGGCGCTCTGCTTGCCGGATTTCATCACGTTGGGCAGGCGGCCGACCACTTCGTCCGGGCTGAAGCCGCTGATGTCGCAGAACGCCTGGTTCACGTATTCCACCACGCCGCCGCGGTCCGCGATCATCACCATGTCCGCGGTCTGCTCCAGCGCGCTAGAGAGCGTGCGCATGCGCGCCTGCGCGGCGCGGGCAAGGCTGTTGTCGCGCACGAGGCCCTCGACGCCGGCGACATTGCCCTGCGCGTCGCGCAGGAAACTGGCGTTGACCGCCACCCACACGGTGGCGCCGCTCTTGTGGCGCAGCGCGATCTCGTAGCCCTTGATGCTGCCGCCGGCAGCGGCCAGCGCGTCAAGAAACCTCGCGGGGCCTTCGGGCTCGACGTAGAACTCGGCGAGATTGCGGCCAATGACCTCGTCGACTTCGTAGCCGAGCATGTCCTTCATGGCGGCGGAGACGCGCACCAGGCGCCCCTCGGCATCGGTGCGGTAATAGGTGTCCTGCAGGTTGGCGAGGATGTGGGCCAGCTCTGCTGCAGGGTCCGCGCCTGGCAGGCTGCTTATTCTCTTGTTATGCATGGTCGCGCCAGTTCGTGCGCCGTCCCCGGCACAGCCGCGCGGCTGCGAGACGATCCGGGGTGCTTGGTTATCGTCTTGTTGCACTGCTCCGTGTTCAGTATACCCCAGGTTTGCTTTTGCCTTCCCGCGCGCAGCGCACGGCGCACCGCGGCGAACGCCGGCTTCGGCCGCAACTCCGTATCGAACAACAGCGCGCTGCCGCGCCCGGGAAAGTACTCCGCTATCCAGGAATGACGGTCGGTCGCACCCCAGGTGGAGAAGCTGCGGCATTGCGGCACGGCCATGCAGGCGCGCACCATGCCGGCATAGAGCCGGGCCTGCGCCCGGAGATCGGCGCGGCTCGGGGGCAACGCCAGCATCACGTCCATCTCGGTGATGTCCGGCTGCAGCCCAAGGGCGGCGAGGCGCTTCATGTTGATGCGCACGTCCGCGGCGGAAGGCGCGTCCTCCAGGCTCACGTGCATCTGCAGGCCGACGCTGTCGATGGGCACGCCCTGGGCGCGCAGCCGCGCCACCAGGTCGTAGATGCCGTCGGATTTCGCGCCGGCGCCCTCGCCGCCGTAGTCGTTGTAGCGCAGGCGCGCGCCCGGGTCGGCCGCGTGCGCCCAGCGGAAGGCCAGGGCCAGATAGTCCGGGCCGATGCCGCGCGACCAGAACGTGTCGCGCAGTTGGCCCTGCTCGTCCACTGCCTCGGCCGCCACGTCCCAGGAGGCGATGCGGCCGCGATAGCGCGCGACCAGTGTCTGAATGTGCTCGCGCAGGATTTGCGTCAGCTCCTCGCGCGTGAAGTTCCCCTGCGTCAGCCACGCCGGCAGCTGCCGGTCCCAAACCAGCACGTGGCCGTTCACCTGCATGCCGTGCGCCTCGGCAAAGGCCAGCAGTGCATCCGCCTGGCTGAAATCGAAGCGCCCGCGCTCGGGCTGCACCACGGAAAATTTCAGGGCGTTCTCCGGCGTCACCAGATTGAACTGGGTGGCCAGCAGATGGGCGTAGTCGGGCTCGCGCTCGAGCACGGCGACGTCCACCGCGGCGCCGATGCGCAGGTCCGCCCGCTCCGCCAGCGCCCGCAGCGTGTCCGCGGCGCTTGCAGGCTGCAGCCAAACCAGGGCCGCCACCAATGCCAGCCGCAGCAAGGGCGCGCCGGGGCGCATCTCAATAGCCCCGCCGCGCGGCGGGGCCGGCCGATTGCAGCACGAAGCCGGGCAGCGGAGGCGGCGCCTCGGGGCGCAGGCCGGCGGCGCGCGACCAGTTGCTGAGCCAGGACTCGCCTTCGTGCTGGCTGAAGCCGAGCGGCAGGCGATACGCGCGGTCCTGCAGTGCCTCATCCAGGCTGACGAAGCGGTAGCCGCGCGCGCGCATCATGGCGGCGAGCTGCGGGAAGCAATCCGCGTTGAGGGCATTGGCGTGCAGGAGCAGCACCTGCGCCATGTCGCGGCCGAACAGGTCGAGGGACATCCGCTCGGCGTGGGCGGACGCCTGCTCCATGTAGGGCAGGTAGGCCGCAGCGATGCGCTCGGCCGCGGCGTTGTCGCCGTCGGCCCGGGCGCGCGCGTAGGCCGCGGCGAAGATCCATTCCGAGCTGTTGATGGTGACCGGCGCCACGCGATAGCCATGGGCGGCGAGGAAGGCGGCGAACGCCTCGCGCACCTCGGGCGTCCGGCCCAGGTGCAGGAAGGGATGGCGGAACCAACGCAGGGGACGGCCGGCGCCTTCCGTCAGCGGCCGCGTCACGACTTCGCCGCGCAGCAAATCGGCCTCGAAGGCATCCAGCGGCACGCGATCGAGGGAGACATGGGAATACGTGTGGTTGCCCAGTTCGAATCCCGCCGCCAGCCACTGCTCCAGCAGCGCCACGCGCGCCGGATGCAGGCTGCCGTTGCGGTAGAGCCTGGCTTCGTTGACGAAGCCGACCGCCGGCACGCCGGCCGCCTGCAGGCCGTGCAGCAGCCGGCCGTTCATGTCGGCCAGGGCCGCGTCGTCCTCGCTGGGGACGGCAGCAAACGGCAGATCGTCGAAGGTGACGGCGACGGCGCGCGTGGCGGTTGGCTGCGCCGCGGCGGCGAGCGGCAGCAGGAGCGCGAGGACCAGCAGGAAAGATTTGCTGCGGCTCATCCGGTGCAGGCCCGCGCCAGGCTAAAACCGTCGCGTCAGGCTGATCTCGAACAGATGCGAGCGGTAGCCGCCAGTGGCGCCGCCGCCGTAGTCGGACAGGCCCGCCTTCACATCCAGGAACCAGTCGCGATACAGCCCGAAGAAGCCCTCCGCCACGATGTCGCCGCCGGTGCGGAAGCCAGACATGGTGTTGTCCTTGTAGGGGCCATAGCTGAACACCACGCTCACGCCGTCGTCGTCGCTGATCTTCCAGTAGGTGAAGGCGGTCAGCGCATAGCGCTGGTACAGCGAGGGCGCGTAGTAGCCGTTGCCCGGATCCTGGTCGAAGCCGAACCAGCGGCCGCTAACGCCGAGGTCGAGGTTAAGGCGCTGGGTGCGGAGCAGCGCGCGGCGCGGGGCAAGCTCGACTTCCCAGCGGTCGTTGCCGTCGGAGAAGGTGTCGTAGGCAAGGTGGCTCGCCAGCGTCCAGCGCAGGTCTGGCGCCCAGGTGGCGTCGAGGCTGTTGGCGCGGCGTTCGATGCCGAGCTTGGCTGCGCGCGGCGACACGGCGAACAGGTCCTTGCGGTGCGACAGGCGCAGGGCGAGCTCGTCCACGGGCTGGATGTCGGCGCCGATTTCGTAGATGAAACGGCCGTCGCCTTCCGCCGTGCCGCCGCCGATCTGCGCATCGACCGCCAGCCGGGGCGAGTAGCGATGCCGCAGGCCCAGCCAGGCGCGGCTGTAGCCGATGGACGTGCCGCCGTCGGGCTTCTCGTAGCCGCTGCCGCCGACGGTGTCGATCCATTGCCGGTCGCTGCCGCCGAACAGGCGCGTCTCCGGGTTGATCACGTACTCGCCGCGCAGGCCGGCATGGCGGATGCTGACGTCGTCGGAGCCGGCGAAGTAGCCATAGTCTGCGGTGACGCTGGAACGCAGCGGGGTGCGGATGAAGCGCGCGAGATCGGCGGTTTCCCTGCTCTCCGGACGCAGGCGGGTGACCTCGGCCAGGCTGGCGAGGGCCTCGCGCGGCCGGTGCGCGTAATGCAGCGCCACGGTGCGGGTATAACCCACTTCATAATCGCCGGGCTGGCCCTGCTCCAGCTCGTCCACGAGCGCCAGCGCCGGGGTCGGCCGCTCGGCCCAGGCCAGCACGCGCGCCTTCTGCTTGCGGTAGGCGAGGTTGTCGCCGACGCGCTGGCGATACGCCTCCAGCAACTCGATGGCACGCGCGTAGTCGCCCAGCTCGGTGAGCACGACGATATACTCCATCTGCGCCACGGCCACGTCCGGCTGCACGGCCAGATAGTCGCGATAGGCCGCCTTCGACGCATCGAGCCTGCCCTGCCAGTAGTAGACGCGGGCAAGCGCCAGGCGCGCCCCTGGATCGTCCGGGGCGATGGCGAGGATGCGCTGGCAGCTGTCCAGGGCCGTGGCATAGTCGCCGCGCCAGGCGGCAAGGTCGGCCCGGGTGCGCAGGTATTCGAGGTTGTTCGGGTCGAGTTCCACCGCGCGCTCGATAGCGGCGGCGGCCGCCGCGGCTTCCTTCTCGCTCGGATAGCTTTGCGCCAGGCGATAGAACAGGGCGTGGTCCTGGGGTGCGAAGCGCGTGGCCTCCTGCAGCGCGGCGGAGGACGCGGCGGCATCGTTGCCCAGGGCATAGATGTCCGCCATGCGCAGCCAGTATTCCTTGCTCTCGCCGAAGCGCTGGCGATAGCGCGCATCGTATTCCTGCACCGCCTTGGTGTCGCCGCGCTCCGCTTCCAGCTCCATGTACTCCAGCATCACGTCCTTGTCCTGGGGCCGTTGCTCCAGATAGGCGCGGTAGCGCGCCACGGCGGCATCCTTGCTGCCGCTGCGCGCGTCGGCGCGGGCGGCGCCGAGCAGCGCAGCGGCGTCCTGCGGCGAAGCCGCGAGCACGCGCGCGAAGCTCTGCGCCGCCAGGGCATAGTCGCCGGTCCAGGTGGCCACTTCGCCCTGGGCGCGCAGGTAGGCCAGGTTGTTCGGTTCGAGCTCGACCGCGCGCCTGATCGCGGCCAGCGCGGCGGGGCCGTCCTGGGCCGCGGCCTGGGCCTGGGACAGCTTGTGATACAGGCGCGCATCCTGCGGCGCGTATTTCACCGCCTCGCGCAGCGCCTCCGCCGCGCGCGCCGGCGCCTTGAGCTGGGTGGCGCGAATGTCGGCGATGCGCTCCCACAGGCCCGGCTGCGCCGGATTGGCCTTGAGCGCCTGCTTGTAGATCTCGACCGCTTCCGCCCACTGCCCCGCCATCTCGGCGCGCAGGCCGGCGTCGGGAACCGGCGGCGCGGCGAGCGCGAGCTTGGCACACAAGGCCAGTGCAATTGCCAGACGCAGCTTCATTTGCGCCACCGCCGATTCCGGAAGATCCACAGGTCGGCGGCGAAGCGGCCGATGGTGATCAGGTCGAACAGCAGCACCCCGTAGCGCAAGGGCGTCACGATCAGTCCTTTCAGAAAGTATTCGAGGCGGCGGCCCTTGGCCACGGTGGCGAGGATGCCGGTGGCCACCGCCGTCTCCGCCACCAGGGTGATCGCCAGCGGTTCCCACAGCCGGAGCAGGATCATGATCAGCAGCACCGTCGGAAACGCCACCTTCTCGAATGCCGACATGAACAGCACCCAGCCGATGGGGCGGCCGTACTTGACCGTATAGTCGATGCCCCAGGGCTGGCGGTACTGCTCGTGATGCACGCGCTTCTCCTGCAGCCCGCCGGCCAGCTCGGCCTGCTCCTCCTGCTTGCGCCGGTAGCGCTTGAGCGCCTTGAACGGGCTGCGCATGAGCTCGTCGAAGTAGTAGCAGCTCTGCAAAAAGGACGAGGACCAGAGATAGATCTGGCCCGGCACGCGCCCCACCTCCGGCTCCTGGGAGCGGGCGTAGATGTCGGTGAGCTGGATGTTGCGGTAACCGTTGTCGTTTATGGCGAAGCCGATGAAGATGTCTTCCGAGTTGGTGAGGTCGTCACCCAGGATCGGCTCGTAGCGGTCGAACACGATGGTCTTGAGCACGCTGCGGCGATAGGCCACGGCGCAGCCCACCGGGTTGAGGATGCTGCCGAAGAACACCATCTGCCCGTGGTACACGAATTTCTGCAGGAAGAAATACAGTACGTCCCGGTACAGGTCGGTGACCCCGCGCTGCAGCTGGTGGAACCAGCCGACCTTGGGGTAGATGCTGGCCTCCGGGTGCGCGCCGAGGAACTTCTTCAGCGCCTCGGTTTCCAGCATCGCGCGGCGGTCGCGGTTGCGCAGCGGCAGCACGGTGCCGCAGGCACTGGCGATGCCGGCGCCCTTGTACAGCTCCTCGACGATGCGGTCGATGTAGTTCTCCGACTCGAGCACCGTGTCGCCGTCGAGGATGAATTCCACGTCGGCGTCCGACTCCCGCGACTGGCGCTTGAGCGTGGGCGTCTTGCCGATGGAGTGGGCGCGGCTGATGGTCTCCAGCGCCATGCCGTTCAGCGCGCAGAAGGTCCGGGCGTATTCGACCGTGCGATCCCGGCTGCCGTCGTCGATGAGCAGGATGCGCTGCGGCTTGCGCGTCTGCCGCGCCAGCGACGCCAGGCACAGCGGGATGTTGCTCTCCTCGTTGAAGGCTGGGATGACCACGTCGACCGTGGCGCTGCGCCAGTCCTGGGCCGGGTTGGGAACGGTCTCGTCGGGCCCGTGGATCAGGCCGATGATGCTCAGCACGGTGTTCGGGCTGAGGATGAAATAGGGAGTGGTGGCCATGTTCTGCTGTCGTGGTCCGGGGTATTCTAGGCGAAGCGCAGTTTTTTCGCGCGCTCGCGCTCGATCAGGTCGTCGAGCGTATCGGTCAGCGTCCATTCCGGCGCGAAGCCGGTGAGCGCCTTCAGCTTGTCCAGCACCGGACGGCGGTGGGTGACGTCGTCGAACTCCTCGCCGTAGGCCTCCTTGTAGGAGATGAAGCGGATGGGCGAACTGCTGTGGGCGCGCTGGATGGCCAGCTCGGCCAGCCCGCGAATGGAAATCTCCTGGGCGTTGCCCACGTTCACCACCTCGCCCCAGGCCGCGGGACAGCCGGCGAGGCCGTCCAGCGCCACCACCGTGTCGCGCACATCGCAGAAGGAGCGCGTCTGCTCGCCGCTGCCATAGACGGTGAGCGGCTCGTTGTTCACGGCGTGCTGCACGAAGCGCGGCACCACCATGCCGTAATGGCCGACCTGGTTGGGGCCGATGGTGTTGAACAGCCGCACCACCACCACGTGCAGCCGGTACTTGCGCGCATAGGAAAAGGCGAGGAACTCGTCCGCCAGCTTGGTCACCGCATAGGTCCAGCGCAGGCGCCCGCCGGACGGCAGCACGATGTCGTCGGTCTCGGCGAAGGCGCCCTTGGCGTTGAAGCCATAGACCTCGGAGGTGGAGGCGATGATGACCTCGGGATTCCAGCCGCCGCTGTGGATGGCGCGCAGGATCTTCTCGGTGCCGTTCATGTTGGTCGCCATCACCGCCACCGGGTCTTCCAACACCTTCTTCACGCCGACCACCGCGGCCATGTGATAGATGCGATCGGCCCAGGCCACCGCCCGCCCCAGGTCGCCCCAGTGCAGGATGTCGGCTTCGGCGAAACGAAAATTGGGATGAGCTCGAAACGGCTCGATGTTGCCGAGGGAGCCGGTGCTCAGGTTGTCCACCACGTACACCTGGTCGCCCTGGGTCAGGTGATGCTCGGCCAGATGCGAGCCGATGAAGCCCGCCCCTCCCGTAATCAGAACATGCATGCTGCGCCTTCTCGTGTTCGGCTCATCGCCGATGTTGTCGAGCACCCGACACCGTGTCGCAATGCGCCCGTCCGGGAGCCCTGCCGAAACAAGACCTTGTCGTCCTGTTACCGCCTGGCGGCTCGCTCGGGCGCGGTGCCCACATCAACTACGGCAAACAACGTGCCAGCTTGAGGCGATCGGCGGGAAACAAACCATCGGGGAAATTGGTGGGCCCGCTGGGGCTCGAACCCAGGACCAAAGGATTATGAGTCCTCTGCTCTAACCAGCTGAGCTACAGGCCCGCGAAGGGAATAAAAAACTGGCCGGGGGAGCCGGCCAGTTTTTCCAAGGAGAGGCAAACCGAATTTTATTCGCTGCCGGGCACGCCACGCAACCGCTATGGCATCGGCGTCGGCAGGCAGGGCAGGTGCTGGATGCGGCAGCGGCAGTCGCGGCCCTGCCCCTCCTGACCGGGCACGAGGAACAGCGGCGCGTAGTAGTGCTGCGGGCCATGGGGCGGCCGCTGGGCCGGTATCGCGTTGCCGTCGGGGTCCAGCCGGGGGACGCCGTTGGCGTCGAGCTCGGGCGGCCATTCGACGTCGCCGGTGGCGACGCGCGCCGGGATCAGCCAGTAGTCGCCGGGCCTGTACTGCCCGCCCTTCGCGAACCAGATCTGCACGCCGTCCTCGAGCGTGATCCAGCCCTGGTCCGGCGCCTGGTCCTCGATGATCGGCAGCGCGCCGCCGGCCACGGCCAGGTCGCCGGCATGGTCCCAGCGCCGCAGCAGCGGATGCTTGCTGGGGAGGTCGTCCGCCGCGTAGGTCGGCAACGAAGTCGTGCCTGCCGGCAGCTTGAGGGTGACGGTCAGTTCATCGCGATCCACCGTGTCCACCTGGGCGAGCGGGCCCGCCTGTTCGCCCAGGGCGATGTCGTCGTCGCTGACCTCCACCCAGTCGCCGGGCTTGAGGGACAGGCAGTCGTCGCGGCCAAGGTTCTCCAAGATGACCGCGGTGCCGGACAGCGACACGATGGGGAACACCACCGAGCCGTTCTCCCGCGACCATTTGAATGTCGCACCGGTCGTGCCCGCGCCAGCGACGCCGCCCGCGTGCACTTCCACCCGGTAGAGCTGGTTCTCGGCGCCGCGATAGCGGGCCTCGGGGGAGATCACGCACAGCTCGGTGGCCGGCTTGTCCAGCCGCGCCCGGGCCCGCAGTTGCGGCAGGGTGCGCGCGAGCAGGCCTTCCAGCGAACTGCAGTCGAATTGCTTGGCATTGTCCGGGCGCAGCAGCGCCTTCACCTGCCACACCACCTGGGCACGGCTGCACGTGTCCGGTCCGCCCAGCGCCACCTCGCGCAGGTGATCGTCCTGGACGTAGGTGACGTGGCGCTCCCACACATCCAGATAGGCGATCAGGGCCTTGTTCTGCAGGTTCCCGAACTTGGTCTCCTCGGAAAATGGGTAGCCGGGCTGCTCGGTGTAGGTGACGACACGATGGTTTTCCGCGAGCACGCCGTGCACGTAATAACGGCCAGGGCCGATGGCCACGTCACGGTCGCTTTCCACCGCATTGCGCAGGGCCTTGCGGCGGTCCGCGTCCGGTTCGAGTTTGGTCCATTCCGCCTCCGGATCGAGACCGGCGGCCTTCCACTTCTTGACCGTGTCGCTGGTGATGAGCGCAAATCCCGTGGCCCCGGCGGGGCCGGCGTAGGGGCCGAGAATATCTTCCGCCAGCAGCCGCAGGTAGCGCAGCAGAATGGAGGTCTGCTCGTTCCAGTCGGCATCCAGCTGCACGCGCCCCTGCTGCATGAGCACGCGGCTGAAATGCCTGGCGGGATCGAAGGTGTCGCGCGTGAAATCGCCTTTCATGGTCTTCTCCTAGTTCGCAAACAGGATGCCGGCCTCCATCCCCGCCGGCGTGTATTCCGCAAGCCGCGCGCGCAGGTTGGCCTCGCGCTGCGGCTGATACAGGTCGTGGAAGGCACCCATCTCGGCATCGTCGTCGGCGCCGCGCTTGATCTCCGCGGCGCAGTCGCAGGCCAGCTGGCAGTAGGCCGGGTGGCCGTATCTAACGCTGACAAAGCGCGGACGGACGCGGACGCGCTCGCGCAGCCTGGCGTCGAGGATCATGGCCTCGGTGAGCGGCGGGTCGGTGGCGGCGCGCGGCGCGGCACGCAGGGCCTCCTCGATCGCCGCCTCGACCAGCTCCGGCTGGCAGCGGTAGCGGCGCGGCGTGCGCGAGCCGGGCGTGACGTAGCAGTAGCGCACGCAGCCGTGCTGGCGGCGCGCGACCAGGATGTGGCTCATGAAGATCGAATTCTCGGCCAGGGTGATGGCGTGGACGTTCACCTCGCCGATCACGGTGCAGCGCACGAGGGTCAGGTCGGCGAAGGCCAGGGGCAGGCTCGCCGCGCCGATGGCGCTGCGGCTTTCGCTGGTGGCATCGACGATGCTGTCGGAGATGGCAATCGCCACCGGGTCGGTCTGCACCTCGTCCGCCACCACCTGGATGGCGCCGATGATGCTGTGCTCGATGACGATCCTCGCGCTCGTGTCGAGCAGCTCCAGGCTCGGCTCGCTCGGCCGCTTCGGCTCGCAGTCGCATTCCAGCCCCCAGCCGGGTACCAGCGTGACATGGCGCAGGGTCACGTCGCACAGGTCGCCCTCGGCGAAGCGCTCCGGGTCGGTGCGGTCCGGTCCGGCGATGCTCATGCCGCGCCCGGTCACCACGATGCCGTCCAGCACGAAGCGGCTGCCCTGCCGGCCGGACACGGCGAAGGCATCCGGCTGTTCGGTCATGTAGTCGAGCAGGCGGATCACTGGCCGCGTGCGGTTGGCCGCACGGATCTGCAGGCTTTCCCCGGCCTGCAGGTCGATCGCCATCGGCTCGCTGTACACGGCGCTGTCCTGGATTTCCACCACCGCGGCGCGCAGGCGTTCGCGATCCTGTTTCCACTGCCTTTTGGCCGCCGGATCGGCCGGCTCGGGGCCTAGACTCTGCTGATCCTGGCGCCACTGCGCGATCGCGCCGTTGACGGTGTCGAAACCGGCGGCCGCATCCTTCGCCACCTTGTAGAGCGCGTAGGCCAGCGGCTGGAAGAGCGGCCGGTCGTACTCGCCGCCGCCCATGTCGGCGCTGAAGGCGTAGTGATAGCTGACCCACACCCCGCGCTTGGGCAGCTGGTTGGCCGGGAACACGATGCGGCCGCGCACCGGGTCCACCGCCACCTGGCCGCGCTGGGCGCGATAGCGCCAGTCGCCGAGGTCGGCGGGCACCACCAGCTCCCGCGGCACCGGCTGCGGCGCGCCCTTGGCCGGCCAGTCCGGCGCGTAGATGGCCAGGCTCCTGCCCTCGCCGTAGTAGGCGGCCGCCGCCTGGGTCGTGAGCGGCCGCAGGCTGGTGCGCTCCTCCAGCGCGCGGCGGCGGATCGGCGCGGGGAGATTGATCTCGCCCGCGATATGGGTGGGATCGGCCTCCGGCTCGGCCCGGGTGTACAGCGGCTGGTCATGGCCGAGCACGCTGAAGGTGAAGCACTGGAGACCGGCGCTCTCCACGCAGCAGGCCGGCGCGCGGGTCACCGAATAGGCCTTCAGCCGCCACACGAACACGCCGACGCTGGGAATGTTGTAGCGCCCGAGCCGGCGCTGGGACACGATGCGCCGCACATCCACCGAATGGGCCAGCGGATCGAACGGCCCGCCCGCGAGATCGAGGGCATTTCCCCGGCGCAGGTCGGCGCTGCGTGCGCGGCCGAGGCGCAGATGATTGACGTGCTGCGTCCAATTGAGCAGCGCGTAGAACTCCACCGCCCGCGCCGGCCAGCCGGCGACGTCATTCGCCAGTTGTTCCAGTAGTGCCAGCGTGCCCTTGCGCCGGCGAAAGCCCAGGGTATTGGCCACCTCGCGCCGCGGGATCAGGATGCGGTTGCGGGTTCTGTCTTCGCTCGGATCGACCTGCTGCCCCGGATCGCCCGCCTCCTGCACCGGCCGGTAGCCGATCAGGTCGCCGATGTAGGGCACGACCCAGTCGTCGCAGGTTTCGATGAACCAGTTGTCGTAGAGGCGGGCGATGTCGTCCTCCACCACGCTCACCTGTTCGTTGATGACGCGCAGCAGCGCCCGCAGCGGATAGCCCTGCTCGGCATCCCGAGCGCGGTGCACCACCGGCAGCAGTTCGTACAGGCGGTCGAGGGAGCGGCTCATGGCTTGATCTCCTGCAGAATCAGGGTGTCCGGCACCTCGGGCGAGAGGTAGGACAGCTGCGCCGGCCGCAGCTCTCCCTGCTCGAGGCGCGCCGGCTGGACGGGGATGCGGTCGCGCAGATCGAGACCGGCAGCGACGGACTGGGTGACGCCGGCGAGCAGCGTGTCCTCGGAAAGGGTGTCGAACACGTCGATGTCCACGTAGGCCACGCCCGGCACCGCCTGGATCACCTTGATCGCATCTGCCAGCAGCAGGTCCTGCGCGAGTTCGACCCGGTCGAAGCCGAAGGCGGCGAGCATCTCGCTGCGCACCTTGGGCTCCACGGTGTCCCATCGATAGTCCGGAGCGACTTTGACGTTGGCGCTGACCACCAGCGCCAGCCGCTCGCGCACGGCAAGCCGGATCGGCAGATAGGCATCGCCGTAGCGGTGCAGTGCGTCGTACAGGTTGCGGTAGAGGTCCGAGGTCGCGTCGATGGGAATGTCGTCGACGCCGGCGATGGTGACGTGCACCAGTTGTTGCCGGCCGTTGCTCAGGCGGGCGGCGGCCGCCTTGCCGATGCCGCCGAAGGTGCGCGAGAAGTCCGCGTAGTCCGGCGTGGAAACGAGACGGTCGAGCGCCAGCACCGCCAGCGGCGCGTTTCGCCGCGCCTGGTCGCGGCCCTCCCTGTCCGCGCCGCCGGAGGCGCGAATCGGGTTGATCACCTCCTTCACGCCCAGGGGCCGGGTGTTGAGCAGGGAGATCTGCCCGGCCTTGACGTTGCCCGGCTTGCCGATGCCGTTGCGGTAGGTGGCCTTGACGTTCTCGGGCCCGGTGGGCAGGCGCGCGCCGTGCTCGCCGTTGCCGAACACAACCGTGGTCTTCGCCTCGTCGTCGGTGCGGGTGATGAAGCGGCGCGCGTTGGCGGCAAGGCCGGCGAGGCTGTCCGCCTCGTGCCACTGGACGTCGTTCACGCGCACCTCCAGCGTGCTTTGGACGCCGGATACCGTGGGCGCGGAAACGTAGGTCAGCGGCGGCTGCTTCAGCGTGAACTGTTGCAGGGGCTGGGCCGCATCGCCGGCGCCCAGGGTTTCGTTGCGCGTCTCGCCGTTGGTCGCCTTCACCACGTTGCCGTAGATGGTCACGGTGTCGCGCTTGTAGGCATAGGCCAGCGGCTTGGCGAGGGTGAGGGTGGTGTGGACCGTGTCGCCGGCCACCGGCTCGTTGTAGAGCTGGCGCACCTTGTGCGTCACCGCGGCCAGCATGACCAGCTCCGCCGCCTGCACGCCGGAGGCGGCGGCGCCGTTGGCCACCACGTCGGCGCGCTCGCCGGCGACGATCAGCCAGCGTCCGGGCTGCAGGTCGTCGTACACGTCGCCCAGTTCGATCTCGTCGCCGGACACCTCGTCCAGGATCGGCTCCTCCGCCAGCTCGAGCTTTTCGCTGCCGGCATGGACGCGGGTGCTGCGCACGGGCGAGAAATCCCTGGAGCCGCTGCCCAGCCAGGCCGTCGCCGTCTCCGGCAGATCGACCTCCACCGTCTTGCCCGAGAGTCCGTAGGCGGCGAGCGAGCGGTGGGTGAAGTCCGCCTGGGTGATGATGGTTTCGCCATCCGATTTCTCGATGGCGACATAGCTGTCCGGGGCGATGTCGTATTCGTTGTCGAGATACAGGGTGCGCGGCCGGTGATAGTCCAGGGTCGTGCCTTCCTTCTTGAGCAGGATGACGGGGTCGCCGTGGCCGGTGTTCCAGGGATCGTCGATGTTCCACTCGCCGAAGATTGCGACATTGTTGGTTTTGTCGAAGCCGACCTGTCGCAGCGGCGCATTGTGGCCGAAGGGCGCGGCGGCCACCCGCAGCGCGTAGGCGCTGATGATTTGCGGCTGGGTTGGCGGCAGACTCTTCCAAGATCGGTAGAACACGCCTTTCAGCAACGGCTGCATCAGGGTGAGCAGGCGCGGCAGGGTGTCCGACTGGCCGCCGAACGCGGTCTGCACGCTGCGCGCCAGTTGCCGGCTGCTGGCGGGCGGCACCGAGGGCGGCTGCAGCAGCTTGCCGATGATGCCGCCCAGGATATTGCGCTTGCCCAGGGCGCGCGCCACGCCCATGCCTGCGGCGGGCGCCGCCCCGATCCGGGCGCGCAGGGTTTGCAGCTCGCGGCTCAGGCCGTCGAGCCAGGGCGTGAGCTTGGCGAAGTGGCCGCTCTTGGCCTTGGCCAGTTCGGTCGCCAGCTTCGGCAGCGCCGCCGCGTCCAGGTGCGCGGCCAGGACCGCGTCGCCTTCGGCCGCCGCCGCGCCGATTTCCTGCATCAGTTTCAGGACCCGCTTGGTGGTGGCGGATTCGGCCGCCACGCCGAAGTTCTGCACTTCGCGGTAGCGGTGAATCAGCGCGGCGACGGCCGCCTCGGCCGTCTCCGCCCGCAGCACGACGCGGGTGCGCTTGTGCTCGCTGTCCTCCTCCACCGATGCGATGCGCACCAGTTGCAGGCCGTTGCCGTCCGCGTAGTCGACGAGCAGCGGATCGTTGGCCTTGAGTTTGGTGGCGGTGCCCTGCAGGTACAGGCCGTTCGCGGCGATGGAGGCCGCGCTCTGCGGCTGGGTGAGGCGGGGCTTGATGGCATTCCATTCGGCGCGCGCGTCCAGGGGTTCCGATGTTTCGAACGCCTGCATCTGCTCCCCCGGCCCGGGGATGCTGTTGACCCGCGCCCCCTGCGGAATGGTCACCGGCTCCGCATTCCTGTCCAGGGTGTAGGCGAGGTAGACGCTGGACGCCACGCCGGGCCGCAGGGCGTAACCGATGAGCCGCGCGAGTTCGAGCACGGAACGCCGCTCGGTGGCGGTGCGCAGATAGCCCTCGTTGGCGATGCGCTCCTGATAGAAGGTGAGCACGTCGCCCACGGTGGACCAGGCGTCCAGCAGCGCGATGGCCGGGTCGCTCTTCTCGCGCGTGCGCAGCGCCGCGAGCTCCGGATAATCCTGGCTCGACAGCCGCGCCTGCATGGTCTCGAAGAACGTTGCGTGCGTGCCGACGCGGTAGCGCAGCGCGCCAAGCCCGGGACGGTTGCAGGTGGGCTGCGGCGTCAGCACCGTGGGCCCGGCGCAGCAATCGCAGGGCCGCTTAAGATTGCAGGTCGCGTCTGTCGTGCATCCCGGGTTCATAGGCCACCTCGCAGGATCAGTTCGAGCTTGCCGTTCTCCGGGAAGCTGGGATCGTTGTCGAGCTGGGCGATTTCCATCGATGCCATGGGCAGCACGCCGCTGTCCGGCACCCAGGCGCTGGCGACGATATGCGCCAGCTGCGATGCCGGCGTGTCGTCGAGCCGCCGCAGCCTGAGCACGCGCACCGCGTCGACGCCCGCCACCCCCTTCGCCGCGGCGACCAGGCGCGAGACGTGGACGCCGTCGCCGAAGCTGAGATTGTCCGGATGGAAGAAGCCGAGGCCGCCATCGGGGCGCCGGCGGTTGCCGAACACCCTGAGCAGTTCCGCCTTGACCGCGCCGCGCGCGTAGTGCGGCAGCACGCACACTTCCAGCGCAACCTCGATCGGCACGTAGCGCGCCGGCACCACGCCCAGGTCGTGGCCCATGCGCCGGTATTTGTGGAGCGAACCCGCCACTTCGCTCAGCAATGCGGCGTCCGCCGTCTCGGTGCAGAGCGGATCGATCGCGACCTGGGCCTCGTACCAGCTGCCCATCCAGCGCAGCCGCGCGGCGGCGCGTTGCAGTCTGGGGTTGGCCGATGCATGATCCTGGGCCAGCTCGGCGTAGTCCTCGGCGGTGATGGCGCGTTCGCGGCGGGCGCGGAAGGCGCCGGGGGCGAACAGCTTGACCTCGGCCATGGGTTCCGGCGGCGTGCCGCCCTGGGCCGGCAGCGGATTGCGCGGCTCGACCCGGTCGGCGCTGAGCGTGCCTTCGCGCAGCACGAGATAGGTGATGGTGTCGCGGCCCACGTTTCCGGCCGGCCCGTTGCCGACGCGGTAGCAGGCGCGGAAAGATGTGCCGGCCGCAGGGATGCGGCCCAAGTCGCCGTCGCCGAAGCGCAGGTTTGCGCCCCCGTCGTCGTCGATCTCGGCGACGAAGTGGCGTTGGTCGCCAGCGCTGGCCAGAAGATCGTATTGCGCCTGCCAGCATGGTCCCGTGGCACTTGTACCCAGATATTCCCGCAGCCCGAGCTGCGGCAGCGCCTCGCGCGGGTCCTGGGCGATCAGCGCGGCGGCGGGAGCATCCGCGGGCAGCGGCTGGCCGAAGGTGAGCGGGGCTTGTTCCAGCGCAGGACGGAAAGGTTCCGGGGGGAAGCAGCCCTCGACCACGCTGCCGTCGCAGGCACAGTCGCCGACGGGATCCCCGGCAGGCACTGGGCCCAGGTCCTCGCACCGGCTGCGGCCGTGATCCACCAGCACCACGTTGCCGCGGGCGACGCTGATGCCGTCGATGCGTTCGCAGTCCGGCGCCGGCAGGCGGGCCGACAGGCAGAGCGAGAACGGCAGCGCGTCCTCCGCCGCCCATTCGATCTCCAGCACGAGATGGCCGAGCAGCTCGTCCAGCGCAGGCGTGACCTTGGTGAGGCGCACCGCGTGGCGGTGGGCCGGGTCGGCATCGGCCGCGTTGCCCGTGGTCGGGCCGAGCACTTCCTCGAAGATCAGGACGTCGCCGGGCTTGAGGTCCAGGGCGCGCACCGGCTGCGTCGCTGCTGCCGCTTCCGCGGCGTCGAGGGTGAGCGGCGGCGTGCGCTCGTCGAGCAGCGTCGCCCGCGTCGCGCCCTTGGCCAGGCAGCACTCGAGGTCGCCCCAGGTGTAGAAGGGAATCGCGCAGTGCGCCGCGCGGAACGTCAGCTCAGCGTCGGGGTCGGGCAGCAGGGGCTCGAACACTTCGTACCAGTTGGCAGGCACGCCTTCCAGGTCCGCCTCCCGGACCACCCGCCCGCTGGCTGCCTTGAGATCGGCAAAGCCGGTGATGAAGTAGAGATTGCTCGCCTTGATCGGGTCCAGGTCGGTGGCCGTGCACACGGTGATCCAGGCGCGCGCGTTGTTGCCTTCGTGCATGCGATAGTCCACCAGCCGCGCATGGCGCCGCACCGAGATGCGCCGGCGCGCGGTGTCGAGGTAGGCCTCGGTGGCCACCGCGTCCTGGTAGTAGCTCAGGTAGTCGCCGGCGTAGGCCAGCAGTTCCACCAGGGTGACGCCCAGGTCCGGCACGTCGCGTTCCTGCCAGTCCGGCATGATCAGCGCCAGGCGGTCGTAGATCAGCTGGCGGAAGCTGGCGTAGTCCTTGGCCAGATAATTGATCTCCGGCGCCGGAAACGCCTCGGGTGGGCAGGCCTGGTCCGGTTTGCAGTCGAGATCGATCGGGCAGTCGACCTTGAAGCTGAAGCAGAGGCAGGCGTAGCGCGGGTCGAGCCCGGACAGCGGGCGATAACTGACTTCGCCCGGCGTAGCGCCGCTCGCGGTCGGGGTGTCGCTGTTGGCGATCACCTTCTCCACCAGGCACAGGCGATAGGTGGAGAAGTCGCCGAACCTGTCGAGGGTAATGCGCAGGCAGTCGTCCAGCTCCGGATCGTCCGCGCGCTCGATCTCCACCTTCACCGCCTGGATGTCGCGGATGCGCCGGCCGCCCTCGATGCGCACGTTGGCAACCGTCACGCCCTCCGGCACGGAGCCGAAGAAGTGCACGCACAGGGAGAGCTGATCCTCGGACACTTCGAGGAAGTCCATGCCGTTCCAGTTCGGGTTGGCGAACAGCTTCTTGCGCCGCGCGGCGATGCGGCAGGAAAGTGCGTCGGCGTCGATCATGGCGTCCCCCGTTCGAAGGTGGCGGTGCGCGCCTCTCCGGTCTTGCGCAGCGCATAGCTCAGTTCGACCTTGAGCTTCGAATCCACGCTCGACACGTCCAGCGCGCGCACCTCGATCACGTCTCCCAGCCAGCGGTCGAGCGCCGCCTGCAGGGTGAACTGCAGCGCCGCCGCCAGCTCCGGGCTGTTCGGCGCGAACACCATCTGCATCAGGCCGCTGCCGAAGTCGGGGCGGTTCACCCGCTCGCCGGGGCTGGTGAACAGGAGCTGCTCGATCATGTCGCGCACGTGGTCGGCGTCGTCGGTGGCGGCGGTGCGGCCGCGCTGGTCGAAGTGGAAGGGATAGTCGATGTTCATGCCTGGCTCACATGGCGCTGACGCGCGGCTGGGTGGCGACGATGAGCAGCGGCGTGCCGGTGGGGATGCAGGTGGACATGCTGCTCTGCACCACCACCGGCTGCCCCATGGAAGTCACCCGCAGCGCGCCCATGGTCCACTGCGCCGTGGCGCAGGGTGGCGCGCCGCTGCTCATGGCGGGGAAAGTGCAGCCGGCGATGCTGTAGGTGTTGGCCAAGGTGACGATGGGCTGGCCCGACACCGTGACCCGCGGGTTGACGGTGATCGGCTGGGCGATGCCCGCATGCATGCACTGCACCGCCGCTCCCATATGCACGATGAATCCGGGCATGGCTTCTCCTTCACGTGACTTTCAATGCGCCCTGGTTGACGTCCGTGACGCCGACCAGGTTGATCGCCGCCGCGGTGATCTCCACCTTGGGCGCCACCAGCGAAATGCCGGTCTGGTTGATCAGCACCGTCGAGGCGCCGCTGCGCAGCATGATGCCGCCGGCCGGTCCGGGCACGTCGCTGATCACCACCATGTTCTGCCCCGCCGTCTGCAGCACGATGCTCGGAGACACCGGCAGGCCCGCATTGGCGATGGTCGGAATATCGGCCTGGGAGCCCCAGCGGCAGCCGACCCAGATCGGACGGTTGGGATCGCCATGCTCGAACTCCACCCACACGCCAGCGCCGATGGGCGGGACCAGATACACGCCCATGGGCGGCCCCGTGGGCCCGGCCAGGGGCGCACAGGCCTCGGCCCAGGTCGAGGGGATGAGCGAGCTCACGTCCGGCACCATCACCTGCAGGCGGCCGCGAAACTCGGGGTCGATGTTGTTGATCACCGTGCCCCGGTACTTGCCCCAGAATTTGTTGTCGCCGCTCATGCCACCAACCTTGGAGTATTCGAAATCAACCCGTCCCGCGACAGGCTGAAGTTCTGCTTGTACTCGCCGCGTTTGATGTTGTGGGTGACACTGTCCACGTAGTACAGGCCGTCGTAGGCCAGGCCGGCGCCGCGCACCCCCACCAGCATGCGTGAGCGCAGCACCCGGCCGTAGCGCAGCACGTCCAGGGTACCGCTGCCGCTGATGGCCTCGGTGTTGTTCATGAAATAGGCGAGGATCCGCTGCGCTGCCTCGGTGGGATCCATCTGCGCCACGTCGTCGGCGAACTCGATCTTGGCCGGCGGCGTGGGCCGCAATCCCAGCGGCGGCTTGAAGGCATTGACGTTGGGTGCCGGGATCGGGATCGGGATCTTGTGGGTGATCGGGTCGAGAATGGTGAAAATCCGCACCTTCTTCGCCAGGCCATCGAGGGAAAAGCTCAGCGACTCGACATTGCTGTGCGCATCCATGTTCACGCTCAGCGCCGGCTGGGGGATGGGAATGCGGATGTCCGGCCCGAAGTAGGCAATGCTCTGTCCCGGCAATGGGCCAGGCTCGACATAGAACACGTAGCCGCACTCGCCGGCGCGGCTCTTGATGAACGCCAGGTCGGTCATGTGCACCTGGCTGTCCCAGCCGTCGGTCGGGATGCGCAGCGCCGAGATGATGGGCGGGATCGCCACCGGCACCACGCCGAACATGGCGTAGGGCGCGAGCGCGGCGTAGATCTGCGCGATCTCGGGCATGGCCGGATAGGGCATGATCTTCTGCACCACATCCATCAGCACGCTCAGGTCTTCGCCGGTGACGGTGAGCGTGGACTGGCCCGGCTCGTTGCTGGGCTGCAATTCCTGGCGGGTGACGATGCCGTCCATCAAGACGTTCGGAAACCCGCCCAGCGTGGCGATGATGATGACCCGCGTCACCATGGGATCGAAGTAGCCGGCCGGCAGCATGGTCGTGAGCAGCGTCGACTTCTTGCTCACCGCGAAGCTGAGCTGGAAGCCGCTGCGGTCGCTGCCGCTGGTCACCTGCACGCTGGTGAGCGCATCCACCACCGACTGCGGCGCCGGGACGGGCACCGCCGGGCCGATCATCAGCGTGAGATGCACGCCCTTAAGCATTCGGCGTCCCCGGGATGCCTTCCGGCAGGGTGATGCGCAGCTTGCGGCCGGAACGCTCGGTCAGTTCGTCCGGGCGCAGCGCGCGATTGGCGTCGCAGATGCGCCAGAACTGCTCCGGGTCGGTCAGGTACTGCGCGGTGATGGTGTCCAGGCGCTCGCCCTGCTTGACCACGTGCTCCTGCAACAGGGCGAAGCGCTCCGGGGCTGGCACGAAACGGCGCTTGAGATAGACGGTCTTGTTACCGTCCGCGTCCTCGAGCGTCATCGTCTCGATGCCGTAGTAGCGGCTGGTGGGCGGAAACTGGTAGGTGCTCATGGTGCCGCCTCCTTGGCGTAATCACTGACCCCACCGCCACCGCGTCGGCGGCCGGTGCCAATCCCTATGCAATTCTGGGACGCTACGATCCCCACTTCGTGCGGCCCCTCTTCGCTGCTCATGGCACCCCCGTAATACCTAAGGTGGACAACGCGCCGCCGGGCCCAAGCTGGGCCAGCAGCTCCTTGTTCTTCAGATAGGCCATGAAGAGGTTGCCCCCCTTGTGGCCGAAGCCGAGATCGTTCACCGACAGCACACGCATGCCCAGGCTGACCTTGGCGCGGATCGGATTCAGAGCGGCGTCAAAGGCCTCCTCGGTGATGCTGAATTCCGTCACCCGCACCGGCAGGATGCGGGTCCTGCTCCAGATGAACAGTGACAGCGGCGACTCGGCGGGCGAGATCTCCAGCGTCCCGGCGCTGGCGAGGCCGTTGGCGGATGCGAGCTGGGTACTGGTCGGATACACCATCGTCTCCAGCGCCGCGAGCTGGGGAAAGATGCCGAGCTGCGTGGTAGTGCGGTTGTCGTCCGGGAACTCGAGTTGATCGGTGGCATCGATCTCCGCGTCGAGCTTGATGGTCTCGTTGGGCGGCCCCTTCAGGCGCAGCGCCTCCAGCCGGTCGCCCTCGCCGCCCACGGCCTGCACTTGCAGCGTGCGGGTGAGGGTGTCCGGGTTGTACTGCAGGGCGATGACGCGCAGCACCGCACCGGTGGTGGGATCGAGCAGCACGATGCCGCCCTTGATAATGCGGGGCGAGTTGGGGAAGGTGCTCATGGCCGCGCGCCTGCCTCCGGAAACGCCCGGTTGATGATGTCCTGCGGGCAGCCCCCCAATACGTCGATGACGTCCACCCGTGCCGGAATTTCCTCCGTGTAGGTCTCCGTCTCCATGCGCGTGCGTTCGAGGTCGACGGCGGCGCGGCGCAGCAGCGGATAGACGAGGGCAGCACGCGCCTGTGGCGTACGGGCGCGCCCAAGGCGGCTCTCCAGTTCGGGAGTGCGGTGCGGAGCCTCCCGCTCCTCTGCCAGGAAACGCTCGGTCGCATACTCGGCCTGCTGCGGGCCTTCCACTTCCCGTGCTGCACCCTGCAGGTCGACCTGCACCAGCGTGTAGAGCTCGCCCATGCCGGCCGCGCTCAGCTCAGGTACGGTGCAACCCTGCGCTTCGCCCAGTTCTC
Source organism: uncultured Burkholderiales bacterium (assembly GCA_964445085.1). Classification (GTDB taxonomy): domain Bacteria; phylum Pseudomonadota; class Gammaproteobacteria; order Burkholderiales; family Thiobacteraceae; genus Thiobacter. The sequence continues at coordinate 37,144 of CAYUJV010000009.1, forward strand.
GCCGGCAAATTGCCTGCGCCTCGGTCAACGCCGCCTCTGCGCGCTCGCGTGACAGCTCGATATTTCCCTCGAATCGCCGCCCGGGGCCCATGGGTCCCTCCGGCGAGGTGAAGCCACGGATCCCTGCAATACGGAAACCCTGCCGCAGATCACTGGCAATCCTCGCTATACCATCGGCGCTGCGCCGTCGGTCTATGCGCGGCAGGGCATAATCGAAGTAGATGAAGCGAGTCGTGCGATCACGCCGCTGCACCTGGCGCGTCCGCTGCTCGCTCCGGGCCGGGATATCGCGTTCAAGCTGGCAGTCATAACGAATGTTCTCCACCAAAGTCTCGTGCCGAAGCCTGCAGCCCGGGCGAGTTGGCGACGGCGCGCCAGGCGTGAATTCGATCACGATGCCGCCCTGTATGCCGCCCAAGGGATTCTCGCCAGCGCGTTCGCTTCCCACTCGAGCGCGTACCCCCACCCGGCCGACCGAGGTTTCGGCCTCGACACCGGCTCGTCCGCCAGCCCCGGTGACCTCGCCCCTTACGTCGACACTCGCTTCTGCCCCCGCAGTAAAGCGCCAGCGTCCCACGCGCAGTTCCGCCTCGGCATAGGGGGTGAGACGAATCTCGCGCAGCGCCCGATCCACGTCTCCACCCGAGGTGACGTTGGTAACGACGAAATTGATCACCTGCTCCGGAACATTGGCGCCGACCCGTATCTGACCTTCAGTCTCCTCCGAGCACCAGTCGAGCTCCATCCAAACACGCTGCCGGTCGATGCCTAGTTCGGGGCGGGTAAACGGAGCGCGCGCCCCACCCTCACGGCGGGTGATCCAACGGCGGCGGGTAATCCGGTAACGTTGGCCATTGTCGAGATAGACTCGCTTCACATCTGCGTCGGTGGTGTCTTCGACGCGAGTGATATGGTAGCCGCTGGGTGGAGACGCCCGTTCGTAGACCGGCCCCAAATCAAGACGTCGCGGGCCAAAGCGGGGTGGGCCGCTGCCTTCCTCCCGGCTGACCATGGCCGGCGTTGCACCGAGAGCCGGCACCGGCGCACCGCGTAGCGCCATGTCGGCCGCCGCGTCGGCTGCCGATTCGGCCGGGCTGCTGCCAGCAGCAATCTGCAGCCCGCCCGGTGGCGAGGAATTGCAGCTGCCTTGCTGGATAGTGTGCGCCAGTTCGTGGGCCAGAAGGCGTTTCCCCCCGGCGGTGCCTGGCGCATATTGCCCTGGGGCGAAAACCAGATGGTTGCCGACGGTGTAGGCCAGAGCGTTCACGTCCCGCGCTGATTCGGCCGCCTGTGCATCGGTGTGGACGCGCACGTGGCTAAAGTCGCGCCCAAATTGCCGCGCCATGAATGCCTGCGTCTTTGTGTCCAACTGCTGACCGGCCGAACGCAGCACGTCGAGAACGCTCGGCGGTGCCTCATCCTCCGTCGCATGTGGCATAGGCCGCCGTAATGTCTTCTCACGTTCGGCACAGGCCGTGCATTGCCCGCCAGCGGCGTGGGTACCGCAGGCGCACCGACGCTGCAAGAGTCCCTTCACGGACGACTTCGGACCGTCCGCACTTCCGCTCTGTACCCCCGTTCTCGCAGCCACTTGTGTCATGTCATGCCACTCGTGCCGCCTCGGGCCCCCGGCGCGGCAGCGGAAAATCCCCGCGGGGTGCCACCAGGTAGCGCAATGCGTTGCAGTAGGTCATGGACACGGCGTTGCTGGTGCAGGCCGTGATCGCACCCTCTGCCGGGTCATGTCGCGCGGCGCCAGTCATGTGCCAGAGTTCGTGCGCAATATGGTTGCAGCTTGGATTTGGCGCAGGCTGGTTCACGGCGATCGCAAAATAGTTGCGGCCGGTGTACTCCGCATCCAGGCCGCGCAGCATAGTGACGCCGCCGCCCGAACCGGGGACATCATCCACCACCAGCATCGGCACGCCGCGTGCTCCCGAGAACGTCGGTCCTTCTCCGAGTACCTCGGCATCCGCCGGATAGTCCAAGGCACCCAGCGGATCACCTGCCGGGCGGGCAGTGGGTGCAGGAAACACCGCCGATCCCCGCAGCAGGCTCCAGTTGAAGTCGAACTTCAGGTCAAGACAGCAGTTGCGCAATATGGCCTTTGCGCCGTTGATTTCGCGGCGCAGATTGTCCATGGTTCGCCGTGTTGCGCGGCGGCGGAAGAAGGCAGTGACCCAGAAGTCTCGACGTCCGCCGTCGCAGTCCTCGCACCGTCCATCGGCACAGGTGCGCTGCAGGACGGTGCCTGCGGTCGCACTCGGCAGCCGGACAGGGCGTAGCTCGGTCCGGGTCATCACCGCATCGGCACTCCGATCCGCCTCCGCTTCCCATGGGTCGTCATGGCGTCCAATTGCCAGCTGGGCGTGGTGGCCTGTCGTCTGCCCGGCCGCGTCCTGTTGCAGAACGTGGGTCAACTCGTGGGCGAGCAGGCGCGCGCCGGACGGGCTTGCCGGATTGAACAGGCCCGCGCCGAAAACGATATGGCGGCCCACGGTATAGGCCAACGCGTTCACCTCGGCCGCCGACCTTTCCGCCTCGCCGCCCTGGTGTACCCGCACGTGACTGAAATCGCGACCGAAGCGCGGCTCCATGAACGCCCGGGTTGCCGGATCAAGCGCTGCTCCGGATGACCCGAGTACCGCATGCACACTGGGCGGAGCGGTGCGCCCCGCCGCGCCGGGGGCGCTCCGCTGCAGCCGCTCCCGCTTTCCTGCGCATTGCGCGCACTCTTCTCCAGCCGGCGCATGGCTGCCGCACTTGCACTTGCGTTGCAGCAAGGGCACTGGCGGCGATGCCGTGGACTGCGCCACTGGAAGGCGTCGTCCGAAGTTGAATTGCCCGCTCATTTGCGCAAAGCTCCCAGCAGAGGCTGCGCCAGCTGTTGCCCAAATTGTCGCACCGGCACCCCAGTGGCGGCAGAGACAGCCCCACCGTCCACACGAGGGAACTGCGCGCTTCCCGTGACTTGGCCCAGCCCATCCTGCGTAAGGATACGAACGAGCTCGGCCTGAAGGGCAGCGCCCAGCGCCTCGCCTTCGCCCGCTGTGTAGGCAAAGCCGTCAAGCACCAGCCGCTCGATGTGAAGATTGATGTTCACGCGTTCCCTCCCGCCGATTCCAGCCAGCGGAAATCCGCCTCGTTGATCGGCCGCTCCAGCTTGCGGAACTCGGTGCGCGCCGCTTCCAGCACGATGGGCATGGTGACGCGCCCGCCGGATTGCGCCGCGAGGAAGGCGGCATTCAGCGCGATATTGCTGATGCTGCCGCCGGTCAGGTTGAGCTTGGCCAGGCGCGGCAGGTCGAGTTCGCCGAGCGGTGTCTGCGGCGGAAATACGCGCCGCCAGATGGCGATGCGCTCCGTCGGCCCGGGGAACGGGAAATTCACCACGAAGCGCAGCCGGCGCACGAAGGCGCTGTCCAGCGCCCCCTTCATGTTGGTGGCAAGGATGGCCAGGCCGCGATAGGCTTCCATGCGCTGCAGCAGGTAGTTGATCTCGATGTTGGCGTAGCGGTCGTGGCTGTCCTTCACTTCGCTGCGTTTTCCGAAGAGCGCATCGGCCTCGTCGAAGAACAGGATGGCGCCGCCGTCCTCGGCGGCGTCGAACAGCCGGCGTAGATTCTTCTCGGTCTCGCCGATGTACTTGCTTACCACCGCCGACAGGTCGATGCGGTACAGCAGCAGGCCGAGTTCCCCGGCGATGACTTCCGCCGCCATGGTCTTGCCGGTGCCCGACTCGCCGGCGAACAGCACGCTGATGCCCAGCCCGCGGTTCATGCGCGCGCGGAAGCCCCAATCGTCGTAGACCGCCATGCGGTCCGCGACCTGGTCGGCGATCTGGCGCAGCAGGCGTTTCTCCGGCGGCGGCAGCTCCAGGTCGTCCCACCCGGCTTTCGGTTCCAGCACCTGCGCCAGCTGGTCCAGCGCCGGACGCGCCTGACGCAGGCATTCGCTCCACAGGGTGTCTTCCAGCTTCCCATTGCCGGCCGTGGCCAGCGCGCCGGCCGCCACGCTGCGCAGAGTCGGCGCGTTGAAGCTGAACTGCGATGCGACCCGCGTGGCGAGGCGTTCCTGCCCCGCGCCCAGCACCTGCAGCCACAGGGCATGCTGTTCCCCCGGCGTGGGCTTGGCCACATCGAGCGCGATGCTCTCGCGCCCGGCGTCGGGCCAGGGCTCGCGCGTGTCCAGGAACACCAGCCCCAGGCCCCGCCCGACCAGGCGCTGCACGGCCGTCGCCTGCGGGTTGGCGGCACGGTCGAGCTGACTGGCGTCGAGGTAGAGCGCGATCGGCATGAGCGCGCTCTCCCGCTGCCACAGGCGCACCAGCGTCTCGTGATCGCCGGCCTGCGCCGGCACCGCATCCGCCGGCAGGCGATACAGGCTGAGCCCGAGGCGCGCGGCCACGTCGCCGGCAACCGCCAGCTTGCTCGCACCGTCGCCGCCGACCAGCTGGAACAGCGGCAGGGCGGTGGCGCGCGTCGCCCTGTCCACGTGGCGCGCCACCGTTTCCACGACGCGGGACTGGGACGGCGGCAGCGCATCGGTCGGCCGGCCAATGGGTGTGACCAGCGGTGCCAGCCGGTCGTCGAGATAGTTGAGGCCCTTCACGTAGTTGACGATGCGCTCGTCGGCCTTGAGCGCACTGGCGACCAGGGGCTGGGCGCCCGGCTGGTTGATTTCCACCAGCCGCCAGTAGCGCAGCGGCCGCTCGGGGGAGAGCACGTCCCACGCCGGCTTGTCGAACAGGGCCAGCGCGAGCGCGAAGGTCGGATACGGCCGCGCCGGATCGCCCTGGGCGCGGGCGCACAGGCCGGCGATGCGGGTGTCGAGTTCCATGGCCGCGCACAGCAGCAGCGTGTCGCGCTCGAACTCGGTGAGGCCGAGGCGTTGCGCCAGCAGCACGAGCGCGGGCGTCGGCTCCGCCGCGCCGGCCTCGGACATCGTCTCGTGCGCGGGCTCCGCGGCGGCGACAGTCGCTGCGGGC
>CAYUJV010000010.1:0-41939 GCA_964445085.1 uncultured Burkholderiales bacterium
CGCCAGGTCCGCCCGGGGCCAGCCGGGCGCGGGCGCGGCGCGCAGCTCGCGCAGGCGCAACTGGTAGAAATGCGTCTTGTCGCGGCGCGACACCGCGGCCGGCAGCTTCTCCGCATCCAGCCACAGCACCTCGATGCGCTCGCCGCCCACCTCGCCGCGGTAGCGCGTGGCGGCATGACCCAGATAACGGGTCGCGCCGACGCGGCGCAGCGAGCCGAGCAGGCGCGCGTCGATGATGCTGTTCAACACCTCCCACGACGGCGCGCGCTGCTCCGTGCGCAGCTCCCCCGGCGTGTAGCTGATCAGCTTGCGCTCGTCGTGGAAGACCCGCTGCCAGCTGATTTCCCCGCGCTCGTCGCGCTCCCACAGCTCGACATAGCCGCCCCGCCCCAGCTCCACCTGGGCGCCGTTGCGGATGAACACCCACTCGCCCGTGCGGCCGTGGGCATGGCCATCGCCAGCGCCCCGCGTCTCCTGGTAACGCGCGGCGGCGGGCGTGAAAGCCGACGCCGCTTCGTCCGGCGCTGCCTGGGCCATCCCGGTCGCAATGACGAGAAGACCCGCAAGAAAAATTCCCGTTCCAGACAACAGTTGTTTCATGACTGCAATCCCTTCCTGCAAAATCACTCAAAAAAAACGCAAAAAACCGGCACGGTTTGCACCGTGCCGGCCCGGGACTTCACACCGCGTCAGCGGCGATCGTTTTCCTTCTTGAGGTCGAAGGCTTCGCGCATCACATGGAAGATCCAGTTCTGCTCCATGCTGCCGCGCACCAGCTGCGCCATCGGGCCGGAGGCATAGACCGGCACGTCTTCGCCCGCGTGGGTCTCCGAGGACAGGGGCACGGTCGCTTCCTGCAGGAAGTTCAGCGCCGTGGTGTCCACGCCGGTGAGGTCGGGCCGCTTGTTGCCGGTTGCGACGGCATCGCGCCAGCCCGGGCCGTTGGCATAGCCCAGGGTCGTGTAGGGCAGCCCCAGTTTGTCCTTGTCCAGCGTCACGGGATCGCCGTCGTTCTCGGGCACGCCGGCCACCAGGCCCAGGATGTTGTTGCCGCGGTGCGGATAGCCGGCGATGGTGAAGGTGTGGCTGTGGTCGGCGGTGACGATGATCAGGGTGTCCTCCGGATCGGTCATCTCGTAGGCCTTCTTCACCGCCTTGGCCAGCTCGATCGCATCCAGCAGGGCGCGCTTGGCGTTGCCGGCGTGGTGGGCGTGGTCGATGCGGCCGCCTTCCACGTGCAGGAAGAAGCCCTTGGGATTCTTCTGCAGCATCCTGATGGACTTCTCGGTCATTTCCGTGAGGGACGGTTCGCCCGCCTTGTCATTCGGACGGTCGGCCTCGTACTGCATGTGGCTGTTCTCGAACAGGCCGAGCAGATACTCGGTATTGGACACATCGGCCAGATCAAAGCCAGCGCGGTCCCACACGTATTTCGCCCCGGCACCGCGCGTGCTGACCCATTCCGCGGTCAGATCGCGGCCGTCGTTGCGCAGGCCTTTCTTGCCGTATTCCGGCTCCGTCATGGTCTTGGGCAGGAAGTAGGTGCGGCCGCCGCTCATGGCGACCTTGAGGCTCTTGCGCACGTCCGCCGGCAGCTCGATCAGCTGGCGCGCGATGTCCTTCACGCCGCAGCCGGCGGGCTGGTTGGAATCCGCCTCCCAGTCGCGCACCGGCGTATGCGCGTAGGTCGCGGCGGGCGTGGCGTGGGTCAGACGCGCGGTGCTCACCACGCCGGTCGCCTTGCCGGCCTTGGCGGCCAGCTCGAGGATGGTGGGCAGGCTGTTGGCCGCCACCACATCGGCATTGCACTCGCCGCGCGGGGTGAGGTGGTTCACCGACAGCATGCCTTCGCGGGCCTTGTAGCCGGTGACCATGGCGGTCATGGTGGGCGCCGAGTCGGAGGTCTGCTGATCCCAGGAATAGGTCTTGGACAGCGCGACATAGGGCAGAGTCTCGAAGAACAGGCGGTTCTCCTCGCCCGGCTTGCCGTTCAGCTGGCCTTCCAGGATGCGCGCGGCGGTGACGGTGGACATCCCCATGCCATCGCCGATGAACAGGATCACGTTCTTGGCCTTGCGCTCGTTGGCGTGCAGCCGCTTCGACTCGCGGATGAACTGGTTGCCGGCCTCATACCATTCCTGGACCGACTCCGGGCCCTGCACCGCCGGCGTGGCGGCCATGGCGGGCAGCGCCGAGCCGCCCAGCACCGCTGCGGCGACGGCCAGCGCGATGCCTTTCCTTGCAAACACATGCATGACGTTTCCCCTTTAGAAGTTGATGCGCGATAAGCTGGCGGCCGGCTCCCTCGCCGACCGCAGGGCAAGCCTAACGACGGCCGATGACAGGGCCGTTAAGAATTCGTGAAGGGAGTAAAATGCGCGTTTCATCCGCCGCTTCGCCCATGCCCGCCGTCCTGCTTTCCACCCTCAACGCCCGCTACTACCACGCCTCCCTCGGGCTGCGCTATTTGCTGGCCAACATGGGCGAGCTGGAGCCGGCTACACGCATTGCCGAGTTCACCATCCAGCAGCGGCCGATCGACATCGTCGAGGCCATCCTCGCCGAGCAGCCGCGCATCGTCGGCTTCGGCGTGTACATCTGGAACATCGAGGAAACCAGCAAGGTCGTCGCCATGCTCAAGCGCGTGGCGCCGGACATCACCGTGGTGCTGGGCGGCCCCGAGGTCAGTCACGAATGGGAAGCGCAGGAGATCGTGCAGCACGCCGACTACCTGATCACCGGCTGGGGCGATGTGTCGTTTCCGAAGCTCTGTTATGCCCTGCTGCACGGTCCGCGGCCGCTGCGGAAGCTCATCGCCGGCGAGCAGCCGCCGCTGGCGGAAATCCGGCTGCCCTACCGCTGCTACACCGACCACGACATCGCCCACCGCCTGCTCTACGTGGAGGCCTCGCGCGGCTGCCCGTTCAAGTGCGAGTTCTGCCTGTCCTCCCTGGACAAGACGGCGTGGCCCTTCGACATCGATGCCTTCCTGAACGAGATGGATGCCCTCTACCGGCGCGGCGCGCGGCATTTCAAGTTCGTCGACCGCACCTTCAATCTCAACATCAAGACCAGCCTGCGCATCCTGGAGTTTTTTCTGGAGCGCATGAGCGAAGAGCTGTTCCTGCATTTCGAGGTGATTCCGGACCACCTGCCGGACAAGCTGAAGGAGGCCATCCTGCGCTTCCCGCCCGGCTCGCTGCAGTTCGAAGTGGGCGTGCAGACCTTCAATCCCGAGGTGCAGGCGCTGATCAGCAGAAAGCAGGACAACGCCAAGACCGAGGAGAATCTGCGCTGGCTGCGCCAGCACAGCCAGGCGCACCTGCACGTGGACTTGATCATCGGCCTGCCGGGAGAGGACATGGCCAGCTTCGCCGCCGGCTTCAACCGCCTGGTGGCGCTCGACCCGCACGAAATCCAGGTGGGCATCCTCAAGCGCCTGCGCGGCACGCCCATCATTCGCCACACCCAGGATTTCGGCATGCGCTACAACCCGCATCCGCCCTACAACATCCTGGCCACGGACCGCATCGACTTCGCCACGATGCAGCGCCTGTCGCGCTTCGCGCGCTACTGGGATCTGGTGCCCAACTCCGGGCGCTTCGCCCATGCCATGCCGCTGCTGCTGGCGGACGATGCCTTCGCCCGCTTCCTTCAGTTCAGCGACTGGCTGTACGAGAAGACGCGCCAGACGCACCAGATCGCCCTCGACCGCCTGTTCGACCTGGTGTTCGAGGCGCTGGTGGAGCGCTTCGCGCTTGCGCCGGAGCGCGCGCGGGAAGCGCTCGCGCTGGACTACGCCGCCTCCGGCGCCCGCGGTGCGCCCGGCTTCCTCGCCGCCGCTCCCGCTGCCGCGGCCCTGCCGCAGGCGAAGCGCCGCGGCGGCAACCAGCCCACGCGCCAGCTGCGCCACAAGACGGCCTAAAGTCCGGGCCGATTTGTCCGCTAGTCCGAATAGACCAATACCAGGCTTCCCAAGAATTCCCGAGAATTCCCCAGAATTTCCCAGAATTCCAATGCTTCGTACGATCCGCGCCTGCAAACCGGTACTCTCTCCCGCCGCCTGCCTGCGCCTGCTGCTGGCCGCCCTGCTTGCGGGCTGGGCGATAACCGCCGGCGCACGGGATGGCGCGCTGGTGCTGGGCGTTTTCCCCCGCCACAACTACACGGAAACCCAGGAGATGTTCCGCCCCCTGGCCAAGTACCTGAGCGAGGCCCTCGGGCGGGAAGTGCGCCTGGAAACCACCCGCGACTACGAAACCTTCTGGAGCGGCGTCGCGGGAAGGCGCTACGACATCGTGCACCTGACCCAGAGCCAGTATGTTGCCGCCCAGCGCAGCCATGGCTACCACGTCATTCTCAAGAACGAGGAGTTCGGCGACTCCACCCTCGCCAGCGTGGTCGTGGTCCGCGCCGACAGCGGCATCAGCCGGCTCGATCAGTTGAAGGGCAGGACGGTGATGTTCGGCGGCGACCGCAGTGCGACCATGTCCTACCTGGTGCCGCGTGAGATGCTGCGCGGGGCCGGGGCGCCGCCGGACAGCTACCGGGCCGAGTTCGCGCTCAATCCGCCGAACGCCTTGATGGCGGTGTACCTGCCCCGTGCCGACGCCTGCGGCGTGGGGGAGGCCGTGGTCCGCCAGCAGCAGGCCACGCCCGACATCAACATGGCGGAGCTGCGCGTCATCGCGCGCAGCGCGAGCCTGCCGCAACTGCCGTGGGCCGTGCGCACGGAAATGAATCCGGAGCTGCGCGGCAGGATTCAGCGCGCGCTGCTGGACCTGCCGCGCACGCCGGTGGGACAACAGATCCTGCAGCGCGCCCGCATCACCCGCCTCGTATCCGCCACCGACGCGGACTACGAGCCCTTCCGCCAGATGGACGCCGGCGAGCGCGGCCAGCGGCGCTGATGCCGGGGAAGGAAGCCATGGGGAACCCCGTCACGATCAACCACCGGCCCCATCGACGGACGCTGCTGCGTCTGCTCGCGGCGGCCGTGGCCGGGCTGGCGTGCAACTTCGCCCATGCCGCCCCGGCGCCGCTGGTGCTGGGCATCTTCCCGCGCCTGGACGCGGTCGAAACGACGCGCATGTTCCATCCGCTCGCCAAGTATCTGTCGGAAAAGACCGGCCGGGAGGTCGTGCTGGAGACCGCCAAGGACTTCGAGACCTTCTGGAACGGCGTGACCCGCAAGCGCTACGACATCGTGCACTACAACCAGTACCACTACCTGAAATCGCACAAGGAAGACGGCTACCAGGTGATCGCCAAGAACGTGGAACAGGGCCAGTCCACCATCGGCGCGGCGCTGGTGGTGCGCACCGACTCCGACATTCGCTCGATCGCCGATTTGCGCGGACGCAAAATCGTCTTCGGCGGGGACCGGCGCGCGATGCAGGCCTACGTGGTCACCACCTACCTGCTGCGCAAGGGCGGGCTCAAGCCCGGCGATTATGCCGAGGAATTCTCCAGGAACCCGCCCAATGCGGTGATGACCACCTTCTTCCGTCAGGCCGACGCCGCCGGCGCGGGCGACCACGTGCTGGAGCTGCCCGCCCTGGCCAAGGAAATCGACGTCAGCCAGCTGCGCTACCTGGCAACGAGCGAACCCCTGCCGCACCTGCCCTGGGCGGTGCGCGGCGACATGCCGCGCGAGCTGCGCGTGCGTGTGCAGCAGGCGCTCATCGACCTGAACCGGACCGCCGCCGGCCGCGCCATGCTCAAGCACATGGGCATCGACGGCTTCGTGGCGGCCAGCGACGGCGAGTACGACAAGCATCGGCGCATCATCAGGGAAGTCATGGGCGAGGATTACTGATGCAACGGAGCGGGCGCCCGGAACATGAATGACGCGACCACACCGCCGATCCGGCACGGGGAACGGTTCCACCTGACCCTGGGCACCAAGTTCACGCTGCTGGTCGTGACCATCCTCTCGCTCACCCTCGGCGTGGGGACGGCCATCACCTACCAGCGCCAGGAATCGGTGCTGCTCCAGGGCCTGCGCGAAAAGGCGGCGATCCAGGGCCAGTTCGTGTCCTCCATCAGCAAGGAGGCCATCCTGTCCCACGACTACGTGTCGCTGAACCGCTATATGCACGACATCTCGCACATCGAGGACGTGGTGTACGGCGCGATCTTCTCCGCCCGCGGCGACAACCTCACCTCCTACCTCGACCCCGACAACCCGCACATCCAGCGCGCGCGGCACAAGCTGCCCAAGGGCGGCCTGCGCACGCTCATCGACGAGATCAATCGCGATCCCGCGATCCTCAGCGTGAGCTATCCGGTGATGCTGGACGACGAGCATCTCGCCGACTTCACCATCGGCATCGACAAGACCCGCGTGAACCAGCTGGTGCATGCCGAATTCCGGCGCCAGCTCGCCACCAATGCCGGCATCGTGCTCCTGCTGGGGCTTGCGATCTACTTCGTGTTCCGGCACAACGCGCTGCGCCCCATCACCCGCCTCATCGCGGGCGCGTCCCGGGTCGCCGCAGGACAGCTGGATGATCCAGTGCGGGTGAGCTCCACCGACGAACTCGGGCGCCTCTCCCAGTCCTTCAACCTGATGATGCGCCAGCTGCGCGAAAGCAACGCGCGCACCCAGGAAGCGATGGAAAAACTGCGCGACCTGAACCGCACCCTCGAGATGCGCGTGCAGGAACGCACCGCCCGCCTCGAACTCGCCCAGCGCATCGCGCAAATGGGTCATTGGGACTACGTGATCGACGACGGCAGCTTCAACGTGTCGCACCAGGTGAACACGCTGCTGGGACTGGACCCCGGCCGCGCCCTGCGCCGCCAGGACATGCTCCGCGTCATCCACGGGGACGACCGGCGCCGCGTGTTCGGCACCTTCAAGGATGCGGTCGTGCATGTCCAGCCGTTCGAAACGGAATGCCGCATCATCCTGCCCAGCGGCGAGATGCGCGTCGTGGTGATCACGGCGGAGGTGACGTTCAGCGCCGAGACTGGCCGGAGCCGCCTGTTCGGCATCGTGCAGGACATCACCGAACGCGCGGAGGCGGAGCACGTGGTGCAGGCCGCCCTGATCGAGAAGCTCAACGCGGAGTCCGCGAGCCAGGCCAAGACCGCTTTCCTCGCCAACATGAGTCACGAGATCCGCACGCCGCTCACGGCCATCATCGGCTTTGCCGAGGCGCTGCTCGAGGATGCGCAGCCGGAGGCGGAACGGCGCGCGGCGACTCGCACCATCCTGCACAACGGCCGCCACCTGCTGCACGTCATCAACGAAATCCTCGACCTGTCCAAGATCGAGTCGCACCGTCTGGAAATCGAGCTGCTGCCGACGAATGTGCCGGCGCTGCTGGCCGACGTGCAATCGGTCATGGGGATGCTGGCCGGCGAGAAGAACCTGAGCTTCGCCGTGGACTACGAGTATCCGCTGCCGCGCCAGATCCACACCGACCCCACGCGCCTGAAGCAGATCCTGCTCAACATCTGCAGCAACGCCATCAAGTTCACCGAAAAAGGCGGCGTGCGCGTCAGCGTCTCCTTCGCACCGGAGGCGCGCCAGCTGCGCATCGCCGTGGCGGACACCGGCATCGGCATCAGCCCGGAGCAGCTCCCGCGCCTGTTCACCCCCTTCACCCAGGCGGATTCGTCCACCACCCGCCGCTTCGGCGGCACCGGCCTCGGCCTCTACATCTCGCGCCAGCTCGCGCACATGCTGGGGGGCGACGTCGAGATCAGGAGCATGCCGGGCCTGGGCACGCGGGTGGAGATCAGCGTGGCCACCGGCGCAGTCACGGATCTGCTTGCAAACGCTCCCGAGCCCGACCCGCACAAGGAACACGGCCTGGCGCAGCCGATGGCCGAATCTGCCGCCGAGTGTCTGTGCGGCCGGGTGCTGCTGGCGGAGGACAGCCCGGACAACCAGCGACTGATCGGGCGTTACGTGCGCCAGACCGGGGCCGGCTTGGAGATCGCCCGCAACGGCAGGGAAGCGGTGAACGCGGCGCTGTCCGATCATTTCGACCTGATTCTGATGGACATGCAGATGCCGGTGATGGACGGGATCGAGGCCACGCAGCTGCTGCGGCGCGCAGGCTATCGCGGCCCGATCGTGGCCCTCACCGCCAACGCGTTCAAGGAAGACCGCGAGCGCTGCGCCCAGGCCGGATGCGACGACTTCCTGACCAAGCCCATCGACCGGATTGCCTTCCACAACGTACTCGCCCGGTATCTGGCGCGGCGCACGGACGCGGAAGCCCAGGACGATGACTTCGCGGACGATCTGTACGATCTGGCGGAGGACTTCGTGGCCAAGCTGCCCAAGTGGATTGCCGACATCCGCGTCGCCCATGCGCGGGGGGATCTCCCCCTGTTGACCACACTCGTCCACCAGCTCAAGGGCCTGGGCGGCACCTTCGGCTATCCCGAGATCACGTCCCGCGCCCAGGGGATCAACCAGCGGCTGCATGTGGGCGACACCGGCGACCTCGGCCCGGCCCTGGCCGAGCTATACGCGAGCTGCGAACAGGCGGCGGAGCATTTCGCCCGGCATCGGCGCAAGACGGCGTGAGGCCAGCTAGCCGCTGACCCTGGCCAGATCGAAGCCCCACTTCGCGGCATCTTCCAGCCCCTCGATCGCATCCTGGCTGCGGCGCAGGTCGATGACTTCCATCGGAATGGGACCGTCGGACTTGGTCGAGAAAAACACGCGCACCCGCGGTTCCAGCAAATTGTCTTCGGATTGCTCCAGCACCACGCCCAGGCGGCCGGACTTGAGCCGCACCAGGGTGCCGACGGGATAGATGCCGACGGTCTTGAGGAAGGCCTGGAAGATGCGCTCGTCGAAATGCCCCTGGCGCCAGCCGGCCATGCGCTTGATGGATTCGCCCGGCGACCAGGCGCTCTTGTAGCAGCGGGTGGAGGAAATCGCGTCGTAGACGTCGCACACGGCGCCCATGCGCGCATACAGGCTGATCTGCTCCCCCGACAGCTTGTCCGGGTAGCCACGGCCGTCCATCCGCTCATGGTGGTGCAGGCACACGTCGAGCGTCATCTCGCTCTCCACGCCGGCCGCGCGCAGAATCTCCCAGCCCTGCTGCGGATGCCGCCGCACCACGGCGAACTCCTCGTCCGACAGCTTGTCCGGCTTGTTCAGCACGGCCGGCGGCACACCCATTTTCCCGATGTCATGCAGCAGGCCCGCCATCCCGGCCTGATGCAGCAGTTCGCGGTCGAGGCCGAGCCGCCGCCCGAGCGAAATCATCAGCGCACACACCGCCACCGAATGCATGTAGGTGTAGTCGTCGGCGGTCTTCAGGCGCACCAGGCTCAGCAGGGCGCTGGCATTGCGTTCGATGGAGGCGTTGATGTCGTCCACCAGCGGCACGACGGTCGAAACGTCCAAGGCCTTGCCCATGCGCGCCTCGTTGAACAGGGCCGTGACCTGGCGCCTGGCCTTGGCCTGGACCTGGCGCGCGCGTTCGAGCTCCTGCTCCAGCGACACTCTGGATTCGACGGCCACCGGCGCCGGCGTGGGCGGCGGCGCCGCGGCGGGCCCGGCCACGGAGGCCTGCGCCACATCCAGCCCGCGCGCGGTGTCGATGACGACCTCGCGCACGCCGCAGGTTTGCAGCGCCTTGAGGTCGGCAGCGTCGCTGAGCAGGAACGAGGAACGCCAGAACGGATGGTCGATCCAGTTGCCGCACATCTTTTCGATGTGCATGCCGAGGCGGAGGTCGTGAACGGAGATGGTTTTCAGCATGCTTGCGGATTTGTGCGGGCCGCGCCGGACACATGCGGAATACGCGGCCACCGCTGAATTTGCGGCCGGGCGCGCCGCAACTTGAGCGGGGATCTGGCGCGGGCAAAAAAAACCCACGGTTCGCTCATTGGCATGAACAAAACGTGGGCTAGGAGGCGCAGAGGATGAGTTTGTTCCCATCGCACGGTGCGGCGGATGCCGACCCTGCCACCGGAACAGAAGGCGCCAGTCCAAGGGACTGCACCCCCGGGTAAGTCACCCAAACTTCCCCGTAGTCGGGCCCGAACGAAACATTCGGACGCCAAGCATGGGCGAAGTTTGGAGAACTTTCCCCGGGCGGAAAATCCGTCGAAGGGTATATGACTAAAGTCATACCCCATCCAGGCGCGTACCGGGGCAGAGGCTAGTGGGTGCGGACCGGGTCGGAGGCCGGCAGCATGTTGACGTAGTAGCCGGACAGGCCCTGGAGCACGCGCATGCCGCGCCCGTCACGCAGCAGCTTCTCGAAGCCCTCGGGCGAGAGGGGATGGCTGAAGGAATAGCCCTGGATCTCGTTGCAGCCCTGGGCGCGCAGAAAGGCCAGCTGCTCGTCGGTCTCCACCCCTTCCGCCAGCACGTTCAGGCGCAGGCTGCAGGCCATGGCGATGATGGCGGAGGCGATGGCGGCGCCGTCCGAATCGCGGGTGATGTCGCGCACGAAGGACTTGTCTATCTTGAGCGTGTTGATCGGCAGCCGCTTGAGATAGGCGAGGGAGGAGTAGCCGGTGCCGAAGTCGTCGATGGAGATGTGCACACCGAGGTCACGCAGCTTGTTCAGGGTCACGGTATTCGCGTGGCTGTGCTCGAGCAGCAGCTCCTCGGTGATCTCCAGCTCGAGGAAGGCCGGCTGCAGGCCCGAATCCGCCAGCGCCAGCTCGACGCTGCCGCACAGGTCGCGCTGCGCGAACTGGCGCGCCGACAGGTTCACGGCCACCCGCACCGGCGGCAAGCCCAGCTCCTGCCACGCCCGGTTCTGGCGGGATGCCTCGCGCAGCACCCAGTCGCCGACCGGGATGATCATGCCGGTCTCTTCCAGGATGGGGATGAATTCGGACGGCGGGATCGGGCCCAGCTCGGGATGCCGCCAGCGCAGCAGCGCCTCGGCCCCGATCACGCGCCCGGAATACAGGTCCACCCGCGGCTGGTACTGGAGCGTGAATTCCTCGCGCACCAGCGCGCGGCGCAGGGCATTCTCCAGCATGAGGCGCTCGCGCGCGCGCCGGTTCATGTCGGCGACGTAGAACTGGTAGTTGTTGCGCCCGCACTCCTTGGCGCGGTACATGGCGGCATCGGCGTTGCGCAGCAGGTGGTCGATATGCTCGTCGTCATCCGGGTAGAGCGTGATGCCGATGCTGGTGGTCACGAACACCTCGTGGCCATGGAGATTGAACGGCTGGGCGAAGGTGTCGATGATCTTCTGCGCGACGATCGCCGCGGTCTGGGTGTCGGCGACGTCCTCGACGATCACCGTGAACTCGTCGCCCCCCAGGCGCGCCACCGTGTCGCAATCGCGCACGCAGGTGCGCAGCCGCTCCGAAGCGATGCGCAGCAGCTGGTCGCCGACGGTATGGCCCAGGGTGTCGTTGATGGCCTTGAAGCGGTCGAGATCCAGGAACATCACCGCCAGCTTCTGCTGGTAGCGGTCGGCCTGGGCCATGGCGTGGGTGAGGCGGTCGCGGAACAGCGCGCGGTTCGGCAGGTCGGTGAGGCTGTCGTGGTGCGCCATGTGGCGCATGCTCCGCTCCGCCCGCTTGCGCTCCTCGATGTCGCGCCGCAGATGATCGTTGGCCGCACGCAGCTCGGCCGTGCGCTCCTGCACCTGCAGTTCCAGCGCTTCGTTCGTCTCCTTCAGCGCCTGCTGTGCATGCTTGAGCTGGCGCACCAGGGGCAGCCAGCGCCAGAAGCCCAGCGCCAGCAGCAGGTTGCCGACGGTCCAGGCGCTGTAGCGCAGCACTTCGTCGAGTTGGGTGGGCGGCACGGCGGTGGCGGCCCAGTACAGGTTGAGGACGTCGCCCGCCAGCACGATCAGCAGCCCGGCGATGAGCATGCCCCAGCCGGGATGGCGCGCCAGCTCGCGCTCGCGCCGGCTCATCCAAAGCAGGCCGAGGGTGATGGCGAGCACCACCACGACCTTGAGCCCCTTCAGGACCAACACATCGTCTGGGAACATAACGCCTCCTCCGGCGTTATTGGCCCGCTGATGCGGCTACTTTGTCAGAGTAATCGCGGGCGTTTGTTATTGTTCGCAGGAACCCGCCTAGAGGGTGGGGCGGTTCCCGTAGGCAAACTGCCGGTCATGCTGCGTCTGGCAACCGATGCAGCGGGACGCGGTCGGATACGCCTTGAGACGCGCGAAGCCGATCGGCCCGCCGCAATCGGTGCATACCCCATAGCCGCCCTGCGCGATGCGCTGGAGCGCCGCCTCGACTTCACGGATCTCCTGCACATGCTTGTCCACCATGGCGGCATCCAGATCCGCCAGGGCATCCGCCACCGACTCGTCGCCAGTATCGGTCACGCGCCCGGCGAGGTCGATGTAGTGCTGCTCGCCCGAGCGGATCAGCTCGTCCTGTACCTCCTGCACCAGCCGGCGATAGTCGCTGCGGAGCTGGGTGGTGAGGGTTTCCAGTTCGTTCCGGGTCAAGGCAGCCATCATTCGTCCCATCGGGTCTGTCGCGCCGGCGCGGCCAGCATGAATCGGTGCATTCTCAACCGACCGGCCGCAAATTTCAACCCACCGGGGGCTCACTCCGGCCATCGTGACAGCCAAGTTGCAGCGCAGCGCCGGCGGCCCGCACCCGGCGCCCGGCCGAAACCGCCGATTTGGGCTAAAATACGCGGCCCCACGCCCCCGTAGCTCAGTGGATAGAGCATCCCCCTCCTAAGGGGAGGGTCACACGTTCGATTCGTGTCGGGGGCGCCATCATCGACTGTTCCACCTCGCCCAGCGTCATGCTCACTCCCGCCGATACCATCGCCAGCGCCATCCGCGACCGCGGCTGGGCCGTGGTGCAAGACCTGTTTTCGCCCGCGGAGACGCGGGCCCTGGGCGAGGACCTGTGCGCGAACTGGCGGGACGGGCAACTGCGCCCGGCCGGCATCGGCCATGGCGCCGACCGCCAGCTGCGCGCGGACATCCGCGGCGACCAGATTCTTTGGCTGGACCCGGCCGGCGCGTCGCCGCCGCAGCGTGTTTACCAGGAACGCATGGAGGCGCTGCGCCTGGCGATCAATCGCGCAACCTACCTCGGCCTGTTCGATCTCGAAAGCCATTTCGCGGTGTACCCGCCCGGCAGCTTCTACCGCCGCCACCTGGACCGCTTCCACGACGACAGCGCGCGCACGGTGAGCTGCATCCTGTATCTGAACGAAGACTGGCAGCCGCAGGACGGGGGGCAGCTGCGGCTCTATCTGGATGACGCCGGGACCGAAGCGCCCCTGGACATCGAGCCCGTGGCCGGCACCCTGGTGGTGTTCCTCAGCGGCCGCTTCTGGCACGAGGTGCTGCCCACGCGGCGCGAGCGGCTGTCGGTTACGGGCTGGTTCCGCACCCGCACCTAGGGAAGCTCTGCCAAAGTACTGCGCAGCCCGTCTGCCCGCCTGCGATGCTCGCTGTACTCCCTTGTACAGGTGCGCTTCTCGGCGGCCAGCCGGGCTTGCTCGCCACCTTTTGCAGAGCTTCCCTGGGCCGGCTTGCCGCCGGGCGGCAGCGGCTTGGCGCGTTTGCCTTTGCGGCTGCCCTTCTCCGGCTTGGCCGCGGGCAGCGGGGATGGCAGCGCCGGCTTCTGGCGATAGGTCAGCTTCTGCCGGTTGTTGATGGCGCGATTCGCCATGGCTGTCTCCTGAGCTGGATTATGGGCGCGCGGTGTTCCAGAATGGATTCATGAGCAGCCCTTCCGGTTCGGCGCGCACCCGCATCCTCATCATGGGGGCGGCCGGGCGCGATTTCCACAACTTCAACACCGTTTTTCGCGACGATGCCGCCTGCGAGGTGGTCGCCTTCACCGCGGCGCAGATTCCCAACATCGCCGGCCGCCGCTATCCGCCGCCGCTGGCGGGCAGCCTCTACCCGCAGGGCATCCCCATCCTGGCCGAGGACGACCTCGCCCGGATCGTCCGGGAACAGCGCATCGACGACGTGGTGTTCTCCTACAGCGACGTGTCCCACGAGCAGGTGATGCACACCGCCTCGCGCGTGCTGGCCCTGGGCGCGGGCTTCCGGCTGCTGGCGCCGGCGGCGACCATGCTGCGCTCGCGCAAGCCCGTGGTCTCGATCACCGCGGTGCGCACCGGCTGCGGCAAGAGCCCGGTGGCGCGCCACGTGGCAGCGCTGCTGGACCGCGCCGGCCTGCGCCCCGGCATCATCCGCCACCCCATGGCCTATGGCGATCTGGTGGCGCAGACCGCGCAGCGCTTCGCGAGCGTGGACGACCTCGCACGCCAGCACTGCACCATCGAGGAAATGGAGGAATACGAGCCCCACCTCCGCGCCGGGCACGTCGTCTATGCCGGCGTGGACTACGCCCGGGTGCTGGCCCAGGCCGAGGCCGAGGCGGACGTGATCCTGTGGGATGGCGGCAACAACGACGTGCCGCTGATCGCACCGGATCTGGACATCGTGCTGGTGGACCCGCATCGCCCGGGGCATGAGCGCAGCTATTTCCCCGGCGAAGCGAACCTGCTGCGCGCGCAGGTGGTGGTGATCGCCAAGGCCGACAGCGCCGGGCCGCAGCAGGTGGCCGCGGTGTGGAGCGGCATCCGCCAGGACAATCCCTCGGCCATCGTGCTCGAATCCGCCATGCCGCTCAGCGCGGATCACCCCGAGCGGGTGACGGGCAAGCGCGTGCTGGTGATCGAGGACGGCCCCACGCTCACCCATGGCGGCATGGCCTACGGCGCCGGCGCCCTGCTCGCGCGCCAGCTGGGCGCGGCCGAGCTGGTGGATCCGCGCCCGTTCGCCGTCGGCAGCATCCGCACCGCATTCGAGCGCTATCCGCATATCGGGCCCCTGCTGCCGGCCCTGGGCTATGGCGAAGCCCAGGTGGCGGAGCTGGCGGAGACCATCCGCCGCACGCCCTGCGACGCGGTCGTGGTCGCCACCCCGGTGGACCTGCGCCGCGTCGTCGCCATCGAACAGCCGGTGTGCCGCGTGGGCTACGAGTATGCCGATCGCGGCAAGCCCACGCTCGCGGAAGTGGTGGCGGCCTGGGTGGACAAGCTGCCGCCGCAGGCGTGAGCATCACCCTCGCCAGGGCGCCCACCGCGCAGTAACATAGGCAGCCTTTCCCTGGGATTTCGAAGGTCAAACGTATGCAAGCAAGTTCCGCGCAATCAGGCAGCGACTATCTGGTGCTGACCGCCTCCGGCGACGACAAGGTCGGGCTGGTGGAAGCCTTTTCCGCCAAGATCACCGAGACCGGCTGCAACATCGAGGAAAGCCGGATGACCGTGCTCGGCGGCCAGTTCGCCATCCTGATGCTGGTGTCCGGGCCGTGGAACGCCTTGTCCAAGCTGGAGAGCCAGCTCGAGCCGCTGGGCAAGCAGCTGGGCCTCACCATCATCCACAAGCGCACCAAGGAAAAGGAGCGGCGCGAGCCGACCCTGCCCTACCACGTGGAAGTGGTCGCCCTGGACAATCCGGGCATCGTGCACAAGCTGTCGAGCTTCTTCGCGCGCTACGGCATCAACATCGAGGAACTGTCCACCGACACCTATCCCGCGCCGCACACCGGCACCCAGATGTTCTCGGTGCACATGGAAGTGGGCGTGCCGGCGAGCAGCCACATCTCCACCCTGCGCGGCGATTTCTTCGACTACTGCGACGACCTCAACCTGGACGCGACCTTCGAGCCGTCGCGCGGCTAGATGGACACGCCCGCCTGCCCGCTGCCCTCGCCGCCGGACATGACCGGCGTCATCGTGGTGGAGATCGCGCAGTCTCCGCCCGACTATCGCGCGGCGATGCAGCGCGCTCACGACGAAGCCGCGGCGCGCCTGAGCGAACCCATGCTGCTCTCCTGGTACGACCGCGACCGCGATTTCGAAGCCCCGCAGCACGTGAGCGAGTGTCATCAGGCAGCCGCGGTGCCGGGCTACATGGACTATGCCCTGCATCGCGGCGCCACGCTCAAGATCGACTTCGACCAGGGCCGCTTCGTGTTTTTCTACCGGGCCGCCGACCTCTAGGGAAGCTCTGCAAAAGGTCGCGAGCAAGCCCGGCTGGCCGCCGAGAAGCGCACCTGTACGAGGAAGTACAGCGAGCATCGCAGGCGGGCAGACGGGCTGCGCAGTACTTTTGCAGAGCTTCCCTAGCAAACCTGGCCCGGAGCTACTCGTAGATCTCCACGCAGCCGCCGCGCTTCGCCCTGGGGTGGGGACCGGCCAGCTCCACGATGCGCGCCGCCACCGTCTCCGGCGGGATGCCGATGCGCGCGCCCGAGTACTGCACCTGCATGTCGGTGGCGACGCGCCCCGGGCAGACGGCATAGACGCGGATGCCGGCGTCGCCCACTTCCTGGTCGAGCGCCTGGGTGAAGCCGACGACCCCGAACTTGGTGGCACTGTAGACCGCCAGGTCACCGACCGCATACAGGCCGACACCGGAGGCGACGTTGACGATGGTGCCGGCGCGGCGCTCCAGCATGCCCGGCAGCACCGCGCGCGTGACGAAGGCGAGGCCCTTCAGGTTCACGTCGATGATGCGGGCCATGTTGTCGTAGGTTTCTCCGACGAAGGGCCCGTGGTGCAGGATGCCGGCATTGTTCACCAGCACGTCGATCGGCCCCAGCGCCTTGATCGCTGCCTGGGTGAAACGCCGCACCTGGTCCGGGTCGGCCACGTCCGCCGTGCCGGCAAAGGCGCGGTCCGGGTCGCCGCATTCGCGCAGGGCGCGCTGCAGGTGAGCCTCGTGCCGCGCGCAGAACGCCACGCGCGCGCCCTGCGCGATGAAGCCACGCAGGGTGGAAAAGCCGATGCCGCGGGCACCGCCGGTCACCAGGACCACCTTGTCGACGAAATCCCCTTCCCGGGCCGGCCGTTCCATCGCCTTCTCCACGTGTATGCCACAAGTGCATTGTAGCCAGCACTTGCGCATAATGTCGGCCTGACCCGCCCCGCCATCGCAAGGACCCTGCATGCAACCCTGGATTCCACCCGCGCTCGCCACCTTCGTCCTGTGGGGCGCGTGGGCCCTGCTGCCCAAGTTCGCCATCCGCTACATCGACCCCAGAAGCGCCATCGTCTACCAGGCCATCGGCGTGGCCAGCGTCGCCTTCATCCTGGCGGCGAGCATGGCGTTCAAGCCGGCCTGGGATTGGCGCGGCGCCTCCTTCGCCGTGGCCACCGGCATGCTCGGCTTCACCGGCGCGGTGTTCTATCTGTATGCGCTCACGCGCGGGCCGGTGGGCCTGGTGGCGGTGAGTACCGCGCTCTACCCCGCGCTCACCGTGCTGCTCGCCTGGCTGTTCCTGGGCGAGACGGTGACCCTGCGCCAGGGCATCGGCCTGGTGTTCGCGCTGATCGCGCTGGTGCTGTTCGCAGGCTGAGGCAGGCGATGCAGGACAACGGGCTCGTGTGCTGGAAATGCGGCGCCTCCATCGGCGACGAGCCGCTGCCCCTGAGCCGCCTGGCCGAATGCCGCGCCTGCCGCGCCCAGCTGCACGTCTGCCGCATGTGCCGCTTCTACGACACCCGCGCGGCCAAGGCCTGCCGCGAGACGGTGGCCGAGGAAGTGCGGGACAAGGAGCGGGCCAACTTCTGCGGCTACTTCCAGCCGCGCAAGGACGCCCATGTCCCGGGGGCAGGCGCGGCACGGGACCCGCGCGCCGCACTCGATGCCCTGTTCGGGGGCGCGCCGCAGGCCGACACCACGCCGGGCAATCCGCTGGACGACCTGTTCCGCAAGGACTGAGCGCCGGCCGGCGCGGGCGTTTCGGAGTAAAATTGCGCTCGCTTACAACCTCTTCGCAGCCAGACCATGATGACGGACACCCCCGAGAACGAACCCCACCTGTTCGATGACGCCGCCGCGGCCGTGGTGGAGCTGGGCAACCGCCTGCTCGACCAGAACAAGGACGCCGACCCCTGGGACGTGGCATCGGGCATCCTCGCCGGTGCGATCCAGTACTGGCTCTATGCCCACCAGCCCTGCGCCGACCCCTACTGCGAA
The DNA here is from genome assembly GCA_964445085.1 of uncultured Burkholderiales bacterium. GTDB lineage: Bacteria > Pseudomonadota > Gammaproteobacteria > Burkholderiales > Thiobacteraceae > Thiobacter. The sequence goes on from CAYUJV010000010.1 coordinate 17,946, forward strand.
TCCTGCGTGGAAGTGGCCACGGCCGAGCAGCGCATGAAACTGCTGCTGGAAGAAATCAGGGAATTCGCGGAAGAGAGCGACTACTACCACAGCCCGACCGACAGCAACGCCGGCCGCGCCTAGCGCTGCGTCGCAAGACCCCTGCCGGCGCGGGTTCTTGGACGGGCCGGTTCAGTCGCGCAGGACGCCGTCTTCCAGCGTCAGGATGCGCTGCGCCTTGGCGGCGAGCTGGGTGTCGTGGGTGACGATGACGAAGCTGGTGCCGAGGGACGCGTTGAGCGCCAGCATGAGGTCGAACACGCTCTCGGCGGTGCGCCGGTCCAGATTGCCCGTGGGCTCGTCCGCCAGCACGCAGGCCGGCTTGGTCACCAGCGCCCGCGCCACGGCGGCGCGCTGGCGCTCCCCGCCGGACAGCTCGCCCGGCTTGTGGTCCAGGCGATGCTTCAGGCCCACCTGCTCCAGCATCGCCGCCGCCTCCGCCCGGGCCGCCGCCGGCGGCATGCGCCGGATCAGCAGCGGCATGGCGACGTTCTCCAGCGCCGTGAACTCCGGCAGCAGATGATGGAACTGGTAGACGAAGCCGAGCGCCTCGTTGCGCAGCTGCCCGCGCTCAGTGTCGCTCAGGCTCTGCATGTCGCGGTCGAGGATGCGCACCTGGCCGCCGCTGGCCGCGTCCAGGCCGCCCAGGATATGCAGCAGCGTGCTCTTGCCCGAGCCGGAGGCGCCGACGATGGCCACGCGCTCGCCGCGCGCCACTTCCAGGTTCACGCCGGCCAGCACCGGCACCTCGGTCTTGCCCTGCCAGTAGGACTTCTTCAGCCCGCGGCAGGCGAGCACCACGCCCGGCTCACTCATAGCGCAGCGCCTCCGCCGGATTGATCTTGGACGCGCGCCAGGAAGGATAGAGCGTCGCCAGCAGCGAGAGCGTGAACGACACCACGGCGATCGAGATCACGTCGGTCGCCTGCACCTGGGACGGCAGTTCGGAGATGTAATACACGTCCTTCGCCAGGAAGTGGATGCCGAACAGGCGCTCGATGGCCGGCACCACCACGTCGATGTTGGACGCCAGCGCCACGCCGCCCGCCACGCCGATCAGGGTGCCGACCACACCGATGATGGTGCCCTGCACGATGAAGATCTTCATGATGCTGCGCGGGCTCGCGCCCAGCGTGCGCAGGATGGCGATGTCGGCCTGCTTGTCGGTGACCACCATCACCAGGGTGGACACGATGTTGAACGCGGCCACCGCGACGATGAAGAACATGATCACGAACATCACCGTCTTCTCCATCTGGATGGCGCGGAAGAAGTTGGCGTTCTGCTGGGTCCAGTCGCGGATGAACAGATTCCCCGGGAGGGTGTCGCCCAGCTCGCGGCTCACCCGCGGCGCCGCGAACAGATCGCGCAGCTTCAGGCGCACGCCGGACACGCGATCCCCCATGCGGTAGAGCTTGGCCGCATCCTCCATGTTGATCAGGGCGAGACCCGCGTCATAGACGTTCATGTCCACTTCGAAGATGCCCACCACGGTGAACTGCTTCAGGCGCGGCAGGATGCCGGCGGGGGTGACGTTGCCCTGCGGCGCGATCACCGTGACCTTGTCGCCGGGGCGCACGCCGAGGGAGCGCGCGAGTTCGGCCCCGAGCACGATGCCGAACCCGTCCGGCCGCAGGTCTTCGAGGCGGCCGGCCTTCATGTGCTCGCCGATGTCGGCCACCTTGCGCTCCTCCTCCGGCAGGATGCCGCGGATGAGCGCCCCCTGCACCGCCTGGTCGTAGGACAGCATGCCCTGCGCCATGATGTAGGGCGCCGCCCCCACCACTTCCGGATTGGTGGCCGCCTCGCGCGCAATCAGCGGCCAGTCCGCCAGGGTGCCGCCGAAGTCGCTGATCTCGATGTGCGACGCCACGCCGAGGATGCGCGCGCGCAGCTCCTCCTGGAAGCCGTTCATCACCGACAGCACGGTGATCAGCACCACGATGCCGAGGGCGATGCCCACCATCGAGGTCAGCGAGATGAAGGAGATGAAGTGATTGCGGCGCTTGGCGCGGGTGTAGCGCAGGCCGATGAATAACTCGTAGGGCGTCACGGGGTAGCCTTGTGCAAACAGCCTGAGAGTTTGCCACAGGCCGCCCCGTGCCGGGTAGCGGAGATGGGCGCCGCGTCAGATGGAGTAGGCGGACACCGCCGGGACGCGATAGTTGCCCTGGGTCATCAGGTCGACCCCGCACTCCAGCTGTTCCAGCCAGTCGAGGAAGCGGTTGACCATGGCCTTGCCCCTGAACGGGCGGCCGTGCTGGGGAACGATCCACTCCACGTCGAGTTCGCGCACCATGTTGGCCCAGTAGCGCGCGACCTTGTTCGAATTCATGATGCGGCGGTGGAACGGCTCCATGTCCTGCAGGTGCCGGTCGAAGTCCTCCACCGGCCTGCCCGCCTCCGCGTTCGCCACCAGCGAGGCGCCCACATCCCCGGAGAAGAGGATCTTCGAGACCGGGTCGTAGAAGTGGAAATTGCCCTCGGAATGCAGGAAATGCGCCGGCAGCGCCTTGAGCACGCTGTCGCCGAGGCGGATATTCATGCCCTCGTCCGGGACCGCCACGATGCGCCCGGCGGTGTTGCCGGCGCCGCAGAAGTGGGGCAGGAAGCGCGCCCACAGCCGCGAGATGACGACCTTGCATTCGGTCTGCACCATCCACTTGTTGAGGGAGGCGACGATGTCCGGGTCGGCATGGGACGCCAGGATGTAGTCCAGCCGGCGCGCGGGGAAATACCGGGCATGGCCATGAGCAGGCCGTTGTAGGTCATGTTGCCGCCGGGGTCGATGAGCGCGCCGTGGCCGTCGGTCACGACCAGGAACTGGTTTGCCTGCACCGCGCAGTGGTCCACCGCGCATTCGTCCTCCACCAGATCCTCGAACATGAGGCACACGTGGCGGCCGTCGTTGTACAACTCGATTGCCATTTCTGCTCCCCTTTTGCAGGGCCGCGCACAACGGCATCCGCCCGCGGCCACGCAAAAATGATAACAGAAGTTGTTTGTCCTGTATATGCGGCGAGCAGGGAAATGGCCCGCGGGTGCGCGAGCAGGGAGCGTTACAGCATGTCCGGCGCGATCACCGCGCGCAACACCGTCTGCGCCTCGTCCTGGCGCACGCGGTTGGTGATCCACCACACGGCGCCCTTCTTGATGCTCCAGTCCTGCTCCTGGCCGGAGAGCAGCAGCGCCGCGACCTGGCCCAGGGTGGGCTGATGGCCGACCACCACGACGGTGCCGTTCTCGGGCCAGCCTGCGGCCGCGAGAATGGACGCCGCGCTCGCACCCACGCCCAGGGCCGGCGAGATCTCCGGCTTGTCGGCCAGCGCGGAGGCGGTCTGGATCGCCCGCGTCGCGTTGCTGCAGATGACGCGCGCGTCCTTCGGCAGCCGTGCCTTCAGCCACGCCGCCATTTCCCGCGCCTGCTTCTCACCCTTCGCCGTCAGCTTGCGCGTCTTGTCCGGCACGCCATCCTCCGCTTCCGCGTGGCGCCACAAAATTAAATCCAATTCATCGATCTCCGAAAATTCATGAATTTTAAACAGCGAATGTTACATTTGGGACATGCGCCTGACACTCCTGATCCCCGACCTGATCCCAGCCCGGCCGCCGGGCGGGCTGATCGACGTGTATCGCGACCTGCACGTGCCGGACCTCGCTTTCCTGCTCGGCCGCGCCCGCCGCCGCAGCACGCCCGGCACCTCCCTCGAAGCCTGGCTGTGCCGCGCCTTCGGCGTGACGGCCGACCCCGACCTGCCAATCGCCGCCCTCACCCTGCTCGCCGAACACGGCGACCCGGGGGACGCGTTCTGGATGCGCGCCGACCCGGTGCACCTGCAGGCGCAGCAGGACCAGCTGGTGCTGTTCGGCACGGAGGCGCTGGCCATCTCCCGCGCCGAGGCCGACCAGCTGCTGGAAGCGCTCAACACGCACTTCGCCGGCAGTGCCTACACCTTTCACGGCCTGCGCCCGGAGCACTGGTACGCGCGGCTGCCGGCGGCCATCGACATCCGGACGGCGGCGCTGCCGGACGTGGCCGGCAGGAGCATCAACAGCCATCTGCCCGAGGGAAACGACGGCGCAAAGCTGCGCAAGCTGATGAACGAGGTGCAGATGCTGCTGCACGCGCACCCGGTGAACCAGATGCGCGAGGCCCAGGGCCAGCCGGCGATCAACAGCCTCTGGTTCTGGGGCAGCGGGCGCCTGCCGACGGTCCACGCCCGGCCCTATGCCCATGTCTGGGCCGACAACGCGCTGGCGCAAGGCCTGGCCAGCGCCGCCCACAGCCATTGGTCGGACCTGCCGGAACAGGGCAGCGTGCTGCTGCAGAACGCGGCGGGGGACGGCGAGCATCTGCTCGTGCTCGACAGCCTGCGCAGCGCCGCGAGCCAGGGCGATCACGCCGCCTGGCAGAAAGGCTTGCGCGCCCTCGAGGAAAACTGGTTCAAGCCGCTTGCCCACGCCTACCGCAAGGGCCGCCTGGAGGAACTGACCATCCACGCGCTGGACCGGCGCCACAGCATGGCGTTCACGCTGGGGCCGCGTGCGCGCTGGAAATTCTGGCGCCGTCCGCGCGCGCTCAAAGACTACGCCACCGCCGCATGAGCACCCACAGCCGCTATGCCGATGTACCGCCGTTCATCACCAAGGACGGCTCGGAGATCCGCGAGCTCATGCACCCGGACCGCGCCGCCGTGCGCCAGCAGAGTCTGGCCGAGGCCATCGTGCAGCCGGGGCAGACCACGGCGCTGCACCGGCACCACACCAGCGAGGAGATCTACCACGTCACGCGCGGCCGCGGCCGCATGACGCTCGGCAGCGAGACCCTGGCGGTGGAGGCCGGCGACACCGTCTGCATCGCGCCCGGGACGCCCCATCGCATCGCGAACACCGGCGACGGCCCGCTGCACATCCTGTGCGCCTGTTCGCCTGCCTACTCGGACGCCGACACCGAGCTGCTCGAATAGCCGCTGCGCCGGGCGGCAGGACCCCCTATGGCATAATTCCGTCATGACCCAGATCACGGTGCGAGAGTATCGTCCTGCCGACTTCGAAGCCCTCACCCGCCATGGCCTGCCGCCTCTTCTCGCCCGCATCTACGCCGCCCGCGGCGTGCGCGACCCGAAGCAGCTCGACGCCGAACTCGGCGGGCTGTTGCCCATCGACGACCTGACGAACGCGCAGGCAATGGCGCGCCATCTGGCCGATGCCATCGCACAGCACAAGCGCCTGCTGATCATCGCCGACTACGATTCGGACGGCGCCACCGCCTGCGCGGTCGGGCTGCGAGCGCTGCGCGAATTCGGCGCGCGGGTGGACTACCTGGTGCCGAACCGCTTCGAGTACGGCTACGGGCTCACGCCGGAGATCGTGCGCCTGGCGGCGGGAGGGTCGCCGCCAAGCAGCGGGGCTCCCCTTGCGGCTGCCGCCCACGACAAGCCCGACATCCTCATCACCGTCGACAACGGCATCGCCAGCCACGCCGGGGTGGCGGAAGCCCGGCGCCTGGGCATGGAGGTCCTCGTCACCGACCATCACCTGCCCGCCCAGAGCGAAACGGGAATCACCCTGCCCGATGCGGCGGTGATCGTGAACCCGAACCAGCCCGGCTGCCCCTTCGCGAGCAAGCACCTCGCCGGCGTCGGCGTCATCTTCTATGTCATGCTCGCGCTGCGCGCCGAACTGCGGGCGCGCGGTGCGTTCGCGGGCAAGCCGGAGCCGAACCTGGGAAAACTCCTCGACCTGGTCGCCCTGGGCACGGTGGCGGACGTGGTGAAGCTCGACGACAACAATCGCATCCTGGTGCACCAGGGCCTGGCCCGAATCCGCGCCGGCCGGGCCTGCGCCGGCATCCAGGCGCTGTTCCGCGTCGCGGGGCGCGATCCGCGCCGGGCCTCCAGCTGGGACCTGGGCTTCGCCCTCGGGCCGCGCCTGAATGCGGCGGGACGCCTCACCGACATGTCCCTCGGCATCGAGCTGCTGACCACGGACGACCCCGCCCTCGCCGACGAGCTGGCGCAGAAACTGGACGCCCTCAACCGCGAACGGCGCGAAATCGAGGCCGACATGCATGAGTCGGCGCTGGCCGCACTGGAAGGGATGCAGGCCGGCGACAGTTTCTCCCTGAGCCTGTTCGATGCGAACTGGCACCAGGGCGTGATCGGCATCCTCGCCTCGCGCATCAAGGAGAAATTCCATCGCCCGGTGATCGCCTTCGCCCGGGGCAACGGCGGCGACCTGAAGGGCTCGGGGCGCTCGATCCCCGGCTTCCACCTGCGCGACGCGCTCGATCTCGTCGCGAAGCGCCATCCGGACCTGCTGAAAAAATTCGGCGGTCATGCCATGGCGGCCGGCCTCACCATCGCCGAGGCGGATTTCGCCGCCTTCGCCCGCGCGTTCGAAGCGGTGGCGCAGGAGCTGCTCACGCCCGGGCTGCTCGCGCGCACGATCGAGACCGACGGCACCCTGCCCCTGGCCGAGGCGCGGCTGGACTTGGCGCGCGCCCTGGCGGAGCAGGTGTGGGGGCAGGGCTTTCCGCAGCCGAGCTTCCGCGACCGCTTCGTGGTCGAGGCGCAGCGCATCGTCGGCGAGAAGCACACCAAGCTGCGCCTGGCGCGGGACGCGAGCCGCTTCGAGGCCATGCTGTTCTTTCGCAACGAGACCCTGCCGCGCGAGATCGAGGCGGTCTACCGGCTGGACGTGAACCACTACAATGGGAGCGAGAGCCTGCAGTTGATCATCGAGCACTGGGACGCCGCAGCCTGATGGACTTCCTGTTCGCGCCTGGATCGCCCTTCTCCCAGCTGTTTCCCTTCCTCGTCAGCCTCGGCATCGGGCTGCTGATCGGCCTGGAGCGCGAGCGCAATCCGCGCGCGAAAGCCGGCCTGCGCACCTTCGCCCTGACCTCCCTCCTCGGCACGCTGTGCGCCATGCTCGCCCAGCAGACCGGCTCGCCCTGGCTGCTGGTGGTCGGCTTCGGCGCGGTCGGCGCCTACATCGTCGCCGCCTACCTCGGCGAGCACGCGCCGGAGGCGGAGCCCGGCACCACCACCGAAGCCGCGCTGCTGGTGTGCTACACCCTGGGCGCAATGGTGTGGCACGGCGAGCACGAGCTGGCGATCATGCTCGCCATCGTCACCACCGTGCTGCTCTATTTCAAGCCGGAGATGCAGGGCATCGCGCGCCAGCTGTCGCGGCGCGATCTCGTTTCCATCCTGCAGTTCGCGGTGCTCACCTTCATCATCCTGCCCATCCTGCCCGACCACGACTTCGGCCCGTTCCAGTCCTTCAATCCGCACCAGACCTGGCTCATGGTGGTGCTCATTTCCGGCATCGGCCTCGCCGGCTACGTGGCGCTGCGGCTGTTCGGCCAGCGCTACGGCTCCCTGCTGCTGGGCTTCCTCGGCGGGCTCGTGTCCAGCACCGCGACCACCCTGGTCTATGCGCGGCACGCCAAGGCCTACCCGGAGCGGATTCCGCTCGCCGCGACGGTGATCCTGCTCGCCAATCTGGTGGTGATGGTGCGGCTGGGCGTGCTCGCCGCCGCCGTCGCGCCCGGCACGCTGCCGCAGCTGCTGCCCGTGCTGGGGGTCGGCTTCGCGCTCGGCTTCGCCGTGACGCTGCTGCAGTGGGGCCGCAACCGCAGCGCCGCGGAATTGCCCATGCCGGAGACGGGCAACCCCACGGAGCTGCGCACCGCCGTCGGTTTCGGCATCCTCTATGCGATCGTCCTGTTCATCGCCAGCTGGGTGGCCGATCTGTCGGGCGAGGGCGGCCTGTATGGCGTGGCGGCCATCGCCGGCCTGACGGACGTGGATGCCATCACCCTCTCCAGCCTGCGCCTGTTCAGCCTCGGCAAGATTCTCGAGCCGCAGCTGGCCACCGTGATCGTCATCAGCTTCCTGTCCAACATGGGGCTGAAACTGGCGCTCACCTTCGCCATCGGCGGACGGGCGCTGGGGCTGCGCTGCCTGGCGCCCATGCTCGCGGCCGGTGTCGGCGCCGCGGGCGCCCTCCTCCTGCTCTGACCGCCGCGTTCAGGTAAAATAGCCGCTTTTTTGGAACGCCCGTCGCCGGGCGCGAAACACCATGGAAGCGGAACAGCTCAATCTCATTGCCAACCGGCTCGACGACCTTGCCCAGCGCAGCGCCGAGTTGCGGAGGTATCTTTGACTTCGATCGCAAGCAGACGCGATTGGAAGAAGTCATCCGGCAGCTGGAAGATCCGGCCGTCTGGAACGACGCCAAGCTTGCCCAGGATCTGGGCAAGGAACGGCGCAGCCTCGAAGCCGTCGTCAACACCCTGATCGAGGTCGATGCCGGCGTGCGCGACGCCCGCGAACTGTTCGAGATGGCGCGCGCGGAAAACGACGACGCCACCCTGCAGGCGGTGGAGGCGGACAGCCGGAGTATGGAACAGACCATCGAGGGGCTGGAGTTCCGCCGCATGTTCTCCAACCCCATGGACCCCAACAACTGCTTCCTCGACATCCAGGCCGGCGCCGGCGGCACCGAGGCCTGCGACTGGGCCTCCATGCTGCTGCGCATGTACCTGAAATACGCCGAGCGCAAGGGCTTCAAGGCCGAGGTGCTGGAGGAGACCGAGGGCGACGTGGCGGGCATCCGCTCGGCGAGCATCAAACTGGAAGGCGAATACGCCTACGGCTACCTGCGCACCGAGACCGGCGTGCACCGCCTGGTGCGCAAATCGCCGTTCGACTCCTCCGGTGGCCGCCACACCTCCTTCGCCAGCGTGTTCGTGTATCCGGAAGTGGATGAATCCTTCGAGATCGACGTCAATCCGGCCGACCTGCGCATCGATACCTTTCGTGCATCGGGTGCCGGCGGCCAGCACATCAACAAGACCGACTCGGCGGTGCGCATCACGCATATTCCGAGCGGCATCGTGGTGCAGTGCCAGAACGACCGCTCCCAGCACCGCAACAAGGCCGAGGCCATGGCCATGCTGAAGTCGAAGCTATACGAGGCGGAGATGCGCAAGCGCCAGGCCGAGCAGGACAAGCTGGAAGCGGGCAAGTCGGACGTGGGCTGGGGCCACCAGATCCGCTCCTACGTGCTCGACCAGTCGCGCATCAAGGACCTGCGGACCAACGTCGAGATCTCCAACACGCAGAAGGTATTGGACGGCGACCTCGATGCCTTCATCGAAGCCAGCTTGAAACAGGGCGTTTAATCATGAGCGAACAAGAGCCGCAACTGCCGCAGGACGAGAACCAGATCATTGCCGAGCGCCGCGCCAAGCTGAAGGCGCTGCGCGAACAGGGCGTGGCTTTCCCCAACGACTTCGAGCGCGAGCACTTGGCGGAGAAGCTGGGCGCGCAATACGAGGACATGCCCAAGGAGGAGCTGGACCCGCTCAACGTGCCGGTGTCCGTAGCCGGCCGCATCATGCTCAAGCGGCTGATGGGCAAGGCCAGCTTCGCCACCATCCAGGATGTCAGCGGCCGCATCCAGATCTACGTCACCAACGACCACACCGGCGCGACGGCGCACGAAGCCTTCAAGCATTACGACCTGGGCGACATCATTGGCGTGCGCGGCACCCTGTTCAAGACCAACAAGGGCGAGCTGTCGGTGCGCGCCAGCGAGCTGCGCCTGCTGACCAAGGCCATCCGGCCCCTGCCGGACAAGTTCCACGGCCTGGCCGACCAGGAACTCAAATACCGCCAGCGCTACGTGGACCTGATCATGAACGAGGGCACGCGGCTGGCCTTCGTGGTGCGCTCGCGCATCCTGCAGGCGTTCCGCGAATTTCTCGTGGCGCGCGATTTCCTCGAAGTCGAAACGCCGATGATGCACCCCATCCCCGGCGGCGCCAGCGCGCGCCCCTTCATCACCCATCACAACGCCCTGGACATGCCGCTGTTCCTGCGCATCGCGCCGGAGCTCTACCTCAAGCGCCTGGTGGTGGGCGGCTTCGAGCGCGTGTTCGAGATCAACCGCAACTTCCGCAACGAGGGCATCTCGCCGCGCCACAACCCGGAATTCACCATGCTGGAGTTCTATGTGGCGTACAAGGACTACCGCTATCTGATGGACCTGACGGAAGAAATGATGCGCTGGATCGCGGAGAAGGTGCTGGGCACCACCCGCATCACCTACCAGGGCCGCGGCATCGACTTCGCCCAGCCGTTCCGGCGCCTGACCATGGTGGAGGCGACGCTGCACCACAATCCGCAGTTCACCCATGCCCAGCTCAGCGACCGCGCCTTCCTCATCGACTACTTCGAGCAGCACGCCATCGAGTACCGCAAGGACGACGGCCTCGGCGGCCTGCAGACCACGCTGTTCGAGGAGACCACCGAGCACCTGCTGTTCGAGCCGACCTTCATCGTCGACTACCCGGCGGAGACCTCGCCCTTGGCGCGGCGCAGCGACAAGCATCCGGAGATCACCGAGCGCTTCGAGCTGTTCATCGCCGGGCGCGAGCTGGCCAATGGCTTCTCGGAATTGAACGACCCGGAAGACCAGGCCGAGCGCTTCATGGAGCAGGTGCGGCAGAAGGAGGCCGGCAACGTCGAGGCCATGCACTATGACGCCGACTACATCCGCGCCCTGGAATACGGCCTGCCGCCCACCGCCGGCGAGGGCATCGGCATCGACCGCTTCGTGATGCTGCTCACCGACGCCCCCAACATCCGCGACGTGATCCTGTTCCCCCACATGCGGCCGGAAGCATAAACACCCGGCCCAGAACAAAAAGGGCGCGGAAGCGCCCTTTTTGTTCCCTTGGAGCGCGCAACAATCAGGCCGCGGTCTTGAACGCCCCGATCAACTGCTGCAGTTCGCCGGCGGTTGCCGCCAGGCGCTTCGCCGCATCGTCCACATTGTGAATGCTGCGGCTGTTGTCCTCGGTCAGCACGGAAATCTTTTCCATGTTGCGCGCGACTTCTTCGCTCGCCACCGACTGCTCCTTCACCGCGCCGGCAATCTGGCGCGCCATGTTGGCCACGTCCTCGGCCGAGGCGACGATCTTTTTCAGGCTGTCTTCTGCCATCCGGTTGTACTCGTTGCCGGTGCTGACCTCCTGATGGATCTTCTGGATTGCCCCCACCACGGCATCGGTTGCGCCCTTGATCGGCTGGATCATGTTGGTGATGTCAGTGGTGCTGGTTGCGGTACGCTCCGCCAGCTTGCGCACCTCGTCGGCCACCACCGCGAAGCCGCGCCCCTGCTCGCCGGCGCGCGCGGCTTCGATTGCCGCGTTCAACGCCAGGAGATTGGTCTGCTCGGCGATTTCCTTGATCACGCGGGTGATTTCGCCCACCTTGTCGATTGAGTGGCTGAGGCCGGCGATGGTTGCGGTGGACGAGCCCACCGCGTCCGCGACGCGACGATTGGCGTCCACGCTCTTGCCCATGAGGCTGTTTCCTTCCTGCGCCATGGCCTGGGTCTTCGCGGCAGCCGCCTCCACGCTCTCGGCGTTGTGCGCCACCTCGTTCACCGAAACCGTGGATTCCTCCATTGCCGCGGACACCTGCATCACGCCGTCGGTCTGGGTATCCGCCCGCTTGAGGACGCCGTTGGCTTCGTCCAACAGTTCCTGGGAGGCGGAAGCCACGGCATTCGCCGCGTTCTTCACCCCGGTCACCGTCTCGCGTAGTTGCTCAACGGTCTGGTTGAGGGACGCGGCCATCTGCCCGAGCTCGTCCTTGTTCGCGATATCGACGCGGGCACTGAGGTCGCCCTTGGCTACGCGGGCCAGCGCAGTCTGCAGCGCGTTCACGCTTTTCTGGATGCTGCCGGTCACCTGCAGGGTGAAGCCGAGGATCAGGATCAGGCTGACCAGCGCGGCCCCGCCCGCGATGCGCAAGGTGCGGCTCGCCATCGCCACGCTGGCATCATAAGTCTTCTTCACCGCGGCTTGCTGCAGCGGCAATAGCTGCCCCAGGGGCTTGAGCAGGCCACCCTGAATGAGCGGCCAGTCGTCCTCCAGCAGCGAGGAGACAGTGGTCTTGTTGTCCGAACCATAGGCCGCGTCCAGCTTGTCGAAGAAGGCGGGCAGATCCTTCATCTTCTTGTCGATCTTCTGCACCAGTTCGACTTCTTCTGCAGTGAACTTGTTTTCCTTGGTCTGTTCCTGGAACTCGGCCCAATATTTGGGAATGGCCTGGCGCACCTCCGCCAGATGATTCTTCGACCCGACAAAAGGCATCTGATCCACGACGACGGCGGCCATGCGGAAGCGCACCTCCTTCAGCGCGACATCGATGTCGTTGAGACTCGACATGGGCAGCACCTCGCGCTCGTAAACCGAAGCCAGGGCGTTCGTGCCCTGGCGCGTCGACCAGATATTGATTGCCGCCAGGGTGGCGATAATCAGGATCGCCACGGCGGCATTGCTCAGGAGTTTGGCCTTTATGCTCAGGTGTTTCATCGGTTCTTCCAGTCCTGTCCGGGGATAGAGCAAGCCGGCGGCGGCCGCCGCCGGCGACAGAGGATTACTCGATGGGGTAGCCCTTGGCTTTCCACTCCGGGAAGCCGCCGCGGAACCAGTAGATGTGCTTGTAGCCGTCCTTGATTGCCATGTGGGCAGCCTTGTACGATTTCCAGCACTCGCCGGCATTGCAGTAGATCACGATGTTCGCGTTCTTGTCGGCGGGAAGCTTCGAGGCGTCCCAGCTGTCCTGGCTGGGGTCGTAGTCCACTGATTTGGCGCTCTTTTCCTTGTACGGAATGTTGATCGCGCCCTTGATGTGCGCGTCCGCATACTCGTTGGCTACGCGCGCGTCGACCACCACGGCGCCCTTGGCCTGCAATTCCTTGGCCTTGTCGGCGGTCACCACGGTTGCGCCGGCGAGGGTTGCCGGGGTATCGGCTGCGAGCGCCGCCTGGGCCCCCACCAAAAGCGCGACGCCTGCGAGCCAGGTGGCGGCAAACTTGTTTAGCACGTTGAATTGCATGAACTTCTCCTTGCGGTTGGTTGAGATGCCTGGGACAGCCCGGATTCAGCGGCCCGCGCCCAGTAGGAAGCCTGGTAAGTTCGTACCTGAATAGCGGTTAGCAGAACCGTAAACTTTAAGCGGCCAACACGGTTCCAAGGGTGGAACATAAACAATTGTTAAAGCCGCACCCGCCGCAATGGGTTAAATTTCACCCCCTGATCAGGCACCTCCGGAGACCCTAATGACGACCCTTCACAAACCCCACCCCATCGTGATCATCGCCGCCCTGTCGGTGATCATCCTGAGCCTGACCAGCGTTGCCGCGATGATGGGCTGGCTGCCCACCACCCACTCCGAGCCCGATGTGACGGCCTCTGCCAAGCCTGACCAACAAAGTGCCGACGCCGAGGCCAAGACGCAGCAGCCTGCCGGGACGAAGGAGCCTGCCGAGGCCAAACCGGCACGACAGCGCGAAGCCCGCCGGATCGCTGCGGGCGAAACGAAGAACGAGGCGGCGAAGCCAGGCGACAAGCCGGCGGCCAGGATCTGTCCCAATTGCGGCGTGGTGGAGTCGGTCAACGTGGTCGAGGTCGAGGGCGAAGGCACCGGCCTCGGCGCCATCGCCGGCGGCGTGGCCGGCGGCATCCTCGGCCATCAGATCGGCCAGGGCCGCGGCAATACCGTGGCCACCATTGCCGGCGTCGCCGGCGGCGCCTACGCCGGCCACGAGGTGGAGAAGCGCGTCAAGAAAACCAAGCGCTACGACATCCAGGTGCGCATGGACGACGGCACGACCCGGCTCATCCAGCAGCAAAGCGATCCGGCCTTGGGCATCGGCCAGAAGGTCCGCATCGAGAACGGCGCCATCGTCCCGGAGTAGGGCAAAGTCACGGCCCAAAAGCCGGGCGCTGCCCGGCTTTTTCTGGCACCGGCCCATATACCCCCACCAGGTACTTGACACAGGGCTTGGCGGCATATACCCTAGTGGGGTATGATTCACTTCGCCAAAGGAGCGTCGCGATGTCCGCACCCAGCACGTTCAAGAGCGCCAGCAAGAAGAACCGCATCGAACTGCCGATCAGCGGCATGACCTGCGCCGCCTGCGCCGTCCGCATCGAAAACAGCCTGAACAAGCAGCCGGGGATCGCCGCCGCGGTGAACCTCGCCGCGGAGAAGGCGCGGGTCGAATACGATCCGACCCAGACCTCGCCCGGCGAGATCGTCTCCCTCATCCGCAAGACCGGCTACGACGTGCCCGAACAGCGCGTGGAACTGAGTCTCGAAGGCATGACCTGCGCCGCCTGCGCCGCACGCATCGACAGGGCGCTGAACGCCCTGCCCGGCGTCAGCGCCAACGTGAATTTCGCCGCGGAGAAAGCCCTCGTCCGCTTCCAGCCGGGGACCGTCACCGTCGCCGACCTGATCGGCGCGGTGGAGAAGGCCGGCTACGGCGCGCGCGAGCTGATCGGGGCGGACCGCGAGGCCGCCCGCCAGGAGAAGCTGCGCGCGTATCAGAAGGAATTCCGCCTGTTCTGGCTGTCTGCCGCGCTGACGCTGCCGCTGGTGGCGCAGATGGGCGGCATGATCGCGGGCAGCCACGAGGAATGGCTGCCGCGCTGGCTGCAGCTCGCGCTCGCCACGCCGGTGCAGTTCGTCGTCGGCCGCCGCTTCTACGTCGGCGCCTGGCACGCCTTGCGTGGCGGCGGCGCCAACATGGACGTCCTGGTGGCGCTGGGCACCAGCATGGCCTGGCTGCTCTCGGCCGTGGTCACCGTGTTCGGCCTGCATGACCAGCACGTGTATTTCGAAGCCGGCGCGGCGGTGATCACCCTGGTGCTGCTGGGCAAGCTGCTGGAGGCGCGCGCCAAGGCCCGGACCTCCGCCGCGGTGGAGGCGCTGATCAAGCTGCAGCCGCGCACGGCGCGGGTGGAGCGCGACGGCCAGACGCTGGACGTGCCGATCGAGCAGATCCGCACCGGCGACGTATGCATCGTGCGCGCCGGCGAGCAGGTGCCGGTGGACGGCGAGGTGGTCGAGGGCAGCTCCAGCGTGATCGAGGCCATGCTCACCGGCGAGAGCATGCCGCGGCGCAAGGAACCGGGGGCGAAGGTGTACGCCGCGACCCAGAACGTGGACGGCATGCTCAAGCTGCGCGCCACCGGCGTGGGCGAGGACACGCAGCTCGCGCACATCATCCGTCTAGTGGAAGACGCCCAGGGCTCGAAGGCGCCGATCCAGCGTCTGGCCGACGTCATCTCCGGCATCTTCGTGCCGGTGGTGCTGGTGATCGCGCTGGCGACCTTCGGCCTGTGGTGGTGGCTGGGCGGCAATTTCGCCGCCGCGCTCATCAACGCCGTGGCGGTGCTGGTCATCGCCTGCCCCTGCGCGCTGGGGCTGGCCACGCCCACCGCCATCATGGTGGGGACCGGCCGCGGCGCCCAGGCCGGCATCCTGGTGCGCGACGCCCGCGCGCTGGAGCAGGCGGAGAAGATCACCACGCTGATCGTGGACAAGACCGGCACCCTGACCGAGGGCAAGCCCACGGTGACCGATGTCGCGCCGGCCGCCGGCATCTCGCAAGCCACGCTGCTCGCCACCGCCGCCGCGCTGGAACAGGGCTCGCAGCACCCCTTGGCGCAGGCGGTGCTGGAGCATGCGAAGGCGATGCAGCTCGCGCCGCCCCCGGTCGGCGAATTCGCCAGCGTCGCCGGCAAGGGCGTGACCGGGGTGATCGACGGCGAGCGCTTCCATCTCGGCTCGCTGGCCTTTCTGCGCGAGGCCGGCATCGTGGTGGACGACACAGCGGCCACCCCCCTGCTCGCCCAGGGCAAGACCGTCGTCGGCGTCGGCAGCGCCAGCCGCTTCCTCGGCCTGATCGCCATCGCCGACCGCATCCGCGCCGACTCCGCGGCAGCGGTGCGTCGGCTGCAGGACATGGGCATGGAGGTGGTGATGATCACCGGCGACAATCCGCAGACCGCCGCCGCAATCGCCCGCGAGGCCGGCATCAGCCATTACGTGGCGGAGGTGCTGCCGCAGCAGAAGGCGCAGGAGGTCACCAAACAAAAGGCGGCCGGCCGCTTCGTCGGCATGGCCGGCGACGGCATCAACGATGCGCCGGCCCTGTCCGCCGCCGACGTGGGCTTCGCCATCGGCAGCGGCTCGGACATCGCCATCGAGGCGGCCGACGTGACCCTCATGAAAAACAGCCTGGACAGCGTGGCCGACGCCATCTCGCTGTCGCGCGCGACCCTGCGCAAGATCCGCCAGAACCTGTTTTTCGCCTTCATCTACAACGTGCTGGGCATCCCGCTCGCGGCGCTCGGCATGCTCAACCCAGTCATCGCCGGCGCGGCCATGGCGATGAGTTCGGTGTCGGTGGTGAGCAACGCCTTGCTGCTGAAACGCTGGAAACCTGGCCGCTGACCCACAGGAAAGGAATCAACATGGAAAACATCACTCTCGACGTCAAGGGCATGAGCTGCGGCGGTTGCGTGAACAGCGTGAAGCGCGTGGTCGGCGCCATCGACGGCGTCGCCCAGGTCGACGTCGTGCTCGAAACCGGCAAGGTCAGCGTCAGCTACGATGCCGGCCGGGCGCAGCCCGAGCAGTTCAAGGCGGCGATTCGGGACGCGGGCTATGAAGTCGTCTGAGGCCCGCGGCGAATGCCACGCGGTGGACAAGAGCGTCGCGCAGCCGCACAAGCGCGAGCTGCTCAAGCGCCTGAACCGCGTCGAGGGCCAGGTGCGCGGCATCGCCAGGATGGTCGAGGAGGATCGCTACTGCATCGACATCCTGACCCAGGTGTCGGCGATCCGCTCCGCCCTTGATGCGGCGGCGCTCCAGATCCTGGAGGACCATACCCGGGGCTGCGTGCAGAACGCCATCCGCGCGGGCTCGGGCGATGCCGCCATCGCCGAGCTGATGGACGTGATCCGGCGCTTCGTGAAGTAGCCGGGGGGAGAATGGACGGCACGCGTCCATATCGGTACAGTGTCGGCTCTTGAAGGAAGGGAAAGACCCCATGAGCAACGAGAATTCAACCGACGAATTGACCAAGGAACAGCAGATCCTGCGCGTCATGCGCAAGGTGCTGGCGAATGTCGTGAAGGACACCACCCCCGCCGGCGGGCGGCCCAATCCGCTGACCCCGGGCACGATCCAGGACATCCGCGAATGCTTCGGCCTGATCGCCGCGCGCGAGCGCGAGCTGGCGGAGCTGCTCGGCCTGGCGCCGATGCGGCCGTTCTATCCGGGCGAGGAGCCCAAATCGTCCAAGGTGGTGAAGCTGGTCAAACCCGGCAAGAAGGACACGCAGTAAGCTAGAGGCTGGCTTCGTCGCCGATGCGCGCCAGCACCGCATCGGCGTGGGGATCGCTGCGGTCCACCTGCAGGATCCGCCGCGCGACCTGCTCCCAGTGCTCGCGCCCCCGCTTCACGGCATCCTCCAGCCGTGACCAGTCGCCGCTCTCCACGCCTTCCCGGTAGGCCTGATAGGCCAAGGGGAAGAGCTTGGAACGCATGCCGCTGAAATTGCCGAAGTAGAAATGCACCGAGCTATCCATGCCCCGCTCCAGCAGGGTGGGCAGGGTGGTCAGGCAGTCGGCGAGATTGTCGCGCACCGCGCGCGCCACGATCTCCGGCTTGTGGCGGGTGCAGCCGGCGAGCACCTCCTGCCAGCGCGCCTCGCCCAGCAGGTCCCCGGCCAGGCCCTCGCCCAACTCGTGCAGGATCATGGCCTCGCCTTCGGCATCGGTCATCTTCTCCAGCGAGCGGTCCGGATCGCCTTCGAAATCGTAGAACGCCAAGGCGCGGCCCAGGGCATTGTCCTGGCGCTTCCAGCCCCACTCCTCCACCTTGCTCCAGAGGAAGTCCTGCACCGCCTCGCGCCGCAGGTAGATGGTGCGGTTGAGCATGGCCGCCGGCGGTGCGATCAGGTCGCGCGCGTATTCGCAGTCGGCGGTGAGCACCGTGAACCCCTGGCGCTGCTCGTGGCGATAGAGCTTGGCCAGGAAAAAATGGGGACGATGGAAGCGGCCGATACCGCCGCCGTAGACGAAGCCCGCGGGCAGCAGGTCGGCGTTGATGGCATCCGCCTCGAACGGATCCTGCGGCCCGGACGCGACCGGCACCGGCCGATACCCCTGCTCCTCCAGCCCCTCCCACAAGGCCTCGCGCTCGGTGAGCCAATGCCCCAGATCGTCCTTGGGCAACCGCTGCGAATAGGGCAGGCTGTGCTCCCAGCGGTAGAACTGGCGCATCTCCAGGAGGTAGGTGCACATGGTCATGTCCTGGGCATGACGCGCGTCGTTGATGTAGCAGTTGGTCTGGACCGCCTCGACGATGTGGTGGAAGTTCTGCATGGATGCTCCCGATGAGTGTGCCTGGTTATGCTAGCACTTCGGATGCGGCTTGCGGGGAACGCCCCTGACCGGAGCAGGGGCTAGCCGGCCAACGTGGCCCACATGTCGTGGGCATCGGTATCCGTGATCGTGACCTCCACGAACTCGCCCACCTTGAGCTTCTGGCCGTCGGTGATGTAGACCAGGCCGTCGATGTCCGGCGCGTCGGCATAGGAGCGGGCGATGGCGCCCTCCTCGTCCACCTCGTCCACCAGCACCTTCAGCCTGCGGTCGATCTTGGCGGCGATGCGCTCGGCGCTGATGTCCTCCTGCACCATCATCAGGCGCTGCTTGCGCTCCTGCTTCACCTCCTCCGGCACCGGATTCGGCAGCGCGTTGGCCGCCGCGCCTTCCACCGCGGAATAGGTGAAGCAGCCGACGCGATCGAGCTTGGCTTCCTCCAGGAATTCCAGCAGCTGCTGGAAGTCGTCTTCGGTTTCCCCCGGAAACCCGACCACGAAGGTGCTGCGGATCGCCAGGTCGGGGCAGATCTCGCGCCAGGCGGCAATGCGCTTGAGGGTGTTTTCCGCCGCGGCCGGGCGCTTCATCGCCTTGAGCACGCGCGGGCTGGCGTGCTGGAAGGGGATGTCCAGATACGGCAGGATCTTGCCGTCGGCCATGAGCGGGATCACCTCGTCCACGTGGGGATAGGGATAGACATAGTGCAGCCGCACCCACACGCCCATCTCGCCCAGGGCCTGGGCCAGTTCGGTCATGCGCGTCCTGATGGGCTTGCCATTGTGGAAGCCGCTGCGGTATTTCACATCGACGCCGTAGGCACTGGTGTCCTGGGAGATGACCATGATTTCCTGCACGCCCGCCTTGACCAGGCTTTCCGCCTCGCGCATCACCTCGTGGATGGGCCGGCTCACCAGATCGCCGCGCAGGCTGGGGATGATGCAGAAGGTGCAGCGGTGATTGCAGCCTTCGGAAATCTTCAGGTAGGCGTAGTGCCGCGGCGTGAGGCGGATGCCCTGGGGCGGCACCAGATCCGTGAACGGGTCGTGCGGCTTCGGCAGGTGGGCGTGCACGGCCTCCATGACTTCCTCGGTGGCATGGGGGCCGGTCACTGCCAATACCTGGGGATGGGTGTTGATCACGACATCGCCCTTCGCGCCCAGGCAGCCGGTGACGATGACCTTGCCGTTTTCATGCAGCGCCTCGCCGATGGCGTCCAGCGACTCCTCCACCGCGGCGTCGATGAAGCCGCAGGTGTTGACCACCACCAGATCCGCGCCGGCGTAGCTGCCGACGATGTCGTAGCCCTCGGCGCGCAGCCGGGTGAGGATGTTTTCCGAGTCCACGGTGGCCTTGGGGCAGCCGAGGGAGACAAAACCGACTTTGGGGGTGGATTTCATGGTTCTTTAGCCGCAGAGCGCACAGAGATCACAGAGCCGTTGGCTTCGGCGAGCATTGGTTTATCATGTTTTCCTCTGTGCCCTCCGTGGCAGAAAATCAAAATGTACATCGTCGCCATCGGCTGGCTTTACGTGGTGCTTATGATGGCCATCACGGCCAAGAGTTTCACCGCCGGCCTGTTTATCTTCCTCGCCTACGGCCTGGCGCCGGTGGCCCTGGTGCTCTGGCTCATGGGCCGGCCCCTGCGCCGGAGGCGCGCCGCCGAGCGTGCCGCGTCAGGCCAGGCCGCCAACGAGCCACTCCACCCCGGCCACCGATCCGACACCCAGGGCGATCAGTAGCACCTGCTGGGCGGTGGCACCGAGCTCGGCCCGCTTGTGCAGCCCCGGAATCAGGTCCGCCACCGCCACGTAGATCATGCTCGCCGCGGCGATGGCCAGCGTGTAGGGCACCCATTCCCGCATCGAGTCCAGGGCGAAATAGGCCAGCACCCCGCCGACCACGGTCGCCAGACTGCTCAGCAGGTTCAGCGCGAAGGCCTGCCCCCTGCTGTAGCCGGAATGCAGCAGGATGAGGAAGTCGCCCACTTCCTGCGGAATCTCGTGGGCGATGATGGCCAGCGCGGTGACGATGCCCAGCGGCACGCTGGTCATGAAGGCGGCGGCGATGATGACGCCATCGACGAAGTTGTGGAAGGTGTCGCCCACGGTGATCATCAGGCCGCTGCGGCCATGGTCGTGGCCGTGCGCCTGCTCGTGGGGTGTGTGCGCCTCGCACTGCGCGGTATGGCAGTGGCGCCACAGCACCAGCTTCTCCAAAATGAAGAACAGCAGGATCCCCGCCAGCACTGTGCCGGTCATGGCGTTCGCGCTCGGCGCGGTCTCGAAGGCATGGGGCAGGATCTCCAGGAAGGCCGCGCCCAGCAGCGCGCCGATGGCGTAGCTCACCAGCACCGGCACCATGCCCGGCCCGGCGGAAAACGCCGCGGCACCGGCGACGACAATGCTGAGCACGCCGCCGACGAGGCTGGCGAGAATGATGTAGGACAGGATGGACATCGGGTTGAGCTGGGCGGAGCACGCCGTCCGGAGGAGCGGCCAGAGCCGCGCGAGGGCGAATTATACGTTATCTGCGGCCGTTGGGCCCGCCGCCGGCGCGGCCGCGGCCTGCAGGAAGGCGGTCGCCGCCGCGGCCGGCAGCGGCTTGCTCAGGTAATAGCCCTGGATTTCGTCGCAGCCCATCTGGCGCAGGCGCGCCAGCTGCTCCGGCGTCTCCACGCCCTCTGCGATCACCTTCAGCTTCAGGCTGTGGCCCAGGGCCACCACGGTGGCGACGATGGCGGCATCATCCGGGTCCACCGCGATGTCGCGCACGAAGGACTGGTCGATCTTGAGCGTGCTGATGGGGAAATGCTTCAGATAGCTCAGGCTGGAGTAGCCGGTGCCGAAGTCGTCGATGGCGATCTTCAGCCCCAGCGCGCTCAGCCCGGCCATGATCCGCGCGGCACGCTCGCCGCTTTGCATCACCATGCTCTCGGTCAGCTCAAGCTCCAGCGCCCCCGAGCGCGGATCGAGCCCGGTCTCCTCCAGCACCCGGCCCACCATCTCCAGCAGGCGCTCCTGGTGGAACTGGCGCGCCGACAGGTTCACCGCCACCGTCACGTCGCGGAAGCCGGCGTCCTGCCAGGCCTTGATCTGGCGGCAGGCGGTGCGCAGCACCCACTCGCCGATGGGCACGATCAGGCCGCTTTCCTCGGCCACGGCGATGAAGCGGGCCGGCGGAATCATGCCCCGTTGCGGATGGTTCCAGCGAATCAGCGCCTCCAGGCCCACCACGCCCAGTTCGCGGATCTCCGCCTGCGGCTGGTAATACAGCTCGAACTGGTTCTCCTGCAGCGCCTGACGCAGCCCCGCCTCCGTCTCCATGCGCTCCACGATCTGGGCGTTCATCTCCGCCGTATAGAAGCTGAAGCGGTTCTTGCCGGCGTCCTTGGCCCGGTACATCGCGGTGTCGGCGTTGCGCAGCAGGCTGTCCACGTCGGTGTCGTCGAAGGGCGAGATGGTGATGCCGATGCTGGCGGTGACGTACATGTCGTGGTGGCCGTAGCGCAGCGGCTCGGCGATCGCCGCCAGCAGCTTCTCCGCGATCTGGATGATGTCGGGCACGGCGTGGATGCCCTGCAGCAGGATGGTGAATTCGTCCCCGCCCTGGCGCGCCACCACGTCGTCCTTGCGCAGCACCGAGACGATGCGCTGGGCGGTGGCCTTGAGCAGGACGTCGCCGGCCTCGTGGCCGAGGGTGTCGTTGATGTTCTTGAAGCCGTCGAGGTCGAGGAACATCACGGCCACCAGCTTCTCGCTGCGCTGCGCCTGGGCCAGCGCGCGCAACAGCAGCTCGCGGAAGAAGGCGCGGTTGGGCAGGTCGGTCAGGGCATCGTGGGTCGCCTGGTGCAGGATCTGCGCCTCGTGCTGCTTGCGCTCGGTGATGTCGCGCACCGCGCTCACCGTGAGCTTGCCATTCTCCCGTCCCAGCATGCCCAGGCTGACGTCCACCGGGAACTCGCTGCCATCCTTGCGCCGCGCCACCAGATCCATGCGCGCGCCCATGGTGCGCACGACACCCGTCGGCGCGTAGCGCTCGCGATGGCCGCGATGCTGGGCACGCAGCCGCTCCGGCAGCAGGACCTCGATCGGCTGGCCGATGAGCTCGCCCTCGCCGTAGCCGAACAGGCTCAGGGTCTGGGCATTGGCCATGACGATGCGTCCGGCCTCGTCGGACAGGATGATCGCTTCCGGCGCCAACTCCATGATCCCCATCGCCTGTTCGAAATGGCGCTCGATGGACGCTGCCATCTCGTCGAAGGCATCGGCCAGTTCGGTCAGTTCGCCGTGTCCGCGGCCCAGATCGGCGCGGGCGGTAAAGTCACCGGCGGCAATGCGGCGGGAGGCGTCGATGAGGGTCTTCACCTTCTGCAACACGAAGGACTCGGTGAGGAACCAGGCCCCGGCCAGCAGCGCCAGGGTCAGCGCGCCGAGGATGGCCAGGTTGAGCGCGAAAGCGCGGTGGGCCTCCGCCAGCACCATCTGCCGCGGCACGCTGACGGCGGCATAGACGCGGCCGCTGCTCTCCGCGCTGCCGGGCAGGCGGGCATAGGCAAACAGCACCGGGACGCCGCCGGCGTCGACCCCCTCGCCCGTGCCTTCCTCGCCTCCGGCCGCGATGGCCGCCACCAGCGGCGCCAGCGAATGGGGCTTGCCGGCGATCTGGGTCGCGGCCGGGCGGCGCGCAAGGACGGTGCCGTCGCTGTCGACCAGCGTCATCACCGCGTCGCTGCCCATGTTGGCATGCTGCAGCGCGCGATCGAGCCAGGCGACGTCCAGCGCCGCGAGGATCACCCGCGACACCCGGCCCTGCGCATCGATGACGGGCAGGGATGCGGGCAGGATCGGCTTGCGCTGGATGCGGCCGATGAGGTAGCGACTGACGACGAAGCCGCGGGTTTGCACCGCATGCCGATACCAGTCGCGGTCGCTGAAATCGACCCGCTCGAGCCCGCGCGCCGCGCACAGGGTGCGGCCGTCGGCATCGGTGACCACCAGGTTGGCGTAGCCCTCCCCCTGCGAGCGCAGGACATCCCCGAGCCGGCCGCGGCAATCCTCCGGCGCGCCGGTCTGGATCTCGGGCAGGCTGGCGAGCACGCTCAGCAAACCGCGCGCGCCCTGAATCGCCTGCCCGTCCCGCGCGGCGGCGGAACGCACCAGGTTCAGTTCGGCTTCGATGGCCGCCGCCACGGCGGCTTGCCGCTGCTCCCACAACTGGTAGGCGAGCGCCACGATCCACGGCAGGACGAGGACGATCATCAGCAGCAGCAGGCGTGAGCGCAGGCTCGACGGAAAGGGGCGCTTCATGCGGTTTTTTCTTGGGTCTTGGTCTGAATCCGGTCGCGGCATGGCGATACAAGACCGGTTAGCGGCGTAAGCCGCTATTTCTTAAGGGCTATTGCTCGTAGAATTAATCAGGGAACGCGCCAGATCAGGGACGCCATGCGGCCGGTGGCACCGTCGCGCCGGTAGGAAAAAAAGCGGGTGGAATCCGAATAGGTGCAATCGCCGCCGCCGAACACCCGCCCGACCCCCAGCCGCGCCAGCCGTTGCCGCGCCAGCAGGTAAAGGTCGCCCAGCCATTTGCCCGGGGCGGCGGCCGGGACGAAGGCCGCCGCGGCGGCGGGGTCGAGCGCGAGGAAGGCGGCACGCACCTCGGCCCCGACCTCGAACGCGCGGGGGCCGATG
>CAYUJV010000011.1:0-41534 GCA_964445085.1 uncultured Burkholderiales bacterium
AGAAGATCGGCATCATCGACGACATCGCCTACCAGACCAACCTGCTGGCGCTGAATGCGGCGATCGAGGCGGCGCGGGCGGGGGAGCACGGCAAGGGATTTGCGGTGGTGGCGGCGGAAGTGCGCAAGCTGGCCGAGCGCAGCCAGGTGGCGGCGCAGGAGATCGGCGAAGTGGCCAAGGGTTCGGTGGGTCTGGCGGAGAAGGCGGGGCGGCTGCTGGACGAGATGGTGCCATCGATCAAGAAGACCTCGGACCTGGTGCAGGAGATCACGGCGGCCTCGGAAGAGCAGTCGGCCGGGGTGGCGCAGATCAACACGGCGATGGCGCAGCTGAACCAGATCACCCAGCAGAACGCGTCCAGCTCCGAGGAACTGGCGGCCACGGCCGAGGAAATGAGCAGCCAGGCCGAACAGCTGCAGCAGACCATGAGCTTCTTCAAGGTGGGCGCGGCATCCGCCGGCGCCACCGTGCGCAAGGTGGCTCACGCCGCGCCGGTCGGCCGCAAGGCTGCCAAGCCGGTGGGACACGCCGCCGAGGCGGAACATAACGAAGCCGACTTCGTGCGCTTTTGAGGAGAGATCAGCATGGGCGCACTGGTAAAGAGCACACAATCGACCGCGGTGGTCGAACTGGCGGGTGAGGAACACAACCAGTACCTCACCTTCAACCTGGGCGGCGAGATGTTCGCCATCGGCATTCTGTCGATCAAGGAGATCATCGAGTACGGCAGCCTGACGGAAGTGCCGATGATGCCGGAATTCATCCGCGGCGTGATCAACCTGAGGGGCGCGGTGGTGCCGGTGGTGGACCTGTCGGCGCGATTTGGAAGAAAGCGCACCGAGATCACGCGCCGCACCTGCATCGTCATCATCGAAGTGGAAAGCGACGGCGACAAGCATGATGTGGGCGTGGTCGTGGATTCCGTGTCCGAGGTACTCGAGATCCCGGCCGGCGAAATCGAACCGGCGCCGAGCTTCGGCACCCGCATCCGCGCCGACTTCATCCAGGGGATGGGGAAGGTCGGCGGCAAGTTCGTCATCATTCTGAGCGTGAACAACGTGTTGTCGCTGGATGACCTGGCACTGCTGGAGAACGCGGCCGGCGCGGATGTACCGCTGCTGGTGGAATCCAAGGTGCAAGGGTGAGCGGGCCGTGCGGACCCGCTCATAGAGCAATCAAGGGAGTTAATATGAATCGACTCTTGAACCGATTTTCGCTGAGCCAGAAATTCGCCGTGCTCGGCGTCATGGTGCTGGCATTGTTCGGCATCCCCACCTACCTTTTCGTTTCGGGGCTGGACGAGAGCATCGGCTTTGCCGCCCGCGAGACCTCCGGCGCGGCCTATTTCAAGCCGGTGATGTCCCTGCTGAAGGCCACGCAGCAGCATCGCGGCCTTGCCGGGCTGGTGCTCAATGGCAAGAAGGAAATGCAGCCCGCGTGGGAAGCCAAGCGCGCCGAGGTGGACAAGGCGGTGGCGGAGGTCGACGAGATGGACCGGCGCTACCCGGAGCTGGGCCTGACCTCGTCCTGGCAGGAAGTCAGGAACGGGTGGCAGAGCCTCAAGGGCGAGGTCGGCGGGCTGAGCGCGGCGGAGAGCTTCAAGCGCCACAGCGCGGTCGTGGACGCGGAACTCAAGCTGATCACGGCGGTGTCCGACCAATCCAACATCACCTATGATCCGACGGTGGCGGGCTATCAGGTCGGCTTCCTCGCCACCAGCCGGCTGCCCACCCTGACCGAATACCTGGGCCGGGTGCGTGCCATCGGCGGCGGGATCCTGGTTCAACACACGGCGACGCCCGATGACCGCAGCCGCGTGGCGGCCTATCTCGGGCTCGCGCAGCGCGAGCTTGCGGGCATCCGCGACACCCTGGACAAGGCCTATGTCGCCGATGCGGCCCTGAAGGACAGCCTGGAGAAGCTGTTCCTCGATGCCAATCAAAGCGCCGGCGCCGCGATTGCCATGGTGGACCGGGAAATCGTCCAGTCCGACAAGCTGGAATTCTCGCCCCAGGAATACTCGGCCTCCCTGACGCACGCGATCGATGCGCTGTTCGCGTTGTCCGATGCCGCCAACACCCAGCTTGACCGTGCGCTGCAGGCCCAGACGGCGCAGCTCACGACCAGGAAATATACCCTGCTGGCGAGCGTGATTACGCTGTTTACGCTGTGCGTCGCGTTCGGCGTGCTGATGGTGCGCAACCTCACGGGGTCCGCCCGCGTCATGTCGGCAGGGATGACCAAGCTCGCGGCGGGCGACCTGACCGCAGTCATTCCGGAGACGCCGGGCCGCGACGAACTGGCCGCGATGCAGCGCGACCTGCGCCGGACGATCGAGAAACTCTCCCAGATCATCGCGGACGTCCGTCTGGCGGCCGACAACCTGTCGTCTGCCTCGGAGGAGGTGTCGGCGACGGCGCAGTCCCTGTCGCAGGCGTCGAGCGAGCAGGCGGCCAGCGTGGAAGAGACCTCGGCCTCGGTGGAGCAGATGTCGGCCTCGATCAACCAGAACACCGAGAATGCCAAGGTCACCGACGGCATGGCGACGAAGTCCTCCCAGGAGGCGGTGGAAGGGGGCGAGGCGGTGAAGGAGACGGTGACCGCCATGAAATCCATTGCCGAGAAGATCGGCATCATCGACGACATCGCCTACCAGACCAACCTGCTGGCGCTGAATGCGGCGATCGAGGCGGCGCGGGCGGGGGAGCACGGCAAGGGATTTGCGGTGGTGGCGGCGGAAGTGCGCAAGCTGGCCGAGCGCAGCCAGGTGGCGGCGCAGGAGATCGGCGAAGTGGCCAAGGGTTCGGTGGGTCTGGCGGAGAAGGCGGGGCGGCTGCTGGACGAGATGGTGCCATCGATCAAGAAGACCTCGGACCTGGTGCAGGAGATCACGGCGGCCTCGGAAGAGCAGTCGGCCGGGGTGGCGCAGATCAACACGGCGATGGCGCAGCTGAACCAGATCACCCAGCAGAACGCGTCCAGCTCCGAGGAACTGGCGGCCACGGCGGAGGAAATGAGCAGCCAGGCCGAGCAACTGCAGCAGACCATGAGCTTCTTCACCGTGCGCCAGGGCGCCGGCGACGCCGCCTGATGCATGCGGCCTGACCGGGCAAGCAAGCGGAGCGACAGGGCATGCTGAACCGCGCCATATCGGACCAGGAATTCCGTCAGTTCCAGAAGCTCATCCACGCCATCGCCGGCATCAGCATGTCGCCGGCGAAGAAGCCGCTGGTATGCGGGCGGCTGGCGAAGCGCCTGGCCCACCATGGCGTGAGCAGCTATGGCGAGTACTTCGACATTCTGCGGCGCGAGGGTGACAAGGGTGAGCTGCAGATCGCGGTTGACCTGCTGACCACCAACGAAACCTACTTTTTCCGCGAGCCGAAGCACTTCGACTTCCTGCGCGATGAAGTGCTGCCGCACCACCGCCCGGGACGACCGTTCCGGGTGTGGAGCGCAGCCTGCTCCTCCGGGCAGGAACCCTACACCCTGGCCATGGTGCTGGCGGATGGCCTGGGCGATGCGCCCTGGGAAATTCTCGCCTCGGACATCAGCACCCGCGTGCTGGAGCGCGCGCGCAGCGGGCAGTATGCGCTGGAGCAGGCGGAGAAGGTGCCGCGGCATTTTCTCACGCGCTACTGCCTGAAGGGCGTGGGGCCGCAGGCCGGCACCTTCATCGTGGACCGCGCCCTGCGCAGCCGCGTCCGCTTCAGCCAGATCAACCTGAACCAGACGCTGCCCGACGTCGGCGAGTTCGACGTGATCTTCCTGCGCAACGTGATGATCTACTTCGACGCCGAGACCAAGCGGCAGGTGGTGGGTCGGCTTGTGGCGCAGCTGCGCCGGGGCGGCCACCTCATCATCGGCCATTCAGAAAGCCTGAATGGCGTGACCGACGCGCTGACGGTGACCCGGCCTTCCATCTATCGCAGGCCCTGACGCGATGGGGATGAAGCGGCCGGCCCAGGGAATCGACATATTTCTGCAGCCGGGAGAGTTCTACTTCGGCGACCAAAGCACCCGCGTCCGCACCATTCTCGGTTCCTGCGTGGCCATCACCATGTGGCACCCCAAACGGCTCATCGGCGGCATGTGCCATTACATGCTCGCTTCCAGCCCGCGCCGGCGCGTCGCCAGGCTCGACGGCAAATACGGTGAGGATGCCATTCTCATGTTTCTAGCCGAAGCCGTGCGCCACGACACCAACCCGAAGGACTACGTGGTCAAGGTCTTCGGCGGGGGCAACATGTTTCCCGATCAGAGCGGCCACTGGCCGTGCGAGACAAAGCCGTGCGACGAGGTCATCGCGGGCTGCCGCAACGTCTCGTGCAAGAACGGCATGGTGGCGCGCGCGATGCTCCGGCAGCACGGGATGACCATCGCCGCCGAGCACATCGGCGGAAGCGGGCATCGCAACGTGATCTTCGATGTCGCCACCGGCCATGTGTGGGTGCGCCAGGCGCAGTTGCTGAAACGGACGGGCTGAAGCGATGCGCAAGATCAGGGTTCAGCTGGTCGACGATTCGGCAGTGGTGCGGCAGGTGCTGCAGGGCGTGCTGCAGCAGGACTCCGAGATCGAAGTCATCGGCGCCGCCGCCGATCCCCTGTTCGCGATGGCGCGCATGGCCGGCAACTGGCCGGACGTGATCGTGCTGGACGTGGAAATGCCGCGCATGGACGGCATCACCTTTCTCAAGAAGATCATGGCCGAGCGGCCGACGCCGGTGGTGATCTGCTCCACCCTGACCGAGCAGGGGACGGCCACTTCGATGCAGGCGCTGGAGGCTGGGGCAGTGCAGATCGTGACCAAGCCCAAGGTCGGGCTCAAATCCTTCCTGCAGGACGCCTCGGACGACCTGATCCAGGCGGTGAAAGCCGCCGCGCGGGCGAATCTGCGCAACCTGCGGCCGCGGACGCCACCGCTTGCGGTACCGGAGAAACTGAGCGCGGACGCGATCCTGGCCCCGGCGCCCCATGCCCCCGCGTCGCAGGCCATGGCCGAGACCACCGACCGCATCGTGGCCATGGGCACCTCCACCGGCGGCACCCAGGCGCTGGAGGTGGTGCTGAGCGCCCTGCCGCGGGTGTGCCCCGGGCTGGTGATCGTGCAGCACATGCCGGAGAGGTTCACCGCCTCCTTCGCCGAACGGCTCAATGCGCTTTGCCGGATCGAAGTCCGGGAGGCCGCCAACAATGACCGGGTCATTCCGGGCCGCGCCCTGATCGCGCCGGGCGGCAAGCACATGCTGCTCAAGCGCAGCGGCGCCCAGTACCACGTGGAAGTGGTCGACGGGCCGCTGGTGAACCGTCACCGCCCGTCGGTGGACGTGCTGTTCCGCTCCGTGGCCAAGTTTGCCGGCAAGAATGCCCTGGGTGTCATCATGACCGGCATGGGCGACGACGGGGCGCGCGGGCTCAAGGAAATGCACGAGGCCGGCGCCGCCACCCTGGCGCAAAACGAGGCCAGCTGCGTGGTCTACGGCATGCCGAAGGAGGCGGTGAAGCTGGGCGCGGTGGACCGCAGCGTGGCGCTGGCCGGCATCGCGGCCGAGATCTTGCAGTTCGGGCGGGGCGCAGGCTGATGGCCCGCGCGGCGGCCAGCCTTGTGCCGAGCCCCCGTCGCATGCCATCATGCGCAAAAATATCCATTTTGGGACAGAAGGTTTTCTTAATGAGCCTGTCCGAAAAAGACACCCATCGGCTGGTCGGCGGCCTGCTTCTCGTCGCGAGCATCCCGTTGCTGCTGTGGCAGGCGAGTCCCGCCAACCAGTTGGCGGTATCCGGGCCCGCCTTCCTCGCTGCGCACTCGATGATGGAGACCTTCGCCATCGTCGTCGCGGCGCTGATCTTCTTCACGGGCCACGGCGCGCAGGAAACCGTGCGCTCGGTGCGTTCGGTGGTGCTGGGCTACGCCTTCCTGATGGTGGCCCTGTTCGACATGATGCACTTCCTGTCCTATGTCGGCATGCCGGACCTGATCAGCCCCAATACCCCCCACAAGTCCATCCTGTTCTGGCTGTGCGGGCGCCTCGCGGCCGGTGCCGGGCTGCTGGCTTACGTGCTGATTCCGGAGGCGCCCACCACCGCCGAGTCCGCGCGGCGCAATGCGCTGATCGGGGCGCTGGTGGTGGCGGCGGTGGGTTATGTGTTCCTGGTCAACCCGGAATCCGCGCCGGCGATGTGCATCGAGGACAGCGGATTGACGCCCCTCAAGATCGTCCTCGAATGGTTGGTGTTCAGCCTCTACCTGGCGATCGCCGCGATTCTGTTCCTGCGCCGCAAGCGCGTGACCAACTGCGACATCGAAAGCCTGCTGCTCGCGCTGCTGCTGATGGCGGCAGGCGAGCTGTTTTTCACCATGTACGTCAAGGTCAGCAATACCGCCAACCTGCTTGGCCACGTGTACAAGGTGTTCGGCTATTACTATCTCTACCGCGCCATCTATGCCGAGGCCGTGCGCCAGCCCTTCCGGCAGATGCGCCACATGCAGACCCACGACGATCTCACCGGCCTGCCCAACCGCGCCGCGTTCAGCGAGCGGCTCAGCACCGCGCTGCGCTCCTGCCGCCAGCACGAGATGCCCTGCGCCGTGCTGCTGATGGACCTTGACCACTTTCAGAACGTCAACGACACCCTCGGCCATGAGCAGGGCGACCTGCTGCTGGTGGCGGTGGCGCGGCGGGTGCGCGATGCGCTCCCGGATTCCGCCTTCGTCGCCCGCTTCAGTGGCGACGAGTTCGTGATCCTGCTGGAGGAAACCAGCACCGAGGAGGCGCGCGAGGTCGGCGAGAGCCTGCTGCAGGCCATGACCCGCGAGTTCGACATCGGCAATGACCGCCTGGAGATCGGCGCCAGCCTGGGCATCGTCTCCTACCCGGCGGATGGCGACTCGGCCAGCGCGCTGATGAGCCATGCCGATCTCGCCCTGCACCGCGCCAAGGCCTCCGGGCGCAACTGCTTGAGCATCTTCAGCCGGGATCTCGCCGAGGAGATCCAGCGCCGCGTGCTGCTCGAAGGGCGCCTGAAGCAGGCGCTGCAGCGCAAGGAGTTCCACCTGCACTACCAGCCCAAGCTGGAGACCGCGTCCGGGCGCATCGTCGGCTGGGAAGCCCTGCTGCGCTGGCAATCCCCGGAACTGGGCGCGGTGAGCCCGGCGGAGTTCATCCCGGTGGCCGAGCAGACGGGCCTGATCCGCCCCATCGGCAGCTGGGTCCTGCGCGAGGCCTGCCGCCAGCTGCGCGCCTGGCAGCAGCAGGGCCTGGAGCCGGGTACCGTGGCGGTGAATCTCTCGACGCGGCAGTTCCGGCAGAAGGATCTGGCGCAGGAGGTCAGCGCCGCCCTGGCGGACAGCGGCCTGCTGCCCGAAGACCTGCAACTGGAGATCACCGAGTCGGCGATCATGGACAATCTGGCCGCTGCCGCGACCGTGCTCAGGGAGCTGGAGCAGATGGGCGTGTCCATCGCGGTGGACGACTTCGGCACCGGCTATTCCTCCCTGAGCTATCTCAAGACCTTCTCCATCCACTGCCTCAAGATCGACCATTCCTTCATTCGCGACATTCCCGGCGACGAGAACGACACCGCCATCGTGCGCACCATTCTCGCCCTGGCCGACAGCCTCGGCCTGACCGTGGTGGCGGAGGGCGTCGAGACCCAGGCCCAGCTGTCCTATCTGCTTGCCAACCGCTGCGACCAGGTGCAGGGCTATTTCTTCAGCCGCCCCCTGCCGCCGGATGACTGCATCGGACTGATGCGTTCCGGCATCCGCCGCGCCGCCGCCGGCTGACCCGGCCCGCTCCGCATCGGCCCTGGCAGCGCTGGGGTATACTGGCGGCATGATGGAGGAGGGGTTCGATGCTTGAAATTCTGATCGGCGTACTGCTGCTGTTCTTCGTGCTCGGCGCGCTGTGGATCGGCATCCGGCTGAGCCAGATGGTGCGCGTGCAGGAGCAGTTTCCGGCGGAAGTGGCGCAGATGCTGGAGGACAAGCATCGCCTGATGCTCGCCGATCTGCACGACGGCCTTGCCAAGCAGGGCGACCGCATCAACCAGGTGATCGCGGACAATGCCGACCGCCAGCGCAACGCGATTTCCGCCGAGCTGACCCTCACCCGCGACAACATGCACCAGCTGCAGCTGGCCCAAAGCGAAAGCCTGGGGCAGCTGCGCGAGACCATGGCTCGGCAGCTGACCGAAATGAGCGCCGCCACGCAGGAGCGCCTCAACGCGCTGCGCGAGGAGCTGATGGCCAAGGTGGTGCAGACCATGACCGAGCAGGGGCGGGCCGATCAGGAGCTGATCACCACCACCATGGCTGCCGTGACCCAGCAGCTGATGGCCGCCATGGAGGCGCTGACCAAGACCACCGACACCCGGCTCGAGCAGATCAGCGGCAAGGTGAGCGAGCGGCTGGAGGAGGGCTTCAAGAAGACCAACGACACCTTCACCCAGGTCATGACGCGGCTGGCCACCATCGACGAGGCGCAGAAGAAGATCGACGGCCTCACCACCAATGTCGTCAGCCTGCAGGAGCTGCTGGGCGACAAGCGGGCGCGCGGCGCGTTCGGGGAAGTCCAGCTGGAAACCCTGGTGCGCAACATCCTGCCCAGCAATCCGGTGCAGCCCATCTACGCCATGCAGCACAAGCTGTCCAACGGCACCCGCGTCGATTGCGCGCTGTTCCTGCCCGAGCCGACGGGCACGGTGGCGGTGGACTCGAAATTCCCGCTGGAGAACTATCACCGCATGCTCGACCGGCGCCTGCCCGAGCCCGAGCGCGCGATGGCGCAGCGTCAGTTCAAGGCGGACGTGAAGAAGCACATCGACGACATCGCTTCCAAGTACATCATCGCCAACGAGACCTCCGACGGCGCGGTGATGTTCGTGCCGGCGGAGGCGGTGTTCGCGGAGATCCACAGCAGTCATCCGGACGTGGTGGACTATGCGATGCAGAAGCGGGTATGGATCGCCTCGCCCACCACCATGATGGCCATCCTCAACACCGCCCGCGCCGTCATCAAGGACGTGGAGACGCGCAAGCAGGTGCACATCAT
The DNA here is from genome assembly GCA_964445085.1 of uncultured Burkholderiales bacterium. Taxonomy (GTDB): domain Bacteria; phylum Pseudomonadota; class Gammaproteobacteria; order Burkholderiales; family Thiobacteraceae; genus Thiobacter. The sequence continues at coordinate 9,054 of CAYUJV010000011.1, forward strand.
CAAGGATGCCCTGGCCAAGCTGTCCAAGGACTTCAACCTGTTCGACACGCGCATGAAGAAGCTGGCCGACCACATCCGCCAGGCGCACGAGGACGCGGAGAAGGTGCACATCACCAGCCAGAAGATCAGCCGCCGCTTCGCCCAGATCGAGGCGGTGGAGATGGAGCACGACCAGACCGCGGCCAAGCTGGAGATCGTCGACGTCGAAGAAGAAGACGAACCCAGCCGCCGTCTCAACTGAGGCCGGGGCCATGCACCGCGGCGTGCGCCTCGCCCTGCTGGCCCTGCTGTTCGCCTGCGGCCCGGCGTGGGCGGGGCAGGAGGCCTGGCCGCTCAAGGCGGTATTCGGCGCGCGCAACGTCGCCCTGGTGCAGACCGGGCGCCAGGCCGTGGTCGAATACTGTCCCGACGACACCTGCACCCGCTTCATCCTGGCCGGCGCCGATTCATTGCCGACGCTGCATGACTTCGCCTTCCTGTATCTCGCCCTGGTGCAGCATTACGACATCGAGCAGATCAAGGGGCCGGGCGGCGAGCGCTACTTCGCCGCCGTGCTGGGGCGGCGGCGCGGCGCCTGTGCCGGCGCGGACGAGACGGCGGTCGCAAAATGCGCCCTGGGCGCCATGGCGCGGCGCCACCCGGTGCAGGCCTACATCAGCCGCATGGACGAAGGCTGGCGCCGCAGCACGCCCTTCGACCTGCGCGCCGCCCTGGCTGCGGCCGGCATCCAGTAGGCCGGCGCTTCTGCCGCGCCGGCGGCTAAAGTCCCGACCGGTCCAGCCGTTAATCCCGGGGCAGGCCCCAAGAACACTAAAAGCAGGATCGGGATTCGCCAGAAATGGCTCAAGCCAGCCAGACCCTCAGCAACAATGCCCGCCTGCTCAAGGCCAAGGCAAGCAAGCACGCCATCTATGGCGTGGTGATCGCCACCGTCGCCATCGCGCTCGCCACCGCCGGCGTTGCCTTCGTCCAGTCCTCCAGCATCGACCTCGACGCGCTCATCGCCGCCCAGCGCAACAACGCGGCACTGTGGATCCTCGACGCCATGCCCTTCGTGTTCGCCTTCTGGGGGCAATACGTCAGCTCGCTCATCGCCTACGAGGCGAGTGCCCTGGTGGTGGACCAGACCTCCGAGCTGCGCGCCCAGACGGTGGCGCTGGAGGCCCAGGCCACCCGCAACGCCACCCACGACCAGCTGACCGGGCTGCCCAACCGCTTCCTGCTCAAGGACCGCCTGGGCCAGGCCCTGCACGCCGCGGCCCGGGAGAAGAAGCGGGTGGCGGTGATCGTGATGGACATCGACCGCTTCAAGGAGATCAACGAGGCGATGGGCCCCTTCAACGGCGACCGCCTGCTCAAGCAGGTCGCGACTCGGCTGCAGGCTGCGCTTCAGGAGCCGGAGACCATCGCCCGCCTGGGCGGGGACGAGTATGCGGTGGTGGTGCCGAACCTGGCCCAGGCCAAGGACATCAGCCCGGTGGTGAAAAAGATCGAGAAGGCGATGGACATGCCCTTCATGCTCGAAGCGCTCAAGCTCGACGTGCGAGCAAGCATGGGCATCGCCTTCTATCCCGACCACGGCACCGATCCGGATACGCTGATGCAGCGCGCGGACGTGGCCATGTACGCCGCCAAGCGCAACCGCGCGGGTTTCCTGGTGTATTCGCCGAAGTACGACGAATACAGTCCGCAGCGGCTCACCCTCATGGGCGAGCTGCGGCAGGCCATCGAAGGCGAGGGGCTGGTGCTGCATTTCCAGCCGAAGGTGGACCTGAAGACCGGCGTCATCGGCGAAGTCGAGGTGCTGGTGCGCTGGAACCACCCCAGGCACGGCCTGATGTATCCGGACGAATTCATTCCGCTGGCGGAGCGCACCGGCCTGATCAAGCCGCTGACCATGTGGGTGCTGCACCACGCCCTGGACCAGTCGAGCGCGTGGAAGCAGCAGGGCGTGTCCCTGGGCGTGGCGGTGAACCTGTCGGCGCAGGTGCTGTTCGACCTCGACCTGCCGGACATCGTCGCCGGCGCCCTGGCCGCGCGCGATGTCGCGCCGGAGAGTCTGATCCTGGAGATCACCGAGAGCGCGATCATGGTGGACAAGGACCGCGCCCTGCAGATTCTCTCGCGCTTCTCCGACATGGGCATCCGCATCGCCATCGACGATTTCGGCACCGGCTATTCGTCGCTCGCCTACCTGTCCAAGATGCCGGTGGACGAAATCAAGATCGACAAGTCCTTCGTGCTCGACATGCACGAGAACAAGACCAATGCCGTCATCGTGCATGCCACCATCGAGCTGGGGCACAACCTGGGGCTCTCCGTCATCGGCGAGGGCGTGGAGAGCGGCGCCATGTTCGACCGGCTGCGCGAGCTGGGCTGCGATGCGGCCCAGGGCTACTTCATGACCCGGCCCTTGGATGTCACCGCCTTCGCCGCCTGGCTCGAGTCCACGCGCAGGCAGGGCACGCTCGCGCTCGAGGCGGGCAGGATACGCCTGCTGCAGGAAGTTGCTGCAGCGCCCTAATGTCGCTGATCATGGCGTCGCTGTTTATAATGGGCCGTCGGCTGCCGCGCGAATGCGCCCGGCCTTTTCTGCCCGAAACCCCATGCCGCCACTTCAGCCTGCCCGGCGCGCCGCCGAGATCGAACCCTTCCATGTGATGGATATTCTGGCCCGTGCCCGTGCGCTCGAAGCGCAGGGGCGCGCCATCGTGCACATGGAGATCGGCGAGCCCGATTTTCCCACCCCGGAGCCGGTCGTGCAGGCCGGCATCGCCGCGCTCGAGGCCGGCCAGACCCACTACACGCCGGCGCTGGGGCTGCCGGCCCTGCGCGAGGCCATCGCCGCGTTTTATCAGAGCCGGTACGGGGTCCCGGTGTCGCCCGATCGCATCATCGTCACCCCCGGCTCCTCGGGCGCCCTGCTCCTGGCCATGGCGGTGCTGCTCGATCCCGGCGACGAAGTGCTGCTGGCGGACCCGGGTTATCCCTGCAATCGCCACTTCGCGCGCTTCGTGGAAGGGCGGGCGATCGGCGTGCCGGCGGGGCCGGCCACCCATTATCAGCTCAGCGCCGAGCTCGCCGAGCGCCACTGGTCGCCGCGCACCCGGGCGGCGCTGGTGGCGACGCCGGCGAATCCGACCGGGACGCTGCTGTCGCTGGATGCGCTGCGCGCGCTGCATCGTGTCGCGCTCGATCGCGGCGGCATGCTGATCGTGGACGAGATCTACCATGGGCTGACCTATGGCTGCGACGCACCGACGGCGCTGGCGGTGAGCGACGAGCTGTTCGTGATCAACAGTTTTTCGAAATACTTCGGCATGACCGGCTGGCGCCTGGGCTGGCTGGTGGCGCCGGAACGCTTCGTCCCGGCGCTGGACCGCCTGGCGCAGAACATCTTTCTGGCGGCGCCGACCCCCGCCCAGCATGCGGCGCTGGCCGCCTTCGCGCCAAAGACCCTGGCCATCCTGGAGGCGCGCCGGCGGGAATTTCAGCGGCGGCGGGACTTTCTGCTGCCGGCCCTGCGCGAAATCGGCTTCGACATTCCCGTGACGCCGGAGGGCGCGTTTTACCTGTACGCGGACTGCAGGCGGTTTTCCCGGGACAGCGAGGCCTTCGCGCGGCGGCTGCTGGACGAGGCAGGCGTGGCCGTCACGCCCGGGATCGACTTCGGGCATTTCGAGCCGGAAACCCATCTCCGCTTTGCCTACACCACGGATCTGGCCCGGCTGCAGGACGGGGTGGAGCGTATCGCCCGGTTTGTGAAAGGCGGCGGCTGAGCCGCAACGAAGGAAAGCACGCGATGGAGATACAGTTTTTAGGCGCAGCGCGGGAAGTCACCGGCTCCTGTTATCTGGTGCACGTGGGCAAGTACCGCTTCCTGGTGGACTGCGGCCTGGTGCAGGGCACCTTCGAGCATGAGAAGCAGAACTGGGAGCCATTTCCCTTCGATGCGCGGCACATCGACGCCGTGGTCCTCACCCACGCCCACCTGGACCATTCCGGACGCCTCCCGCGACTGATCAAGGCCGGGTTTCGCGGCTTCATCTACACCCATCGGGCCACGGCGGCCTTGTGCCGCGTGATGCTGGAGGATGCCGCCTACCTGAACGAGAAGGAGGCCGAGCGCTACAACCGCCAGCGTCTGCGCAACGGCCAGCGCCCGCTGGAGCCGCTCTACACCCAGGATGACGTGTACACCACCGAGCGCCACTTCCGGGCGATCGACTATGGCGAGCAGGTGGACATCCTGCCCGGGGTGATGCTCAGGCTGCACGACGCGGGGCACATCCTCGGCTCCGCCATCGTCGAGCTGGAGCTGCAGGAAGGGGATCGGGTGCGCCGGGTGGTGCTGAGCGGCGACCTGGGTCATGTCGGTGCGCCGATCCTGGCGGACCCGAGCGTGCTGACCGAGGCCGACCTGGTGGTGATGGAATCCACCTACGGCGATCGCTGCCACCGCGCCTGGGAGGCGACCTGGGCGGAGATGGGCGAGATCATCCAGAACGCCCATTCCAACCGGGGCAACATCCTGGTGCCGGCGTTTGCGGTGGGGCGCACCCAGGAGCTGCTCTACGTCCTCGCCCGCAACTACCAGGCCTGGGGCCTGCACGAGTGGCATGTGTTTCTCGACAGCCCGATGGCGATCGAAACCACGGACCTCTATCGCAAGTTCCACGGCGTCTACGACAAGGCTGCGCGCGCGGTCGTGGAAAATCACGGCGACCCGTTCAACCTGCCCAACCTGAGGCTGACCAAGACGCCGGAGGATTCGATGCGCATCAACGAAATCCGCGCCGGCGCCATCATCATCGCCGGCAGCGGCATGTGCACCGGCGGCCGCATCGTGCACCACCTCAAGCGCAACCTGGCCTTCGAGCAGGCGCACGTGCTGATCGTCGGCTTCCAGGCGCGCGGCACGCTGGGGCGCGCCCTGGTCGACGGGGCCAAGACCGTGCATCTGTTCGGGGACGACGTGGCGGTGCGCGCGCAGATTCACACCGTCGGCGGCCTGTCGGCCCACGCCGATCAGACCGGGCTCGCCAACTGGTATCGCAACTTCAAGCGCCGTCCGCCGCTGGCGCTGGTGCACGGCGAACCGGAGGCCATGGATGCGCTGGCGGAACACCTGCGCCAGACCCTGCAGGCGCGGGTGATCTGCCCGGAGCCGGGGCAGCGGCTGTCCCTGGACTCCGTGTGAGGCGCCATGTGCGGCCGCTATACGCTCACCACGTCCGATCTCTCGCCCATCGGTGACGCCCTGGGCGTGGCGTTCCCGCCGGTGCCGGTTCATTACAACATCGCTCCCAGCCTGATGGTCCCGATCATTCGCCGCGGGGCCGCGCAGCCGTTCGAACTGGTGCAGGCGAAGTGGGGGCTGGTGCCCCACTGGTCCAGGGAGCCGAAGAGCCCCTACAGCATCATCAATGCCCGCGCCGAGACCGTGGCGAGCAAGCCGGCGTTTCGCGATGCCTTCCGTCGCCGGCGCTGTCTGGTCCCCGCCGACGGCTTCTACGAATGGCAGCAGCTCGATCGCGGCAAGCAGCCCTATTTCATTCACCTGCGGGACCGCCGGCCGTTCGCCTTCGCCGGCCTGTGGGAGCGCTGGGAGCAGGGCGGCGACAGCCTGGAGAGCTGCGCGATCATCGTCACCGCGGCCAACGCGCTGATGCGGCCGATCCACGAGCGCATGCCGGTGATCCTGCCCGCCGCGGCCTGCCGCGCCTGGCTGGAGCCCGCGGCGGAGCCGTCCGCGCTGGCGGCGTTGCTGGTGCCCTATGCCGGGGATGACCTGGTCGCGGATGCGGTGAGCAGCCTGGTCAACAACCCGCGCCACAATGGTCCGGAGCTGATCCGCCCGATCCCCGAACCGGCAAACCCGCATTCCTGAAATGGCCTTAAAGTCCTGGCCTTGGCAGGTGGTTCGGGTCAGAATGCGGTCCTGATTCCCTTATCGCGCAGAACCCGATGGACCGTCATTTTCCTCCCCGGCGCAAGCTGGCGGCGCTGAACTTCGACAACAGCTTTGCCCGCCTGCCCGCGGCATTTCATGCCAGGCTCGCGCCGACGCCGATGCCCGAACCATATCTGGTGAGCTTCAACCCGGAGGCGGCGCATCTGCTCGACCTCGATCCGCAGGAAGCCCTGGGCCGCGAATTCCTCGAGTATTTCGCGGGCCATCGCCTGCTCCCGGGTTCCGAGCCGCTGGCCATGCTCTACGCGGGCCACCAGTTCGGCCACTACGTGCCGCAGCTGGGCGATGGCCGCGCCATCCTGCTGGGGGAAGTGGTGAACAGCCGCGGCGAGCGCTGGGACCTGCATCTGAAGGGGGCGGGCGAGACGCCGTTTTCCCGCAGCGGCGACGGCCGCGCGGTGCTGCGCTCGAGCATCCGCGAGTATCTGTGCTGCGAGGCCATGCACGGCCTGGGCATCCCCAGCACCCGCGCGCTGTGCATCATCGGCAGCGACATGGAGGTGTACCGCGAAAGCATCGAGACCGGGGCCACGCTGCTGCGCATGGCGCCCTCTCATGTCCGCTTCGGCTCGTTCGAGGTGTTTTTCTACCGCGGCCAGCATGCGGAGTTGAGGACCCTGGCCGATTACGTGATTGCCCATCATTATCCGGAGCTGGCCGAACGCGCGGACAGGTATCCGGCTTTCCTGCGCGAAGTGGCCTTGCGCACCGCGCGCCTGATGGCCAAGTGGCAGTCGGTGGGGTTCGTCCACGGCGTGATGAACACCGACAACATGTCCATCCTCGGCATCACCCTCGACTACGGCCCCTTCGGTTTTCTCGACGAGACCGACCTGGGCTTCGTCTGCAACCACTCCGATCACCATGGCCGCTACGCCTTCGACCAGCAGCCGGAGATCGGCGCCTGGAACGTGACCTGCCTGGCCCAGGCGCTGACGCCGCTGATGAGCGTGGAGGAGGCCAAGGGCGCGATCGGCGGCTACTACGAGGAATTCTCCCGGCACTACGTGGAACTGATGAGCGCAAAACTGGGCCTCGCGCCCGGAGCGGAGGCAGCGGAGCTCGCCACCGCCCTGCTGGAGATCCTGCACGGCAACAAGGTGGACTACACCATCTTCTTCCGCCGCCTCAACGGCTTCAAACAGGCGCCGGGCGAGTCGAACGCGCCCTTGCGCGACCTGTTCCTGGATCGCGCAGCTTTCGACGCCTGGGCGCAGCGCTACCGGGCGGCGCTGGCGCGGAGCGGGCAGGGCGACGCGGCGCGCAAGGCCGCGCTGGACCGGGTGAACCCCAAATACGTGCTGCGCAACTACATGGCGCAGACCGCCATCGCCAAGGCGATCAACGAGCGGGATTATTCCGAAGTCGATGCGCTGCTCCATCTGCTGCAGCGTCCTTTCGACGAACATCCGGGGATGGAGCATTACGCCGGCTTCCCGCCGGACTGGGCGCAGCAGATCTCGGTCAGCTGTTCCTCCTGAAGGGAAACGCAGTACACTGTCGGCTGCGAATGAAATGGCTTGTCATTCCAGCCTCGATGCTTCTCCTCTCCGCCTGCGCCAGCTCGAACCCGCGCCCGGGCAAGGGTCCCAATCCCCCGGAATTCCAGCTCAGCTCGCTTGCCAAGACCGAGGTGGACCAGGTCGCCGAACTGCATGCGCAGGAGGCGCTCATTCACTTGCACGTGCTGGCCGAAAAGCTCTACCGGCGCAACCCGCGCGAGTGGCGCAAAGGCGGCAATGCCTCCCTGGAGCAGGCCATGGCGCGCATCTTCGACAGCGGCGTCAATGTGGATTTCCCGGAACTGCAGGGCAGGCGCGGCACGGAGGCCGTCCTGCTGGCCTTTCGCGACGACTATGCCGGCGATCGCGTGCTGGCCTTCATGTGGGGGCTGCTGACGATGACGCGCGCCGCCTACGACGACCGGACCGAGTTCTACGCCATGGACGAGCTGGACCCGCAGGCGCTCTACAATGCCGCGCGCAACTTCGAGATCGCCGCCTGGAAGCTGGCCAACGCGCGCGATGTGAATGGCCAGCCCTATCTGCTGTCGAATGAACTCAACGGCGAGGTGCGCAATCTCAGCTTCGAGCGGGAATTCGGCAAGCTCATCGGCGAGACGGACATGCTGGCGCGCATCCTCGCCGGGCGCAGCAACCGCACCGTCGTGCGCGTGATCCAGAACCTGGCCACGGCGGTATTCCTTCCCATCAAGCCATGACGCAGAAAAGCATTCTGATCACCGGCTGCTCCAGCGGCATCGGCCTGTGCGCGGCGGAAGGGCTGCAGGCAAGGGGCTGGCGCGTGTTCGCCACGGCGCGCAAGCCGAGGGACGTCGACCTGCTTCGCGCCAAGGGGCTGGAGGCGCTGCAGCTCGACCTGGCGGATTCCGCCTCCATCATCGCGGCGGTGGAGGCGGTGCTCGCAGGCACGGGCGGCCGCCTGGATGCCCTGTTCAACAACGGCGCCTACGGGCAGGCCGGCGCGGTGGAGGATCTGCGGCGCGAGGTGCTGCGCGAACAGTTCGAGACCAATCTTTTCGGCACGGTCGAACTGACCAATCGCATCATTCCCGTGATGCGCCGCCAGGGCCACGGCCGCATCATCCAGAACAGTTCGCTGCTGGGCTACGTGGCGCTGCCTTACCGCGGTGCCTACGTGGCGTCGAAGTTTGCGCTGGAAGGCCTGACGGACACCCTGCGGCTGGAGCTTCACGGCAGCGGCATCCATGTCGTGCTGATCGAACCGGGGCCGATCGCCAGCCGCTTTCGCGCCAATGCCTTCGCGTCCTATCAGCGCAACATCGACAAGACGCACAGCTTCCATCGTCAGAAGTACGAGGCGATGGAACGCCGGCTGACCAAGCCGGGGCCGGCGGCGCCGTTCACGCTGCCGCCGCAGGCCGTGCTCGACGTGCTGGTACGGGCACTGGAGGCCCGCCAGCCCAGAGCGCGCTATCGGGTCACGTTTCCCGCAACGCTGTTTGCATGGTGCCGGCGGGGCCTTCCCGACCGGCTGCTGGACCGGGTGCTCCTCGCAGTAGGAAAGGGCGAATCGAAATGAGATGGGTGGTATTGCTGCTGGCGCTCAGCTTGAGCGCACCGACACTGGCACGGAAGAAGCCGGACCCGGGGCCGTTGTTCTCGACGCGGGCGGAGTATGGCGCTTTCGTCAAATCCGTTGCCGATGCGCTGCAGATGGATGCGGGCGAGCTGGAGAAGGTCTTTGGCGACGTGCGCCTCAAGCCGCAGATCGTGCGCGCCATCTCCCTGCCAGCCGAAGCGAAGCCCTGGGACCAGTACCGGCCGCTGTTCGTGAACGAAAGGCGCATCCTGGGCGGGGTGGCATTCTGGGACGAGCATGCCGCGGCATTGCTGCGCGCGCGGGAGCAGTTCGGGGTGCCGGAATCGATGATCATCGCCATCATCGGCGTCGAGACGGTCTACGGGCGCAACACCGGCAGTTACCGGGTGATGGATGCGCTTACCACCCTGGCCGTGGATTATCCGCCGCGCGCGGATTACTTCCGCCGCGAGCTGGAGCAGTTCCTGCGGCTGGCGCGCAGCCAGGAATTCGATCCGCTGAGCGTGAAGGGCTCCTACGCGGGCGCCATGGGCATCGGGCAGTTCATGCCCAGCAGCTACCTGAACTACGGCCTCGACTTCGATGGCGACGGCCACAGCGACCTGTGGCGCAGCACCGACGACGCCATCGGCAGCGTGGCGAACTACTTCAAGTCCTTTGGCTGGAAGACGGGCGAGCCCGTGGCCGTGCGGGTGGACGTGAAAGGCGAGGAGACGCGGGAGTTCGCCAACACCGGCTGGAGCGCGCGGCGCACGGTCGAAGCGTGGCAGAAGCGGGGAGTGGCGCTGCGCAATCCGGGCCAGGCCGTGCCGGAGCAGGCCGAGGCAATGCTCGTGCGGCTCGACACCGCAGCCGGCCCGGAATACTGGCTGGGGTTCCAGAACTATTACGTCATCACCCGCTACAACCGCAGCCTGCAGTACGCCCTGGCGGTCTACCAGCTGAGCCAGCAAATCGAGCAGGCGCGCGCCCCCGCCTACGCATCGGACAAGCCCTGCAGCGACGGCAGCTGCTAGCGCCGCTCCAGCCCAACCCCGCCTGTCGCCAAAAACCATATGATCATGTCAACATATAGTCAAAATGTTAGCGATTGTGGCTTGCCACGGGAGGGGCGGATGCGGGTTGCACTACTGGAGGACGATGCGGACATTGCGCGCCTGTTGGCGCTGTGGTTGGAGGAGGCGGGCCATGCGCCCCAGCTGTTCGACAGCGGGGCGGCCCTGACCAGGGCGCTGGGCCGCGACAGCTTCGACCTTCTATTGCTGGACTGGATGCTGCCCGACACCTCCGGCGACAAGATTCTGCAATGGGTCCGCGAGAACGTGGACTGGCCGATCCCGGTGATCTTCGTCACCGGGCGCAACCGGGAGCAGGACATCGTCGCGGGACTCAGCCTGGGCGCTGACGATTACGTGGCCAAGCCGGTGCGGCGCGATGAATTCCTGGCGCGGGTGGAAGCCGTGGGGCGGCGCGCGCATCCCGCGCTCAAGCCGGCCGGCGTGCTGAGCCATCCGCCGTATGAGATCGACCTCGGCGCCCGGCGCGTGCGCTGTCGCGGCGAGACCATCGAGCTGACGCAGAAGGAGTACGAGCTCGCGCTGTTCCTGTTCCGCAATCAAGGCCGCCTGCTGTCGCGCGGCCACATCCTGCAGAGCGTGTGGGGACATCAGCCCGACATCAGCACGCGGACGGTGGACACCCATGTCAGCCGCCTGCGCATCAAGCTCGGCCTCGGCCCGGAGAACGACTGGCAGCTGAGCGCGATCTACAACCATGGCTATCGCCTGGAGCAGGTGGCGGGCTGAACCGGGCCCGGCGCTGTCTCAGGCAATGCCCTGGCTGGCGAGGTAGTCCTCGTAGTTGCCGGTGTAGCGGGTGAAGTTCCCCTTGCCATCGAGCTCGATCACCTGGGTGGCGAGCGAGGAAACGAACTGGCGATCGTGGCTGACGAAGATCAGCGTCCCGGTGTATTTTTCCAGCGCGATATTGAGCGACTCGATGGATTCCATGTCCATGTGGTTCGTCGGCTCGTCCATGATCAGAACGTTGGGCCGCTCCAGCATCAGCTTGCCGTAGAGCATGCGCCCCTTCTCGCCGCCGGACAGCACGCGCACGGATTTCTTCACGTCGTCGCCGGAGAACAGCAGCCGGCCGAGGATGCCGCGGATCACCTGGTCGTCGTCCCCCGGCTGACCCCACTGCTTCATCCAGTCGAACACGTTCAGGTCGGAGTCGAACTCCGCCGCATGGTCCTGGGCGAAATAGCCGATGCGCGCCTTCTCCGCCCACTTCACCTCGCCCTGGTCCGGCTCGATCTCGCCCACCAGGGTCTTCAGCAGGGTGGTCTTGCCGGCGCCGTTGGGGCCGATCACGGCGAGGCGCTCGCCCGCTTCCAGGATGAAGTTCATGCCGTGGAACAGGGCGCGGTCGTAGCCCTTGCCGATGTCCATGATCTCCACCGCCTGGCGGTGCAGCTTTTCCTTGGGGTCCAGTTCGAAGCGGATGTAGGGGTTCTGGCGGCTGGAGGGCTTCACCTCCACGGCTTCCGCCTTGATCTTGTCGATCTGCTTCAGGCGCGAGGTGGCCTGGCGCGCCTTGGACTTGTTGGCGGCGAAGCGCGCCACGAATTCCTGCAGTTCCGCCACCTTCTCCTTGGCGCGGGCGTTGGCGGCGGCGAGCTGCGCCCGCGCCTGGGCCGAGGCCAGCATGTAGTCGTCGTAGTTGCCCGGGTAGACGCGGATGGTGCTGTAGTCCAGGTCCGCCATGTGGGTGCACACGCTGTTCAGGAAGTGGCGGTCGTGGGAGATGATGATCATGGTGCTGGAGCGGGCGTTGATCACTTCCTCCAGCCAGCGGATGGTGTTGATGTCCAGATTGTTGGTGGGCTCGTCCAGCAGCAGGATGTCCGGGTTGGAGAACAGCGCCTGGGCCAGCAGCACGCGCAGCTTGTAGCCGGGCGCCACCTCCCGCATCGGGCCGTTATGGTTCTCCAGCGGGATGCCCACGCCCAGCAGCAGCTCGCCGGCGCGCGCTTCCGCCGTGTAGCCGTCCAGCTCGGCGAAGCGGGATTCCAGCTCCGCCGCCTTCATGTAGTCGTCCTCGGTGGCCTCCGGGTTGGCATAGATGGCGTCCTTTTCCTGCATCACGCGCCACATTTCCTCATGGCCCATCATCACCACGTCCAGGACGCGCACGTCCTCGTAGGCGAACTGGTCCTGGCGCAGCCAGGCCAGGCGCGCGTGGGGGTCGAGCGAGACGTTGCCGGAACTGGGTTCGAGCACGCCGGCGAGGATCTTCATGAAGGTGGACTTGCCGCAGCCGTTGGCCCCGATCAGCCCATAGCGGTTGCCGTCGCCGAACTTGACGGAGACGTTTTCGAACAGGGGCTTGGCCCCGAACTGCATGGTGATGTTGGCGGTGGAGAGCAAGGGATTTCCTCGGCGTCCGCGGGACGCAGCCGTGAAAAAACCCGCAATTTTAGCAAGACGGGGCGGGTGGGGAAAGGCGAAGCGCGGCTTCGCTTGCCCCTGGGAGGTTCAGCGGCGCGCCCAGATGCTGCGGATGCTGTCGGGCAGCGTCAGCGGGTCGAAGGGCTTGGCGATCACGTCGAGCGCGCCCAGGGCCCGGTAGTGGGCGATTTCCTGGGGCCGGACCTTGGCCGTCATGAAGATGACCGGCGTCTGCCGCGTGGCTTGCACGCCGCGCAGGGCCTTGAGCATGCTCGGGCCGTCCATGCCCGGCAGCATGACATCGAGCAGGATGAGGTCGGGCGCGAAGACCGCAACCTCGGCCAGCGCTTCCGGCCCCGAGCTGCACACGCGCACGGTGAAGCCGCCGACGACCTCGAGCGCGAGACGCGCCACGGCCTGGATGTCCGGGTCGTCTTCCACGTACAGAATGCGCTTCAAGCCGTCTTCCATGCCATGCCCCCGGCAGGTTTCATCCGCGCCCGGTTCTCGTTTCCGAGCGATGGCGCCTGGTGCAAGTCTATAACGCCGGCGCCGGGCTTGGGCAGTCCGCTTGGTTTGACGGGCCACGCGGCCGACTCTTAAGATGCCCGGCGGGAGGGAATCTGGATGTTGAACGCGATCTGGGCCGGCTTTCTGTTGGTGGCCCTGGGGACCGCTGCCGCGAAGGCCTTGCTGCTGGGGCAGGGCGACGTCTTCGGCGCGCTGATGAAGAGCATGTTCGACAGCAGCAAGGTCGCGTTCGAGGTGGCGCTGGGGCTCACCGGCGTGATGACCCTGTGGCTGGGCATCATGCGCATCGGCGAAGCCGGCGGCTTCCTGCAATCGCTCACGCGCCTGCTGATGCCGCTGTTCCGCCGCCTGATGCCGGAGGTCCCGCCCAACCATCCCGCCCATGGCGCCATCGTCATGAACATGTCAGCCAACATGCTCGGCCTCGACAACGCGGCGACGCCGCTCGGCCTGAAGGCGATGCGCGAGTTGCAGAGCCTCAACCCGAGCGCGGACACGGCGAGCAATGCGCAGATCCTGTTCATGGTGCTCAATGCCTCGTCGGTCACCATCTTTCCGGTGACCATCTTCACCTACCGGGCGCAGATGGGGGCGGCCGACCCCACCGACGTGTTCATTCCCATCCTGATCGCGACCTATTGCTCGACCATGGCCGGGCTGCTGGCGGTGGCGGTGGCGCAGCGCATCAACCTGTTGGACCGGGTGGTCGCGGCCTACGTGGGGGCGGCAACGGCGGGGATCGGCGCCCTGGTGTGGTATTTCACCCGGCTTTCGGCGACGGAGATGCAGCGGCAGTCGGCACTGGTGACCAATGTCGTGCTCCTGGCGCTGATCGCGGCCTTCCTCATCGGCGCGCTGCGGCGCCGGGTGCCGGTGTACGAAACCTTCATCGAGGGCGCCAAGGATGGCTTCCAGATCGCGATCGGCATCATTCCCTATCTGGTGGCGATGCTGGTGGCGATCGGCATGCTGCGGGCGAGCGGGGCGCTGGACCTGGCGCTGGATGGCATCCGCTGGCTGGTCGCGGCCGCAGGCTGGGATACGCGTTTCGTCGACGCCCTGCCCACGGCTCTGGTCAAGCCGCTGTCCGGCAGCGGCGCGCGGGCGATGATGGTGGAGACGATGCGGACCTACGGCGCCGATTCCTTCGCCGGGCGTCTGGCGTCGGTGATCCAGGGCAGCACGGAAACGACCTTCTATGTGCTCGCGGTGTACTTCGGCGCGGTCGGCATCAAGCGCACGCGCCACGCCGTATCCTGCGCACTGCTGGCCGATCTGGCCGGCGTGGTGGCGGCAATTGGCGTCTGCTACCTGTTCTTCGGATGAGCCGGTCCCGGCCTTGCGCCTTGTGACGTGTCGCTTTGCTAAACCCCCAGTTCCTCCACCCAGGCCAGCGCCTGGATGTGCGCGGCGTTGACCCGTTCCGGATCGAGGGTGAGGGATTCGGCCAGCTCACGGATGTCGGCCGTGTTGGCGCTCTCGCAGGCCTCGGCCAGCTGCAGGAAGGGCCCGTAGATGCCGTCGCGGCGGAGCAGGGCATCGGCGATGGGCTCCGGCAGGAACAGCTTCTCCAGGATCTGGTCCATGGGCATTTCCAGCATGGCGTCGAGCAGGGAGAAGATGCCGACGATGAACAGGTTGTCGCGCTCGTTCTTGTCGAGGAAGTCCTGGCCCAGCAGCTCGGTCAGGCGGCCGCGGGTCACCGCGGTCTTCATCAGCGCCGGCGCGGTCGCGCCCTCGTTCGCGGTGACCACCAGCAGCGTCAGCCAGCGGTAGAGCTGCTGGTAGCCGAGGATGGCGAGGGCATGGCGGATCGACTGGATCTCGCAGGACAGGCCGAAGCCCACCGAGTTGATGTAGCGCAGCAGCTTGAAGGAGAGGGCGACGTCGCGCTTGAAGCCCTTTTCGATCTCGCCCACGTCGGCGTTGGCACGCACCTTGTTCAGCAGCTCCAGCACCAATGCCTGGCCGGGATTGATCACGCGCGCGGTGAGGGTCTCGGGGTGGGCGAAATAGAAGCCCTGGAAGAAATCGAAACTGAGCGCCTTGCAGGCGTTGAACACCGACTTGGTCTCGACCTTCTCGGCGACCAGCTTGACCGGGTGCTTGCGGGCCGCGGCCACCAGTGCCGGGAGCTTGTCCGGCGGCGTCTGCAGCATGTCGATCTTGACGTAGCTCACCATGCCGAGGAGGGGATCGAACGCGGGATTCCCGTCGTAATCGTCCAGCGCCAGGCTGAAGCCGAGCTGCTTGAGCGCACCGAGCCGCTCGACGATCTCCGGCGTGGGCACCACGTCCTCGAGGATCTCCAGCACGATGCGGCGCGCGGGCAGCAGCTCCAGGAAGTCGCTGTGCAGCACGTTGGCGGTGACGTTCAGGAAGGCGATCTTCTCGCCGAACAGCCATTCGGCCCCCATGTTGTTCAGGGTGTTCACCAGGACCTGCGCGCCCGCAAGCAGGTCGTCGCCAATGTTCGCCGTGGTGGCCTGGGCATGGTCGCGAAACAGCAGTTCGTAGCCGACGATGCGCTGCTGGGTGTCGATGATGGGCTGGCGGCCGATGAAGACTTCCTCGTGGCCGGCGGCGCCGGGCTGGGTGACCGCTTGGGCGAATGGATTCATGCGTTCCTCGTTTCTTCTACTGCGTGTGACTCGTGTCGTTGCCGATCCCGGCTCAGGCGGTGGCCGCCGCCTTGAACAGGCTGGCATGGGGGCTGGGCGTTTCGCCCGTGAGCAGGGCCTCCATGTCCAGCACCAGCACCACCTGCCCGTCGCCGGACAGGGTGGCGCCGGCGACGCCGTGGGGCTTGATGTCGGACAGCGGCTTGATCACCACGTCGTCGCGGCCGATGAAACCGTCGATGGCCAGCACGAAGGCGTTCTCCGCCGACTGCATCAGCACACCGAAGGCCGGGGATTCCGAGTCCGGCCAGCCGATCAGGCTTGCCAGGGTCTTCACCGGTAGCACCTCGTCGCGCACCACCAGGGTGGCGCGCCCCGACACCTGCTGTACGTCCTGGGGCTGGATCGGGATGATCTCGCGCACCATGGACAAGGGCACGGCGAACGGCTGCGTGCCCAGCCGCACGATCAGCACCGGCAGGATCGCCAGGGTCAGCGGCAGGGTGATGGTGAAGGTCGAGCCCTGGCCGACCGCGGACTTGATGTCGATGCGGCCGTTGAGCTTGAGGATGTTGGTCTTCACCACGTCCATGCCGACGCCGCGGCCGGACACGTCGGAAATCTGGTCCTTGGTCGAGAAGCCGGGCAGGAAGATCAGGTTCAGGCTCTGGCGCTCGTCCAGGCTGTTCGCGGTTTCGTGGTCGATGAGGCCCTTCTCCAGGGCCTTGCGCCGGATCACGTCGGGGCGGATGCCGCGGCCGTCGTCGGCGATCTCGATGATGATGTGGTCGCCCACCTGCTGCGCGGAGAGGCGGATCACGCTCTTGGGCGACTTGCCGGCGGCGACGCGTTCTTCCGGACTGTCCACGCCGTGGTCGACCGCATTGCGCACGAGGTGCACCAAGGGGTCGTTCAGGTCCTCGATCATGGTCTTGTCGATCTCGGTTTCCTCGCCCTCGAGCACCAGTTCCACGTCCTTGCCCAGCTGCCGCGCCAGGTCGCGCGCCAGGCGCGGGTACTTCTGGAACAGACGGCCGATGGGCTGCATGCGCGTCTTCATCACCGCGTTCTGCAGATCCCCCACCAGCAGGTCCAGCTGGCTCACGGCCTCGTCCAGCGCCTTCAGGGTGTGGGCGTCGCTCTTGCCGGCGAGGATGTCGGCGCGCAGGCAGGTCAGGCGGTTCTTGGTGAGGCCGATTTCACCCGAGAGGTTGAGCACCTGGTCGAGGCGCACAGTATCGATGCGGATGGTGGTTTCCTTGGCCGCGGCGGGCGGCGGGGCACCCTTGCCGGCGGCCGGCCTGGATTCCGCGCGTGCAGGCACGGCCGCAGGCGCGGGCGCTGCGGCCTCATCCGGCTTGGTGCCGAGCAGTGCGTGATACAGCACCCGCCAGTCGGGACCTGCGCCTTCCGTGGCCGGCGCGCCGGCAGGGGCGGTGGGTGGGGCGCTGACAGGCTGAACATCGACCGGTTCCTGGGGCGTGTGGGCCGCCTGGTTCTTCCACACCTGCATGGCCTTTTCGCCCGCCAGCACCGCATCCAGCTCCAGCAGCAGGTCCTTGTCCGCCGCTTCGGGCATGCGCGCCTGGGCCAGGAAGCCGAACATGTCGCGCACCGTGGCGGTGGCCGCCATGATGACGTCCATGATTTCCGGCGTCAGCGTCATCTCGCCGTTGCGCAGCTTGTCGAACAGGTTTTCGGTACGGTGGCACAGCTCGACCAGCTCATGGGCGTTGAGAAAGCCCGCGCCGCCCTTGATGGTGTGGAAGCCGCGGAAGATCTGATTCAGCAGCTCGCGGTCATCCGGCGACTTCTCCAGCTCCACCAGCTTGTTGTCGACTTCGGACAGCAGATCGGTCGCTTCTGTGAGGAAGTCCTGCAGCAGGTCTTCCATCCCGGCGAATGCGCTCATGATGCGTTTTCCTTCTTGTTGGCGGGCCGGGGAGTGTCAGAACCCCAGGCTCTCGAGCAAATCGTCCACCTGTTCCTGGCTGGTGACGATGTCGGTGCGCCCTTCGGCGTTCACCACCGGCCCGTTCAGCAGGCTGGTTTCGATGTGCGACTTCTTCTCGGCCGAGGTGCTCTCCAGAAGCACTTTCAGCAACTCGTTTTCCACTTCCTTGGCCATCTCGATGACTTTCTTGATCACCTGGCCGGTGAGGTCCTGGAAGTCCTGGGCCATCATGATTTCCATCAGCTGGTCGCTGGTGGCCTTGGTGTGGCGCGGCACTTCCTGCAGGAAGCCGCGGGTCTCGTGCACCAGCTGCTTGAAGTCGTCGACCGAGAGCTCGTTGCGGAACAGGCTGTCCCAGCGCGTGGCCAGGGTTTCCGACCGGGCTTCGAGCTCCTCCTGGATCGGCTTGGCGACATCGGTCGCATTCAGCACGCGCTCGGCCGCCTGCTGGGTCATGGCGGCGATGTAGGCGAGGCGGTCGCGGGCATCCGGAATCATGGTGTCCACGGCCTTTTCGATGTTCTTGTCGTAGCCGAGCTCGTGCAGCGTGTCGTGCAGCTTGCGGGTCAGGTGGCCGATCTGCGAGTAGTAGGGTTCGTTCATGCTCGCACCCGCCTCGGCGGCCGGGGCAGCCTCGGGCGTCGGTTCAGCCGCTGCCGCAGCGGCTTGCGGGGCGGGCGCCGTCTCGGCCGCCGCATTGGCCATGACGATGCTGTCGAACAGGGCTTCCAGGTCGTCGCTGTCGCCGCTTGCCGTGTTGCTCACTTGGCACCTCCTTGATTCGCAAAAATCTTGTTCAGTTTTTCCTCGAGGGTGGCGGCCGTGAACGGCTTCACCACATAGCCGCTGGCGCCGGCCTGGGCGGCCTCGATGATGTTTTCCTTCTTCGCCTCGGCCGTGACCATCAGCACCGGCAGGTGCTTCAGGTTGGCGTCGCCGCGGATGTTCTTCAGCAGGTCGAGGCCGGTCATGTTGGGCATGTTCCAGTCGCTGACGACGAAGTCGAAGTGCGCGCTGCGCAGTTTCGACAGCGCGGCCACGCCGTCCTCCGCCTCGTCCACGTTGGTGAAGCCGAGCTCCTTGAGCAGGTTGCGGACGATGCGGCGCATGGTCGAGAAGTCGTCCACCACCAGGAATTTCATATTCGGGTCAGCCATATGCTACTACTCCTGTCTTGCGATTTCGTGTTTCTGATTCTTCAGCCTACCCAAGGAAGGGGCGCAGCGTGTCGGCGAGCACCGCAGGGTCGAACTTCGCCACGTAGCTGTCCACGCCAACGTTTTGGCCCATGGCCCGGTTGGCTTCCGAGGACAGCGAGGAATGCATGATGACCGGGATGCCGTCGAACCGGTGGTCGGACTTGATCTGCTTGGTCAGGACATAGCCGTCCATTTCCGGCATCTCGGCGTCGGTCAGGATCAGGCTGATCTGGTCCTTCAGCGCCACGCCCTCGGCCTGGGCGCGCGTGGCAAGGCCCTGCAGCTTGTCCCAGGCCTCCAGCCCATTGGTGGCCTGCTGGTACTTGATGCCCATGGTTTCCAGCACGCGGGTGATTTCCTTGCGCGCGACCATGGAATCGTCGGCAAAGAAGATCATGTGCTCGCGCTCGGAGTCGACCTTCTCCAGCGGCGGCACGTCCTCCTCGCCGATGGCCTGGGCCAGGATCTGCTCCACGTCCAGGATCGACACCAGCTTGCCGTCCGGCAGCTCGGTGATGGCGGTGATCATGGAGTCGGCGCCGGTCAGCATGGAGGTGGGTGGCTTAACCTTGTCCCAGTCCACACGGATGATGCGGTCCACGTCGTGCACCAGGAAGCCCTGGGTGTGGCGCGAGAACTCGGTCACGATCATGGTCTGGCCGCTGTCGGGCGGCGCGCCGTCGATGTTGATGAATTTCGCCAGCGAGATGACCGGGATGATGTTGCCGCGCAGGGAGATCACGCCTTCCACCCCGGGCGGGGTGTTCGGCGTCTTGGTGATCGACGGCGTCTGGGACACCTCGCGCACCTTGAACACGTTGATGCCGAACACCTCGCCCGTGCCGAGGGTGAACAGCAGAATCTCCATCTTGTTGGAACCGGCGAGCTTGGTGCGGCCGTCGACGGTTTCGAGTAAAGCGGGGTTGGCTGGCATGTCCATGTTGGTGACTTCCTGTTGCTGGTGTGACGTCAGGCGGCGGCCTTGACCGATCCCTGGAGAATCCGCGCGACGGTCTCCGACAGCCGCTGCGGCTCGAATTTCGACACATATTCATCCACGCCCACGGAGCGCCCGAGCTGCTGGTTGGACATGCCCGACAGGGACGAATGCATGACCACCGGGATGCCGGCAAAGCGCGGGTCGCTCTTGATGTTCTTGGTCAGGATGTAGCCGTCCATCTCCGGCATTTCCACATCGGTCAGCACCAGCTGGATGAAATTGCTCACGGGCAGGTGCGCCGCGTCGGCCTGCGCCGCGATCTTGAGCAGGGCCTCCCAGGCCTGGCGGCCGTTGTTCGCCATGTGGAAGCCGACGCCCATGGCATTGAGCGTTTTTTCGATCTGCTTGCGTGCGATGGCCGAGTCGTCGCAGAAGAACACCGTGCGGTCCTCCATGTTCAGGGGCTTCACCGTGCTGTACATGAATTCGTCGTCCACATGGGTGGTTTCGGCCAGGATCTTCTCCACGTCCATCAGCATCACCAGGCGGCCATCGGCGAGCTCGGTCACGGCGGTGACCAGGCCGCCCATGTGGCCGGCGAACATCTCCGGCGGCACGCGGATGGAGGACCAGTCCAGGCGCAGGATGGTGTCGACCGCTTCCACGAGAAAGCCCTGGGTGCGCCCGTTGTACTCGGTGACGATCATGATTTCCGGCTTGCTGTCGGTCTGGATGCCGGAGAACTTCACCAGGTCCACCACCGGCACCAGCACGCCGCGCAGGCTGACCATGCCCTCGACGGCGGGCGGCATTTCCGGGGCACGGGTGATTTCCGGCACGCGCATCACCTCCCGGACCTTGAACACGTTGATGCCGTAGGTTTCGCGGCGGCCGGTGCGGGTGTCGGTGCCGAGGGTGAACAGCAGGATCTCCAGCTTGTTGGTCCCGGCCAGCTTGGTGCGGGCATCGATGTTTTTCAGCAGGTCTGACATGTTGAACTCCTGTTCGGTTGAGCCGGATCAGTGGTTGTGGCTGGAGCACAGAATGGCGTTGTCTGCTTCGCCGGATGCCGCCATGCGCTCCAACTGGTCCAGCACCTGCATGCTGGCATCCTCCATCTTCTGCAGATGCGTAAGCGCCGCATCCCATTCGCCGGCATGGTAGTGCTCCAGGGCCGCGACGCCGGAGGCATGTACCACGCGATGCGGCGATTCGATCTCGCGATAGCCTGGCAGCTGGCTGAAACAGGCGTGGCCTTCGCCCTCGTAGTACCACTTGCCCAGCCGGCAGCTGGTATGGCTGGCGAATTCCGATATCTGCTTGTTCGACTGGCCCATGATGACCTTGTAGATCTCGAACTTGTAGACGAGGTGGTCCACCTTGGCCAGCTCGACGAAGCTGCGCAGGGCGCTGGCGGAAATCGCGCCTTCCATGTCTCGCGAGAGGTCGATGAGGTTCTTCAGCGCAGTGGAGGCTTCCTCGCCCTTGCGGCTGAAGGAGGAGGATTCCTGGGCCTCGGTCTCCATCTGTTCCTTTGCTCCCTGGATCTCGCCCTGGATGGCGCCCACGAGGTTCGAGATCTCGTTGGTGGCGTTGGCGGTCCGCTCGGCCAGTTTCCTGACCTCGTCGGCCACGACGGCGAAACCGCGACCCTGTTCCCCGGCGCGGGCGGCCTCGATGGCCGCGTTCAGCGCCAGCAGATTGGTTTGGTCGGCGATTTCCTTGATGAGCTTCACGATGCCGCCGATCTGGCCGGCACGCTCGTTGAGGCGCTCGACGCTGTGGGCGGTTTCCTGGGTTTTCTCGGCGACATGATGCAGGTTGGCGGCAATGTCCTGCATGACGGCACGGCTGGAGTCGGAGGCGCTGGCTGCGGTGATGGCGTGCTCTTTTTCGCGCTTCATGTTCTGGGCGAGGCCCGCCAGCGTGCGCTGCATTTCACGGAAGGACACGCCGAACCGGTGCATGTTCTCGAACAGGCCGGTGTCCAGCGCTTGCCTGTTCTGCATTTGAAGAAGCTGCTGGCGCAAGGCTTCCTGGTCTTCCGTGGCAGCCGTGAGCGCCTTGGACAATTGCCGCTTTTCCAGAGTCAATGCCTCGATCTGGCGCTGGAGTGCGTTGATCTGTTCCTTCTTCCCGCCGAACATCTGACTGTCTCCTGGTTATGGTTTGTTATTGAGGGCCTGCTTCATGACGCGAGCCGGAAGCGGCCCACCACCTGCTCGAGTTTGGTGGCCTGTTCCAGCAGCGCATGCACGGATTGGTTCGTCTCCTGCAGCGAAGCGCTGTTGGATTCCGCCAGCGCCGCGATCCGTTCCACCTGCGCCGTGATCTGCTCGCTTTGGGCGGTGTGGCTGCGGGTGGCGGTGGCGATCTCGTGAATGCGGTTCACCGCCTCGGCCACGCTGCGGTTGATGTCCTGCAAGGCCTCGCCTGCCTGGTTGGCGTAGGTCACGCCTTCGGCGACCTGGGTGCTGCCTTTCTGCATGGTGGCGACAGCGCGGCCGGTCTCGGACTGGATCGCGTTGATCATGGTGGAAATCTCGCTGGTGGCGTTGGTGGTGCGTTCGGCGAGCTTGCGTACTTCGTCCGCCACCACCGCGAAGCCGCGGCCCTGTTCGCCGGCGCGGGCGGCCTCGATGGCCGCGTTGAGCGCAAGCAGGTTGGTCTGGTCGGCGATGTCCTTGATCACCGCCAGGATCTGCCCGATCTGGCTGGAGCGCTCGCCGAGCTCGGCGATCATGCGCGCCGACTCGCTCACGGTCTTCGAGACTTCCTGGATGCCTTTCACGGCGGTGGAGACCACGGTATTGCCCTGTTCGGCCATGGCGCGGGCTTCGCTCGCCGCACTCTCGATTTCCTCGGCAGTGGCCGCGATCTGCTGGAATGCCCGATTGAGGTTCTCGATGGAGGCGGCGGCCTGGGCCGCTTCCCGGGACTGGGTGCGCGAGCTGCTGGTGACCTGGTCCGCGACGGCGGACAGGCGGCTGGCGGTGGTGCCCACGTTGTGGCTGGAATGCGTGACTTCGCGCACGATGCCGGAGAACTGGTCGGTCATGGCGTCGAAGCTCTGGGCGACGTTGCCGATTTCGTCCTTGCGCTCGCTGTTGACGCGGGTGGTGAGGTCGCCCGCGGCCAGGCGCTTGGCTGCCGATTGCAGGCTGGCCACGCCGCGGTTGATGCCGCGGGTCAGGAAGATCCCGAGCGCGGCGGACAGCACCACGCCCAGCACCAGGGCGGCGATGGAAATCGTCCGCACCACGCGCGCCCGTTTCACCGCCGCGGCGAAATCATGCTCGGCCCACTTGGTCTGGTATTCGATCAGGCTGTCGATGGCGTCGGAAACCTTGGCATAGAGCGGGTCGCCCTGTTCCTTGCGCAGCTTGTCCGCTTCGGCGAACTTCTCGCCCTGCAGCAGATCGATCATGGGCATCAGGGCGGTCGTGCCGAATTTCGTGCGCGCGTCGATGAAAGCATCGAACAGCCGCTTTTCCTCGCCGCTCGGGTTCTTGGCCCGGTAGGCCGCGAGGATCTGCTCGATCTTGAACACCGCGCTGCGCACCTTGTCCCCGTAGGCCATGATCTCGAACGCATCGGTTTCCTGGCGCGCCGCCAGCAGGTTCATGCGGCTTTGCATCTGGTAATTGCGGATGCTGTTCAGCTGGTCGATGGTCAGCAAGCGGTCCTTGTAGATGGATTCCGCCACTTTGTTGGCGGAATTGAGGCCGATGAGTCCGGTGATGCCCACCGCGAGCATGAGCAGGGCGCTGCTGGCGACGAGGAACGTCAGCTTGGTCCGGATCGTCAGGTTGCAGAAGAATCGCATGGGCCGCTCCTTTGAGTATTTGTTGCGCGCTGCCCGTATATCGGCAGGGAGGGCGCGAAACTTTAAGGGAAGCGTTAGGCGCGCGGAGCGGCAGTTTTGGCTGGCCAAGACGCCCGATCCCACTATAATCTCCGTTCATGATCAATCAGTTCCCGCACCCGGCCGCGCTCCTGACGGCGGCGCCCGAAGCCCGCCATGGCTGAGGACAAAAGCCGCATCGACCCGAGGGAATTGGAGCAGGCGTTCTCGCTGTTCAACCTTGCATCGGAGCAGTTGGCCGGTGCCTATGCCGAACTGCAGCAGCGGGTCGCCCGCCTGACCGGCGAACTCGCGGTCGCCAACGGCGAGCTCAAGCGCCAGTTCCTGGAGAAGGAGGCCCTGTCCGAGCGGCTGGGCGGCTTGCTCGACGCCCTTCCGGCAGGGGTGGTGGTGCTCGACGGCGCAGGGCGTGTTGCCCAGGCCAATCCCGCGGCGCGGGAGATGCTTGGAGCGGATCTGCCGGGAGCGAACTGGGCCGAACTACAGGCTTCGCGGCTGCGCGCCACCTCGAACCCCGAGGAGTGGGACACGGCGGGCCCGAGCGCGGGCCGGCGGCTCAGCATCTCGGCCCGCGACCTGCCGGCTTTTGGCGGCGAACTGCTGCTGCTGCACGACGTGACCCAGGCCCACGCCATGCAGCTGGAGCTTGCCCGGCACCAGCGGCTGTCCGCCATGGGCGAGGTGGCGGCGCGGCTGGCGCACCAGTTGCGCACGCCGCTGGCCACGGCCTTGCTCTATGCCTCCCACCTCGGGCGGCCGGCGCTCCCCGACAGCGACCGCCTGCGCTTTTCGGAGAAGGTCCTGGAGCGGCTGCGCCACCTGGAACACCTGATCCAGGACATGCTGCTGTTCGTGCGGGGCGAGGTCGCCGGGCGCGAAGTACTCTCCGCATCCGCGCTGGTGTCCGACCTGGCCCAAGTCATCGAGCCCCAGATGGCTGCCCGCGGCCTCAGGTTTTCCGTCGACGACCAGGCCGGCGCGGCGCGCGTGCTGTGCAGCCGCGACGCCCTGGCCAGCGCGCTCATGAGCCTGCTGGAGAACGCCCTGCAGATCTGCCGCGCCGGCGATGCGGTCAGCCTGGAGGTGGCGCGCGAGGGGGAGCAGGTGCGGTTCCGGGTGCGCGACAGCGGCCCGGGCATCGACCCGGCACACCTGGAGCGGATATTCGAGCCGTTTTTCACGACGCGCGCCGACGGCACCGGTTTGGGCCTCGCCATCGTGCGCGGCGTGGCGGAGGCCCATGGCGGCGAGGTCACGGTAAAATCGGTGCCGGGGGCGGGAAGCGAGTTCATGCTTTCCCTGCCCGTGGCTAAAATGGACTGAATTTCTTGCCTGTTGCCTGGACGACTGATGGCCCTTAAACCCCTGCCGGTCCTGATTGTCGAGGACGACCCCGATCTGCGCGAGGCGCTCACCGACACCCTGCAGATCGCCGGCTACGACGTGCGCGTGGCCGAGGATGGCAGCGCCGCCCTGAAGGTGGTGGCGGCCGAGCCAGTCGGCCTGGTGGTCTCCGACGTGCAGATGCAGCCCATGGACGGCCATGCGCTGCTCAAGCAGATCAAGGCCAGCCATCCGGAAATCCCGGTATTGCTGATGACCGCCTACGGCATGATCGAAAAGGCGGTCGAGGCCATGCGCGACGGCGCCTGCAACTACCTGACCAAACCCTTCGAGGCCGACAAGCTGCTGGCCGAGGTCGCGCGCTTCATGCTCACGTCGCCAGCGGAGGAGGGCGGCGAGGTCATTGCCGAGGATGCCATGTCGCGGGAGATGCTCGCCCTGGCCAGGCGCGTCGCCGCTTCCAACACCACGGTGCTGGTGACGGGCGAATCCGGCGTGGGCAAGGAAGTCATGGCGCGCTACCTGCATCGGCATTCGCCGCGCGCCGGCAAGCCCTTCGTCGCGATCAATTGCGCCGCGATCCCGGACAACCTGCTGGAGTCCACGCTGTTCGGCTTCGAGAAGGGCGCCTTCACCGGCGCCGCCAGCGCCCAGGCGGGCAAGTTCGAACAGGCCGACGGCGGCACGCTGCTGCTGGACGAGATCTCGGAGATGCCCCTGGCGCTGCAGGCCAAGCTGCTGCGGGTGCTGCAAGAGCGTGAAGTCGAACGCGTGGGCGGCAAGGGGCCGATCCGGGTCGACGTGCGCATCATCGCCACCTCCAATCGCGACATGGAGGCCGAGGTGGCGGCGGGGCGCTTCCGCGAGGACCTGTTCTACCGGCTCAACGTCTTTCCGCTGCACCTGCCGCCGCTGCGCGAGCGCAAGCAGGACATCGTGCCCCTGGCCCGGCACATCCTGGCGCGGCTCGCGCGCGACGCCGGACGGCATGGACTCGGCTTCTCGCCCGAGGCCGAGCTTCAATTGACGCAGTATGCCTGGCCCGGTAACATCCGTGAGCTGGAAAACGTGATCCAGCGCGCGCTGATACTCGCGGTCGGCAGCGTGATCGAGCCGGCACATTTATACCTGCCGGCGGCAAAAATTGCCGGTTCGGGGGAGAGCCCCGCTGCGGTGGCACCCCCCTCTGCGCAGCCCACCGACATCAAGTCGCTGGAGCGTCAGCACATCATGGACGCGCTGGCCGCAGTCGGCGGATCGCGCAAGCTTGCGGCCGAGCGCCTGGGAATGAGCGAGCGGACCCTGCGCTACAAGCTGGCGCGCTACCGGGAAGAGGATGCCGCCCCCGATGCGGGCGGGGCGGCCGGCTGAGGCGGGCACGGATATTGCATTTTTTGTCCTGAATGCCGATAGTTCAGTCAGGACACAAGGATACGACCATGGACTCCAAGGGAATTGATCAGCTTCTGGGCCAGATGCGCGCCGCCTCGCAGCTTGCGGCGGGCGGCCAGGCTGCGCCCGCGGGCGGCGCGGAGGGCGGCGAATTCGCCGCCCTGCTCAAGGCGTCCCTCGAGCAGGTGGGTCAGACCCAGGCCGAGGCCAGCAAGCTGGCGCAGGCGTTCGAACAGGGTGCGCCCAACGTGAACCTGGAGGACGTGATGATTTCGCTGCAGAAGGCGGATGTCTCCTTCCAGACCATGGTGCAGGTACGCAACAAGCTGGTCGAGGCTTACCAGCAGGTGATGAACCTACAGGTGTAGAGCATATCGATGACCAAGAGCGGCGGGACCGGCAGCACGACGGGGAGCCCACTCCCCGCGGCGCTGCCGCCGCCGCTTTTTTTGTTGCATGTCCCACGAACTCCCGATTGACGAAGGCTCCCTATGGCGTTAGCTACCCAGCCGTCGCTGCTTACGCAAATACAGGGATTCGGTCAGTTATCCAATAGCCAGAAGCTCGGCCTCATCATCGGCATCGCCGCCGTGATCGCCCTCATCGTCGGCGGCGTCCTCTGGTACAAGACCCCGACCTATCAGGTTCTGTTCTCGAATCTCTCCGACCGCGACGGTGGTGCGGTGATCGGGGCGCTGCAGCAGATGAACATTCCCTACAAGACCGAGGGCGTGAGCACGATCCTGGTCCCCATGGAAAGCGTGTACGAGGCGCGGCTCAAGCTGGCATCCCAGGGCCTGCCCAAGGGCAGCGTGGTCGGCTTCGAGCTGATGGAAGGGCAGAAGCTCGGTGTCAGCCAGTTCGTCGAGCAGGTCAACTACCAGCGCGCGCTGGAGGGGGAGCTGACCCGCTCCATCCAGTCCCTGTCCGCGGTGGCGGGCGCACGGGTCCACCTGGCCATTCCCCGGCCGTCTGTGTTCCTGCGCGACCAGCAGAAGCCGTCCGCCTCGGTGCTGCTGAACCTCGGCGGCGGCCGCCGGCTCGATCCGGGCCAGATCAACGGCATCGTGCACCTGATCGCGTCCAGCGTGCCCGACCTGCCGGTGCAGAACGTCACGGTGGTCGACCAGAACGGCAACCTGCTGAGCGGGCCCGATACCAGTTTCAAGAAGGCCGGCCTCGACCCGACCCAGCTCGATTACCTCAATCAGGTCGAGTCGTCCTACGCCAAGCGCATCGAAAGCATCCTCGCCCCGATTCTCGGCCCGGAAAATGTGCGTGCCCAGGTGACGGCCGACCTGGACTTCTCCCAGAGCGAACAGACCGCGGAAACCTTCAAACCGAATCCGGCGCCGCAGGAGGCCGCGATCCGCAGCATGCAGAGCAGCGAGACGATCGGAGCCGGCAGCGGCCCCGCCGGCGTGCCGGGTGCCCTGTCGAACCAGCCGCCGGGGACGGCGAGCGCGCCGATCACGGCGCCAGGTGCCGTGCCGGGCCAGCCGGCGGCCGCGACGCCGCCCACACCCGGGCATAAAGAGCAGACGGTCAACTACGAGGTGGACAAGACCATCAAGCACACCAAGCTGCCGGTGGGCGAGGTCAAGCGCCTGTCGGCGGCGGTCGTGGTCAACTACCGCAAGACCACGGCCGCGGACGGCAAGGTCAGCGTGACGCCGCTGTCGCAGCCGGAACTGGCGCAGATCAACAATCTGGTCAAGGAAGCAATGGGCTTCAACCAGCAGCGCGGCGACACGATCAACGTGGTCAACGCCGCGTTCAACCTGCCCGCGCCGGAGAAAGTGGAGGCGGCGCCGTTCTACGAAAGCCCCTGGCTGCGCACGGCAGGCCTGGGACTGCTCAAGTTCCTGGCGATCGCCGCCGTGATCTGGGTGGTGGTGTTCGTGGTGCTGCGCCCGATCCTGCGCGAACTGGCGCGGCCGCGTGAGATGCCCGTCATGGGCGAGGAAATCGAAATGGAAGGTGCCGGCGCGGCAGTACGCGCCCGGGCGGGCTACGAGCAGAACCTGGCGGCCGCGCGGGAAATCGCGCGCCAGAACCCGAGCGTGGTGGCCAACGTCGTGCGCGAGTGGGTCGGCAAGGAAGGCGAATGAGCGACGCCGGCATCGAGAAGAGCGCCATTCTCCTGATGAGCCTCGGCGAGGAGGAGGCAGCCGAGGTGTTCAAGTACCTCGGGCCGAAGGAGGTGCAGAAGCTGGGCGCCGCCATGGCCAAGCTCAACCACGTCAACCGCGAGAAGGTCGAGAAGATCCTCGAGGATTTTCGCGCGGAGGCGGAAGGGCAGACCGGGCTCGGCGCCGACTCGGCCGCCTACATCAAGAACGTGCTGACCAAGGCCCTGGGCTCGGACCGCGCCGCCAACCTGATCGAGCGCATCCTGCACGGCGGCGACACCGCCGGCATCGAAGGCCTGAAGTGGATGGATGCCAGCGCGGTGGCGGAGCTGATCAAGAACGAGCATCCCCAGATCATCGCCACCATCCTGGTGCACCTCGACCGCGACCAGGCGAGCGAGGTGCTCGGGCATTTTACCGAACGCCTGCGCAACGACGTCGTGCTGCGCATCGCCACCCTGGACGGCATCCAGCCCACCGCGCTCAAGGACCTGAACGAGGTGCTGACCAAGCTGATCACGGCACCGAACAACATCAAGAAGAGCGCCATGGGTGGCACCCGTGTCGCGGCCGAGATTCTGAACTTCATGGGCGGCGCGGCAGAAACCTCGGTGCTCGCCAACGTGCGTGATTTCGATCCGGAGCTGGCGCAGAAGATCCAGGACGAGATGTTCACCTTCGACAACATCCTCGAGCTGGATGACCGCGCCGTGCAGCTGCTGCTGCGCGAAGTGCAGTCGGAGAGCCTGATCATCGCGCTCAAGGGCACGAGCGAGGAACTGCGCGAGAAGATCTTCAAGAACATGTCCCAGCGCGCGGCCGAGATGTTGCGCGACGATCTGGAAGCCAAGGGACCGGTGCGGGTGTCCGAAGTCGAGGCCGAGCAGAAGGAGATCCTCAAGATCGTGCGCCGGCTCGCCGACGAGGGGCAGATCGCCCTCGGCGGCAAGGGCGAGGAAGCCTTCGTCTGACCCATGGCCGGGCCCTGCACCGGGGTCCGACGTGTCCCTTCCCTCGGCCGCGGTTCTCGCGCAATAATGCGCGCATGATCACCGCTCCCGGCGCCCCCTCCTGAACCATGGCCACCAAGCCCATCATCCCCAAGGAACAGCTTTCCGCCTACCAGCGCTGGGAACTGTCCTCGCTGGACGAGAAGCCGCGGGAGCAGCCCCAGGCCAGCGGCATCAAGCTCCCCACCGCCGAGGAAATCGAGCGCATCCACCAGCAGGCCTACCAGGAAGGCTTCGCGGCCGGTATGCGCGACGGCCGCGCCCAGGGCGAGGCGGCCTCGCAGCAGATGAAGGACCTCCTGAGCGAGCTCAACCAGGCGATGCAGCGCTTCGAGAGCGTGATGGCCGACCAGATTCTCGCCCTCG
This sequence comes from uncultured Burkholderiales bacterium, assembly GCA_964445085.1. Lineage (GTDB taxonomy): Bacteria > Pseudomonadota > Gammaproteobacteria > Burkholderiales > Thiobacteraceae > Thiobacter. The sequence continues at coordinate 38,915 of CAYUJV010000011.1, forward strand.
CGCTGGACATCGCCCGCCAGCTGGTGCGCCGCTCGCTCCAGGCCGAGCCGGATCTCGTCCTCAATGTGGTGCGCGAGGCCATCGAGAGCCTGCCCCAGATCAGCCAGCAGCTGGTCCTGGTGCTGCACCCCGAGGATGCGAACATCGTGCGCCAGATGCTGGCCTATGAGTACCAGGAGTCGCTGTGGCGCGTGGTCGACGATCCGAACATGGCGCGCGGCGGCTGCCGCATCGAGGCGGCGGAAAGCGAAATCGACGCCACCCTGGAGAGCCGCTGGAAGCGCATCGTGGCTGCGCTGGGATCCGATGCAAGCTGGAACGACTGAAGAGGACGACATCCACCTCCAGCATTGGCGCACCTTCGTGCGCGACTGCCGGGACGTGGTGGCCGCGGTCAGGCCGTGGTCCACGACCGGGCGCCTGACGCGCGTGGCCGGCCTGGTGATGGAGGCGGTGGGCCTCAAGCTGGCGGTGGGATCGAGCTGCATGGTGGAGCTGCCCAACGGCCTGACGGTGGACGCGGAAGTGGTGGGCTTCTCCGGCGACCGGCTGTTCCTCATGCCCTCCACCGACGTCTACGGCCTGGTGCCCGGGGCCCGGGTGATCCCGGTCGAGACCGGCGAACTGCAGGCGCCGCGTCCGCGTGGCACATTGATCCGAAAGCGCCGCGCCGAGGACCGCGCGCGCCAGGTGGCGGTGGGGCCGGAACTGCTCGGGCGCGTGGTCGACGGTGCGGGCCGGCCCCTCGACCGGCTCGGTCCGCTGCACACCGACCAGCAGGTGCCGCTGCAGAGCCGGCCGTTCAATCCCCTGGCACGGGCCCCGATCCGCGAGGTGCTCGACACCGGCGTGCGCGCCATCAACGCGCTGCTCACCGTCGGCCGCGGCCAGCGCATGGGCCTGTTCGCGGGCAGCGGCGTGGGCAAGAGCATCCTCCTCGGCATGATGGCGCGCTACACCAGCGCCGATGTGATCGTGGTCGGCCTGATCGGCGAGCGCGGGCGCGAGGTCAAGGAATTCATCGAGAACATCCTGGGCGCGGAGGGCCTGGCGCGTTCGGTGGTGGTGGCCGCGCCGGCGGACACGCCGCCGCTGCTGCGGTTGCACGGCGCCGCCTATGCCACGGCCATCGCCGAATACTTCCGCGACCAGGGCAAGCACGTGCTACTGATCATGGATTCGCTCACGCGCTACGCCATGGCCCAGCGCGAGATCGCCCTGGCGATCGGCGAGCCGCCGGCGACCAAGGGCTATCCGCCGTCGGTCTTCGCCAAGCTGCCGCAACTGGTGGAGCGGGCCGGCAACGGGCGCGAGGGCGGCGGCTCGATCACCGCTTTCTACACGGTGCTCGCGGAGGGCGACGACCAGCAGGATCCGATCGCGGATTCGGCGCGGGCCATCCTCGACGGCCACGTGGTGCTGTCGCGCAGCCTGGCGGACCAGGGGCACTATCCGGCGATCGACATCGAGGCTTCGATCAGTCGCGCGATCACGGAGATCGTCTCGCCCCAGCAGCTGGAGCTGGTGCGCCGGTTCAAGAACCTGTACTCCCGCTATCAGCGCAGCCGGGACCTCATCAGCGTCGGCGCCTATGTGCGCGGCAGCGACCCGCTGCTGGACGAGGCCATCGCCATGTATCCGCAGCTGGAGGCGTTCCTGGCCCAGGACATGCGCGAGCGCGCGGGCTACGGCGACAGCTTGCTGCGTCTGCAGCAGCTGCTGCGGGCCTAGCGGCTGAGGGCGGACATTTGACATGGCCAGACGCTTCCCGCTCCAGCCCCTGCATGATCTCGCAAGCGACCGGCTCGAGGCCGCGACGCGGCGCCTGGCCCAGCTCAAACAGCAATGGCAGGCGGAGGAAGACAAGCTTGCCCAGCTGCGCGGCTTTCGGGAGGAATACCGGCGGCGGCTGGCGGAGGCGGTCGCCGCCGGCATGGACATGACCCGCATGCGGGATTTTCACGCCTTCATCGCCAAGATCGAAACCGCCATCCGGCAGCAGGCCATCGAGATCGAACGCTGCAAGACCGCGTGGGAGCAGGGCCAGCGCCTGTGGCTGGAAGAGCGGCGCAAGCTCAAGACCTATGACGTCCTGAGGGAGCGCCACGTCCGCACGGAGCGTGCGCACGAAAACCGCATCGAGCAGCGCGAGCAGGACGAACACGCGCGCAAGACCGCCCCCCAGCCCCCGGCCCCCGAGCGCAAGCCCTGAATCCTGGCACGCCCCTTGCTCCAGATCGCTCATCAGGCCCGCGCGAGGGCCGCCATGCGATCGAACAGGAGCCAGACCCACCATGCCGAATCTGCCAATTTCCACGCATCTGACGGTGGTGAGCGTGACGCCCGCCGCCGAAGCCGCTTCCCCTCTGCCCGGCGCGGCAAAGCCCGGTCCCGACCAGGATTTTTCGACCCTGCTCGCCAGTCAGCTGGCCGCGAAGCCTGATTTGCCGGTGCCGGGCGGCGACACTACGGCCGAACCCGCTGCAGGCGCGACGGACGCCGCGGTTCCCGCCGATCCGGCCAATGGCCTGGCGGTGATCGCCTTCGTGCCGGTCGCCCTGCCTGCCGCAGGCCCGTCCGGGGACGCCCCGCGGGCCGGCGCGGAGCGCACGACCGGGCT
>CAYUJV010000012.1:0-9488 GCA_964445085.1 uncultured Burkholderiales bacterium
GGCATCGGCGCCGGGCGCCGCCGCGTCGCCCACCCGCTCCAGCTTGCGCATGCGGTTGTCCAGGTCCACATACAGGTCGCGCTGGCGCTTCTCGGCCGTCTCCACCGCATGGCTGTTGACCTCGGTCTGGCCGCGCACCTGCGCCAATTCCTGCTTCAGCGCTTCGATCTGCTGCATCAGGTCGAGCAGACCCTGGGAGTTGAGCTGCGCGTCGAGCTTGCCCACCCGTTCCTGCAACGCCTTGACGTCCTGCTGCAGCTTCTGGTTCTCCTGGGTGAGCGCGTCGATCTTCTTGTGCGCCTCGTCATCCGAGAACAACCCGGCGCAAGCCATCTGGCTTGCACCGAGCAGCACCGCCGAAAGCACCAGAGGCTGTAGCCGGCGGCGCATCTTTATTCGCCCTGGTAGACGATGTCAGTGCGGCGATTCTGCGACCAGCAGGATTCGTCGTGGCAGGTGGCGCGGGGCTTTTCCTCGCCGAAGCTCACGGCTTCCATCTGGCTGTTGCTGGCGCCGAGCACGTTCATCGCCTTGCGCACGGCATCGGCGCGGCGCTGGCCCAGGGCCAGGTTGTATTCGCGGCTGCCGCGCTCGTCGGTGTTGCCCTGCAGGGTCACCTTGGCGGACTTGTGGTCGACCAGATACTTGGCGTGGGCTTCGATCATCGGCTTGTATTCGGCCTTGATCGCATCGCTGTCGTAGTCGAAGAACACGCTGCGCTTGGACAGGATGTTGTTCGGGTCGGTCAGCGGATTGACGGCGCCGGCGCCGGTGCCCAGAGGCTGGGTCTCGCCGGCGGTGGCGGCGGGCTTGGCCGTGCGGTCTTCCACGGCGGCGCGCTGTTCTTTCGCCGGCTCGGTGCTTGCGCAGCCGGCCAGCAGGGATACCAGGATCAGACTCAGGGTCAGTTGTTTCATTGTTGCTCTCCTTTCAGGTTAAGAAAAACGATATCGGCGGTTTATTGTCTCGGCTTGAGCAGCGGTCCCCATGCCGGCTCGCGCACGTCGCCGGATTGCTCGGTCAGCCGCTGCTTGACCCGGCCGTCGCTGGATACCGCAGCGAGCGACCCGCGTCCGAACTGTTCCGTGGCGTACAGGATCATCTTGCCGTTGGGCGCGAAGGTCGGCGACTCGTCCAGCGTGCTGTCCGTCAGCAGCTGCATCTGGCCCGAGCTGATTTCCTGCAAGGCCACGCGGAACTTGCCGCCCTCGCGCTGGATGAACACGAAGCTCTTGCCGTCCGGGCTGTAGCGTGGGGTGACATTATAGTTGCCCTGGAAGGTCAGGCGCACGGCCTCGCCGCCGTAGGCCGGCATGCGGTAGATCTGCGGGCTGCCGCCGCGGTCCGAGGTGAACAGGATGTAACGTCCATCCGGCGACCAGTTCGGCTCGGTGTCGATGGCGCTGCTCTGGGTCAGGCGCTTGAGCCCGGTGCCGTCGGCATTGATGGCGTAGATCTGCGAGGTGCCGTCCTTGGTCAGGACGATGGCCAGCGTCCTGCCATCGGGCGACCAGGCCGGGGCGCTGTTGCTGCCCTTGAAGTTGGCCAGGGTGAAGCGCTGCCCGGTGGCGAGCACCTGCGTATAGACGATGGGCTTCTTGCGCTCGAAGGCGACATAGGCCAGCCTGCTGCCGTCGGGCGACCACGCCGGCGAGATGATCGGCTCGCGCGAGCTGAACACGGTTTGCGCGTTGTAGCCGTCGGAGTCGGCGACCTGCAGCTCGTACAGGCTGCCGCGCTTGGTGATGTAGGCGATGCGGGTGGCGAACACGCCCGGCACGCCGGTGAGCTTCTCGTAGATGATGTCCGCGATCTGGTGCGCGGTCAGACGCGCCAGGGCCGGGCTCGAGGGCAGGCTGTAGCCGGCGAGCTGGGCGACGCCGCCGGGCTGCTGCGGATCCTGTTTCACCGTGTCCAGCAGGCGGAACTGCACGTCGAAACGCCCGCCCGGCTGCGGGACCACACTGCCGATCACCAGCGCCGAGGCGCCGCGCGCCTTCCAGTCGGCGATCTTCACGTCCGCGGGCCGCTGCGGCAGCGGGCTGATGCCTGCCGTGTCCACGATGCGGAACTGGCCGCTGCGCGCCAGGTCGGCGGCGACGATGGCGGAAATCCTGTCCTTGGCGGCGGCGTCCTCGCCCGGGAAGGGCGCGATGGCGATCGGGATCTGGATCGCGGCGCCGCCGGTGATCTCGATGGTGAGCGCGGCATGGGCCGTGCCCCACAGTGCGGCAGCCATCAGCAGCAGCCAGCGCAGGAAGGGTCTCGGGAGCGGAAGATTCATGGGTGAGGCCTCAATCATTCGGGTCGTTGGGGCGGATGATCAGGTGCAGGTTGCGGAACTCGTTGAAGATCTCGGGCTGCGGCGGCACCGGCAGCGGGTCGGACTGGAGGATGGCATTCTCCACCGCCCGGTCGCAGGCCGGCAGGCCGCTGCCGCGGCGCAGCACCGGATTCCCGCGCAGCTCGCCGGTCGGGAGCAGTGCGATCTCGAATTCCAGCTGGGGATTGCCGTCGCCGCAGGGCTGCCGGTTGAGAAATCCGCGAATTTTGCGTTTGATTCGTCCCTTGTAGTCGCCAATGATCGACTGGTTGGCGGCCGCGGCCTGTCGGGCCTGTTCCGCCGCCGCCTGCTTGTTGAGCAGCTCGAGCTGTTTCTGTATCAGGTCTTCGCGGTCCACTGCCGGCTGCGGCGCCGGTGCGGGCTTCTTTTCCACCTTCCTGGGCGGTTCCGGCTTCGGCTCCGGCTTCGGCTCGGGCCGCTTCTTTTCCTCCGGCTTCGCCTTGAGGGCGATATCCGGCTTCGGGCTTTCGACCCGCGGCGGCGGTTTGGGTTCCGCCCGCGGCAGGGTTTTTTGCGGTTCGGGTTTCGGCTCCTCCCGCGGTGGGGGCGGCGGCGTGGCCGCGCGCGGACTGGGCGGCAGGCTGGACCAGAGGTCCGCCACCACCGCCTCCGGTTCGTGCCGGTGCCAGCTGAAGCCGAAGAACAGCAGGGCAAAGAACCCGATGTGCACCAGCAGGGCGAGGGCCCCCGCCTGCAGGTTGCCCGCCCCGCCGTTTTCCGATGCCATGCGCAGTTCCACCCGGGCCCTCAGCTTCCGGCGGGTTTGGCCAGCAGTCCCACCTTTTTAACCTGGTTTTGTTGCAGCAGGTCCATCACGTCGAGCACTTTCTCATAGCGCACGCTCTTGTCGGCGGCGATCACCACCGCCTGCTCCGGGTTCGCGGCCTGCTTCTCCTTGATCGCCTGCACCAGGTCGGGACGGCTGATCGCCACTTCCGCGCCCGATTTCGAGCGGTCCCGCAGCTTGAGGGTGTTGTTCGCCTGGATGATGACTTCCATCGGCGCCACCGGCGGCTTCAGCTGCTGGCCGACCTGGGGCAGCTCGATCTGGCCCGGGTTGATCAGCGGCGCGGCCACCATGAACACGATCAGCAGCACCAGCATCACGTCGATGAAGGGCACGACGTTGATCTGGTTCATCTGGCGGCGCGGGCGGCGGGTCATGGCTTGACGTTTCCTTGACCCGACCTAGCGGCCCTGGCGCTGCAGGATGTTGGAGAGTTCTTCCATGAAGCTCTCGTAGCGCGTGGCCAGGCGGTCGATGTCGTGGGTGTAGCGGTTGTAGGCGATCACCGCGGGAATCGCCGCGAACAGGCCCATCGCCGTTGCCACCAGCGCCTCTGCGATGCCGGGGGCCACGTGGGCCAGGGTCGCCTGGCCGACGTTGGCCAAGCCGCGGAAGGAATTCATGATCCCCCACACGGTGCCGAACAGGCCGACGTAGGGGCTGACCGAACCGACCGTGGCGAGGAAGGAGAGCTTGCGCTCGAGCGCGTCCATCTCGCGCTGGTAGGCCGCGCGCATCGCGCGGCGGCTGCCGTCCATCACCGCGCTGATGTCCATGCCGGTCTGGCGCTTGAGCTTGGTGAACTCGCGGAAGCCGGCCTCGAAGATCTTCTCCATGCCGCGCGGGATGACATGGCCGGAGGTGAGCGACTGGAACAGCTGGTTGAGGTCGACGCCGCTCCAGAATTCCTTCTCGAACTCGTCCGCCTGCTTCGCCGCGAGGCGCAGCGAGAACAGTTTCTGGAAGATGAACAGCCAGGACATGAAGGAGGCGGTCAGCAGCAGCACCAGCACCAGCTGCACGATCACGCTGGCATTGCCGATGAGAGTGACGAAGGAGAGGTCCGGTGTCGCTTCGATATTCACGATGGCCTTTCTAGCTTTTCTCTGACGGGGGGCGGGATGCTCACGGGCCGGAAGCTGCTGCCGTCCACCGCCACGATCTTGACGGCGGCGGTGACGAGCACCTCGTCCCGGGTAATGGTCTGGGCGATTTCGATGCTGCTGCGGCCGATCTTGCTCGGTTCGGCGGTGACGGTCAGTAGATCGTTGAACACGGCGGGGCGCAGGTATTCTATCGCCACCGAACGCACCACGAAGATGACATTAAAGTCACTCAAAAGTTGCGGCTGCTCGAAGCCGGCGGCACGCAGCCATTCGGTGCGCGCGCGCTCCAGGAACTTGAGATAGTTGGCGTAGTACACCACGCCGCCGGAGTCGGTGTCCTCGTAGTACACGCGCACCGGCCAGGAAAAAGCCGGACTCACGCCTCGTTCCACAGATCGCGATTGCCGCCGGGTGTGGCCAGGCCGAAATGCTGGTAGGACAGCTGCGTGGCGACGCGGCCGCGTGGCGTGCGCATCAGGTAGCCCTGCTGGATCAGGAAGGGTTCGAGCACGTCCTCGATGGTGTCCGCGGCCTCGCCGATGGCGGCCGCCAGATTCTCCAGCCCCACCGGGCCGCCGCCGAATTTTTCCAGCACGGCGGAGAGCAGCTTGCGGTCCATGGTGTCCAGTCCCACCTTGTCCACGTCCAGCATGGACAGGGCGGCGTCCGCCACCTCGGGCGTCACCTGGCCGCCGGCGCGCACCTCGGCGTAGTCGCGCACGCGGCGCAGCAGCCGGTTGGCGATCCTGGGCGTGCCGCGGGAGCGGCGGGCGATTTCCAGCGCGCCTTCGGTGGACAGCTCGACGTTGAGCAGTCCGCCGGAGCGGGCGACGATGCGCTGCAGCTCCTCCGGCGTGTAGAACTCGAGCCGGGCGACGATGCCGAAACGGTCGCGCAGCGGATTGGTCAGCATGCCGGCGCGGGTGGTGGCGCCGACCAGGGTGAAGGGCGGCAGATCGAGCTTCACCGAACGCGCGGCCGGGCCTTCGCCGATCATGATGTCGATCTGGAAGTCTTCCAGCGCGGGATAGAGGATTTCCTCCACCACCGGCGACAGGCGGTGAATCTCGTCGATGAACAGCACATCGTTGGGTTCGAGATTGGTGAGCAGCGCCGCCAGGTCGCCCGCGCGCTCCAGCACCGGGCCGGAGGTCTGGCGCAGGTTGACGCCCATCTCGCGCGCGATGATGTGGGCCAGCGTGGTCTTGCCCAGGCCCGGCGGCCCGAACAGCAGCACGTGGTCCAGCGCCTCCTGGCGCTTGCGCGCGGCCTCAATGAAGATTTCCAGCTGCTCGCGCGCCTTCTTCTGGCCGACGTATTCGTCCAGCGCCTTGGGGCGCAGGGCGCGCTCGACCACTTCCTCTTGTGAGGACATCGGTTCGGCGGAAATCAGGCGATCTGTCTCAATCATGGATGAAAAAATCTTGAACCGCGAAGGGCGCGAAGGTACGCGAAGGAAACCTTCTTCCAGTATTCCTTTGCGTACCTTCGCGTCCTTTGCGGTTCAAGCTGTTGCATCGGGTGCATGGGAAATCCACTTATGCTTTCGACAAGAGCTTCAGGGCTTGCCGGATGCCGTCGGAGACGGACACGTCCTTGGGCAGCTGCTTCACGGCCCAAGACGCTTCCTTGTCATTATACCCAAGGGCCAGCAGCGCATTGAGCACATCCGCTTCGCCGGAGGGCGCGGCGCCGGCAGCGGGAATACTGACCGCAATGGTGCCCAGCTTGTCCTTGAGTTCGAGCAGCAGGCGTTCCGCGGTTTTCTTGCCGATGCCCGGCACCTTCACGATGCGCGCCGTGTCCTGGGTGGCCACGGCGTGGGACAGGTCGGCCACGCTCAGGCCGGAGAGCACCGATAAGGCGGTCTTGGCGCCGATGCCGCTGACCTTGAGCAATTGGCGGAAAGTCTGGCGCTCCTCGTCGCTGCCGAAGCCGTAGAGCAGGTGCGCGTCCTCGCGCACGATGAGCTGGGTGTGCAGGCTCACTTTCTCGCCGGTGGCGGGCAGATGGTAGAAGGTGCTCATGGGCACGTCGATCTCGTAGCCGACGCCGTTCACGTCCACGACGATCTGGGGCGGGCGTTTTTCGAGGAGGATGCCGGTGATGCGTCCGATCATGCGTTCAGGTCCTTCGTCAGGAACAGCGCGGCTGCAAGGATGACGCCGTGCAGATGCGCCGCGATGAGGGTGGAGCGAATCGCCGGCGCCAGCTGGCTCGGCGCTGCGGCGTGGCGTCGCAGCTGATGCAGCGCCTGCAGGCTGGGAGGCAAGGCGGCGACGGCGGCCAGGGCGGCGGGCGGCAGACGATCGAGCAGCACGCCCATGAGCAGCCCGGCATAGGCCAGGGCGACGATCAGGCCGTAGCCCCACGCCGCCTGCTGCGGCGCCAGCCGCACCACCCAGTGGCGCTTGCCGGCGGCGGCGTCGGCGGCGCGGTCGGGGGACTGGTTGATGTAGAGAATCGCCGTCACGAGCAGCGCGTAGGGCAGCGCGGCAACCGGCGCCAGGGGCGCGAAGCTGCCGCGCTGCACGAAGTCGGTGCCGACGACGATCAGCGCGAAGCCGGCGGCGACGCACAGCTCGCCGAGTCCCCGGCTGTTGAGCTTGAGCGGTTCGGCGGAATAGGCCCAGCCGATGAACAGGCCGGCGGCGCCGATCCCCAACAGCCCCGGCGCGGAGTGGCGCACCAGCCACAAGCCCGCGGGAATCACCGTGGCGAGCAGGGCGAAGCCGAACAGCGCCGTCGCGCGCCGGCTGAGCACGCCGTTCTGGATAAAGCGGCTGCCGCCGGTGAAGGGAAAGATGCGCTCCGTATTCGCGTCGTCGCTGCCATTGAGCGCGTCGTAGTAGTCGTTCACCACATTCACGCCGGCGTGGGCGACCAGGGCGAACAGCACCGTGACGATGGCGAGCTCGGCGTGCAGCGAAATGCCTGAATGGGCGGCAGTGGCCAGGCCGAGCAGACAGCCGACCAGGGTGATGGTGAGAAACGCCGGCCGGGTCGCGAGGAAATAGCGCAGCAGCGGATTGGGCAGCGCGGCGAGGGTGGGCTCGTGGGCGGCCATGGCGTGCGGCTGCGACCTAGGCCGGCCGGCCGATGAGGCGGCCATTGCGCACGCGGTAGCCCGCGGTGGCGAGCTGGCCGAGCCCGCTGCCGCCGTGGGCGTGGCAGATGGCGCAGGCCAGGGCATCGGCCGCGTCGGGCGAGGGCGTGCCGGGAAGGCTCAGCAGCCGCTTCACCATCTCCTGCACCTGCTCCTTTTCCGCATGGCCATTGCCGACCACGGCCTGCTTCACCTGCAGCGCGGTGTATTCGGACACCGGGAGATTCCGGGCCACGGCGGCGCAGATCGCCGCGCCGCGGGCCTGGCCCAGCAGCAGCGTGGACTTGGGATTGACGTTGACGAACACCTGTTCCACCGCGACCTGTTCCGGCTGGTGCTCGCGGATGATTTCGGTCAGGTGGTCGAGGATGGATTTCAGCCGCCGCGGCAGCGTGCCCTCGGGCGTCCGGATGCAGCCGCTGGTGACGTAGGCGAGTTTGCTGCCGGTCTTGGTGATGATGCCAAAGCCGGTGATGCGCAGGCCGGGATCGATGCCGAGGATGCGGATGGGTTAGTCCTCCGGTTGGTTGCCCCTCCCTTGATGGGAGGGGGTAGGGGGAGGGTGTGCGGCGTCACTGTCGATGCCGCGCCCCCTCTCCCCAGCCCTCTCCCACCAGGGGAGCGGGGGTGTCACTCCTCCATCACCGCCGACGTATACACTTCCTGCACGTCGTCCAGGCTTTCCAGGGCGTCGAGCAGCTTCTGCATCTTCGCCGCGTCGTCGCCCTTGAGTTCGGTTTCGGTCGTCGGCTTCTGCGTCACTTCGGCGAATTCCGGCTTGAGGCCGGCCTTCTCCAGCGATTCCTTCACCGCGGCGAAATCATTGGGCGCCGTGATGACTTCCACGCTGCCGTCCTCATTGGTGATCACGTCTTCGGCCCCGGCCTCGATGGCCGCTTCCATCACCTTGTCCTCGGAAGTGCCGGGGGCGAAGATGATCTGGCCGCAGTGCTTGAACAGATAGGCCACCGAGCCGTCGGTGCCGAGGTTGCCGCCGTGCTTGCTGAAGGCATGGCGCACGTCGGCCACGGTGCGGGTGCGGTTGTCGGTCATGCAGTCCACCATCACCGTGGCGCCGCCCGGGCCATAGCCCTCGTAGCGGATTTCCTCGTAGTTCACCCCTTCCAGCTCGCCGGTGCCGCGCTTGATGGCGCGGTCGATGTTGTCGGCGGGCATGTTCTCGGCCTTGGCCTTGTCGATGGCCAGGCGCAGGCGCGGGTTGAAGTTGGGGTCGCCGCCGCCCATGCGCGCCGCGACGGTGATTTCCTTGATCAGCTTGGTGAAGATCTTGCCCCGCTTGGCGTCCTGGCGCCCCTTGCGGTGCTGGATGTTCGCCCATTTGGAATGACCGGCCATGATGCATAAATCCTATTCAGATACAGGCGCCATGTTACCATCTGGACCTGTTTTTATCGAGATTCCAGGGGGTTCCATGGCCGAGCCGATGCTGATCGCCAAGTCCGAAAACGAGGTTTTTCTCCTGCCCAGGATGGCCAACCGGCACGGGGTGATCACCGGTGCCACCGGCACCGGCAAAACCGTGACCCTGCAGGTGCTGGCCGAGAATTTCAGCCGCATCGGCGTGCCCGTGTTCATGTCGGACGTGAAGGGCGATCTCTCCGGCGTCTCTCAGCCGGGAAAGATGAATCCCAAGATCCAGGAGCGGATCGACAAGCTCGGGCTCGCTGACTTCCGCTTCGAAGCCTATCCGGTCACCTTCTGGGACGTGTTCGGCGAGATGGGCCACCCGGTGCGTGCCACCGTGTCGGAGATGGGCCCGCTGCTGCTGGGGCGCATGCTCAACCTGAACGAGACCCAGGAGGGCGTGCTCGCCCTGGTGTTCAAGATCGCCGACGACAACGGCCTGCTGCTCTTGGACCTGAAGGATTTGCGCGCCATGCTGCAATACGTGGGCGAGAACGCGAAGGACTTCACCACCCAGTACGGCAACATCTCGGCCGCATCCATCGGCGCCATCCAGCGCGGGGTGCTGCAGCTGGAGACCCAGGGCGGCGAGCAGTTCTTCGGCGAGCCGGCCCTGAACCTGGACGACATGATGCAGACCGATGCCCAGGGCCGGGGCATCATCAACATCCTGGCCGCCGACAAGCTGATGCAATCGCCCAAGGTGTACTCCACCTTCCT
>CAYUJV010000012.1:9547-40903 GCA_964445085.1 uncultured Burkholderiales bacterium
TGATCCGGAAAAGCCCAAGCTCGTGTTCTTCTTCGACGAGGCGCACCTGCTGTTCAACGACGCGCCGGACGCCCTGCTGGACAAGATCGAGCAGGTGGTGCGCCTGGTGCGCTCCAAGGGCGTGGGCGTGTACTTCGTCACCCAGAACCCGCTGGACATTCCGGACCGCGTGCTCGGCCAGCTCGGCAACCGCGTGCAGCACGCCCTGCGCGCCTTCACGCCGCGCGACCAGAAGGCGGTCAAGGCGGCCGCCGAGACCATGCGCGAAAATCCCAAATTCAACGCCGAGCAGGCGATCACCGAACTGGGCGTGGGCGAGGCGCTGGTGTCCACCCTGGACGAAAAGGGCCGGCCCAACGTCACCGAGCGGGCCCTGATCCTGCCGCCCCGCGGCCAGATCGGCCCCATCGACGACGCCACGCGCCGGCAGCTGATCCAGACTTCCCTCGTCGCCGGCGTGTACGAAAAGACCGTCGACCGCGAATCGGCATACGAGATTCTGAAGGCCCGGTCCGAACAGGCCGCGCAGGCGGCCGAGGCGGCGAAGCAGCAGGAAGGCGGCGGCCTGGGCGGGGTGCTCGGCGGTGTGCTCGGCGGCGGCGGGCGCCGCCAGGGGGTGGCCGAGGCCATGGTCAAGAGTGCGGCGCGCGCCATCGGCAGCCAGCTGGGGCGGCAGATCATCCGCGGCGTCCTGGGGTCGATCCTGGGCGGCAAGAAAAAGTAGCCGGGCCCGGCGCGGTTCAAGATGACGCTCAAATACCCGAAGCTCCTCACGGCCCTGCTGTCGCAGCCGACCGCCCCCTTCCGCGAGGGGCACGTCATCGCGCTGGTCACGGAAGTTTTCGACGCGATGAAGATTCCCCATTTCTGCGATCCCCACGGCAACGTGGTCGTCGGCGCCGGCTCCCAGGCCGCGTATCTGCGCCTGTTGCGTGAGCGGAGCCAGGAGCCGGTGCGGGTTTTCATCGCGCACATGGACCATCCCGGGTTCCACGGCGTGCGCTGGATCCGGCCCGGCGTGCTGCGGGTGCAATGGCACGGCGGCTCGCCCACCCGGCATCTGCAGGGCAGCACGGTGTGGCTGGCAGACGACGCAGGCTTTGCCGGCGCGGGTGTGCTGCGCCATGCCAAGCTGCGCCGGGAAGGCTGGGCGATCGAGAGCGCCGAGGTGCACGTGGAGTCTGTCCTGCCTTTACCGCGCCCGAAGGCGGCCGCGCTCTATGGCGGGTTTGGCTTCCGCAAGCCGGTGTGGCGAAGCGGTTCGCGGCTTTATACCAAGGCGGCGGACGATCTGGTCGGCGTGTTCTGCATCGTGGCCACGGCGCTGGAAGTGTTCAGGAAGAAGGTGCGGCCGCCCTTCATCGGCCTGCTCACCCGCGCCGAGGAAGTGGGCCTGGTGGGCGCGGTCGGCCACTTCGAGCTGGGCTGGCTGCAGGAGGCGCGGCGGCCGGTGGCGTGCGTGAGTCTGGAGGCGTCGCGCACCCTGCCGGGCGCGGAGGTGGGCAAAGGCCCCATCGTGCGCCTGGGGGACCGGCGCACGCCCTTCGATGCCGCCTATTCCCAGGTGCTGACCGAACTGGCCGACAGGCTCCTGCCCAGGCGACACCAGCGCCGCATCATGGATGGCGGCAGCTGCGAGGGCTCGGCCGCGACGGCCTGGGGTTTTCCGACCATCGCCCTGGCCGTGCCGCTGGGCAACTATCACAACCAGGGGCTGGAAGGCGGGCCCGACTGCCGCGGCCCGCACGGCCCGGCGCCGGAATTCGTGCACCTGGACGACATCGCCGGCCAGCTCGCGCTCTGCCTGGGCCTGATGCGCGCAAACCTGCCCTGGGCCGACCCCTGGCGCACGGTGCGGGCGCGCCTGAAGAAGAATCGGCGCGCATACGACGCGCTGCTGCGGGCGTGAGGCGCCGGGCGGCGCGCGGTTGAAATTCGCCGCCGGCTCAGGTATCAATAGCCCCGGGCGAATACACCAACAAGAATATTCGGAGAGGGAGCAGGATGAACAGCAAGACCGGCCTCAAGGCCGCCATCGCATTTGTCGTCTGGATCGGCATTGCGCTGATCCTGGGTTTCTTCGGGCGGGAATCCATCACCCGCCTGCTCGGGCCCGAGGTGTGGCTGGGCGCCGCGCTCTGGGCCGGCGCCATCCTCGGCCTGATGAACGTGCTGGGCGTGCTGATCGTTTCCCGGCGCTGATCATTTCGCGGCCCGGCTTCCCGGCCGCTGCGGCTGCGGGTCGTCGGCGGCATAGCCCACCATGCCCATCATCAGGCGCACGATGCCGTAGCTGAGCCAGATCAGAACGCGCCGGTGGAGCGGCACGTTCTTCCAGTTGTCCGGCAGCACCCGCTGCGCCCCTGCGTCGATCTCCTGCTGGATGCTCGCGCGCAGTTCCCGGGCGAAGCCATGGTCGTAGATCACCACGTTCGCTTCGCGCGACAGCAGCAGACTGAACGGGTCGATGTTGGACGAGCCAATGGTGGCCCACACGCCGTCGATCACCGCCACCTTCGCGTGCAGCACGCTGCGCCGGTATTCGTAGATTTCCACGCCCGCCTCCAGCAGCCGGCCGTACAGGGCCTGGGTGGCGTAGTTCGCCATGGGGTGGTCGGTCTGTCCCTGCACCAGCACGATCACGCGCACGCCGCGCGCGGCGGCGGCGATGAGGGCATGCCGAAAGCGGGTGCCCGGCAGGAAGTAGGCGTTGGCGATCACGATTTCATGGCGGGCCTTGCCGATCGCGCGCAGGTAGGCCTGCTCGATCGCGCGCCGGTAGCGCAGGTTGTCGCGCAGCAGGAATTCGGCGTGCATCGTTCCCGCCGCCGGGGGCGTGGGCACGCGCTCGTGGTCGCGGCGGCGCGGCCGACGCAGCTGGGACCAGGCCACGAGGTTCCAGACCCGCCGCGCCGCGGCGAGGATTTCGCCCACCAGCGGCCCCTCCACCGCAACGGCGTAGTCGTACTGGGGCGGTGCGCCCGGCGTTTCGGCGTCGTTCACGATGTTGATGCCGCCGACGAAGGCGATGGATGCGTCCACTGCGGCGAGCTTGCGGTGCAGGCGCCGCAGCCGGTAGCGGCGCAGGCGCCAGCGCGATACTTCCGGGCGGTAGACCAGCACCTCGACCCCGGCGTCGCCCAGCGCGCGCAGCAGGGCTTCCGGCAGGGGCTTGGAGCCGAAGCCGTCGATCAGCAGATGGCTGCTCACCCCGCGTCCGGCGGCGCGCATCAGCGCAGCCGCAATCCGCCGGCCCGCGTCGTCGTCGCGATAGATGTAGCTTTCCAGATAGACGTGCTCGCGCGCCCGGTCGATGGCCGCCTCCAGCGCGGGGAAATACTCGGCGCCGTTCTTGAGCAGGGTGATGCGGTTGCCGGAGAGGAATCTCTTCATCGATTCGCGTTGCCTGGATGCACGCGAACCAGATGGTGCGACGGCTTTCGCGTCGCGTCAAATCGACGGGGTCAGCCCCGGCTCATGGTGGCGGTGAGCACGGCGTGGTCGGAGATGCGCGACCACGGGCGTCCGTGGTAGACCTGCGCCCCCTTCACCTTGAGACCGCGGAAGTAGATGCGGTCCAGGCTCAGCAGGGGCAGGGAGGCGGGATAGCTCTTGGCCGGCTTGCCGTGGAGATGCTCGAACACTTCCTGGACATGCAGCGTGCGGGCGAGGAAATCGCCGGCGGTGCGGCGCCAGTCGTTGAAATCCCCGGCGATGATCAGCGGCGCGTGATTGGGCACCACGCTGAGGATGCGGTCGCGGATGGCGGCCACCTGCTTGTTGCGGCCGCGCTGGCCCAGGCCGAGGTGCACGTTCACGCAATGCAGGGTTTCCTGCCAGCCCGGAATCGCGATCTCGCAATGCAGCAGGCCCCGGCTCTCGAGCGGGTGGGCCGAGATGTCGATGTTCTCCCACTTCACGATCGGGTAGCGCGACAGCAGGGCGTTGCCATGATGGCCCTCCGGGTAGACCGCGTTCTTGCCGTAGGCGTAGTCGGTCCAGATGGAGTCGGCGAGAAATTCATACTGCGACTGCTGCGGCCAGTTGTAGTGGCGCTCGGCGTGGGCCCGGTGCTCGCCCAGCACCTCCTGCAGAAAGGCGACGTCGGTGTGCACCCGGCGCAGTTCTTCCTTCAGCTCGTGCAGCACCATGCGCTGGTTGAACTGGGAGAAGCCCTTGTGGATGTTGTAGGTCGTGATGTGGATGATGTCCGACATGATGCTCAACGGGTTGTCAGCATGCGTATCGCTTGCGAATTGCTCGGCGAGAAACATTTGTCCGCGGCCTCCTGCCAGGGGAGCCAGACATAGCCCAGATGCTCCCGCTCAGCCACCCTTATCGGCAGCGGCGCGGGCAATTTTAGCCCGAACACGTGCTCGGTATTGTGCGTCACCCCGGGCGCGTAGCGGTGCCGCCATTCGGCATAGATCTCGTACACGTTCCGATGGTTCCAGTCGGTCAATTCGAACTGCAGCGCATCCAGGCCGGTTTCCTCGGCCACCTCGCGCACCGCCGTTTCGCGCAGCGTCTCGCCCGGGTTCTGGCTGCCGGTCACCGACTGCCAGTAGCCCGGATGGTCGGCCCGTTCCAGCAGCAGCACCTGCAGATCGGGGGTGTGGATCACCACCAGAACCGAAACCGGGATCTTGTGATGTTCGGCCATTTGCGTTTTCTATCTTAGTACGTGAGCTTCAGGCCCACGATGCCGGCGAGGATGAGCGCGACGAAGAACAGGCGGGTAAAGGTGATCGGCTCGCCGAACAGGACGATGCCCAGCACCGCCGTGCCGGCGATGCCGATTCCGGTCCAGATGGCGTAAGCCGTGCCCAGGTGCAGGTTCTTCATCGCCAGGCCGAGCAGAACGAAGCTGATGGTGGCGGTGATCAGGGTGATGACGGTGGGAATGGGCCGCGTGAAGCCGGCCGAGTATTTCTGACTGGTGGCCCAGATGATCTCGAAGATGCCGGCGGCGAAGAGGTAGAGCCATTCCATGTTCGGCTTGCTCAGAAAATCGTTTCACCACGGAGTACGCGGAGTACACGGAGGGAATACCAAGCAAAAAACTCCGTGTCCTCCGCGTACTCCGTGGTTCAAGAGGTTTTTGGCTCTACCTGCCGTAAACGAATGTGCAGCTCGCGCAGCTGCTTCTCGTCCACGCTGTTGGGCGCCTGGGTCATCAGGTCGTTGGCCTTCTGGGTCTTGGGGAAGGCGATGACGTCGCGGATGGATTCGGCGCCGGCCATCAGCGCCACCAGGCGGTCGAGGCCGAAGGCCAGGCCGCCGTGGGGCGGGGCCCCGAACTGCAGCGCGTCGAGCAGGAAGCCGAATTTGTTGCGGCGCTCCTCCGCGCCGATGCCCAGCGCGGCGAACACCTTTTCCTGCACCTCCTCGCGGTGGATGCGGATGGAGCCGCCGCCCACTTCCCAGCCGTTGAGCACCATGTCGTAGGCGCGCGACAGGCAGGCGCCGGGGTCGGTGCCGAGCCCCGTGGCCGGGCTTGGGCGAGGTGAAGGGATGGTGCAGGGCCACCCAGCGCCTGCCTTCCTCGTCGTATTCGAAGCTGGGGAAGTCCACCACCCACAGCGGCTTCCATTCGTTCACGGCGTAGCCCTTCTCGTGGCCGAGCTTGGCGCGCAGCGCGCCGAGGGCGTCGTTCACGATCTTGGCCTTGTCCGCGCCGAAGAAGATCACGTCGCCGTCCTGGGCGCCGGTGCGTTCGAGAATCGCGTTCAGCGCGGCGTCGTGCAGGTTCTTGACGATGGGCGACTGCAGGCCGTCGCGGCCTTTGGCCTTTTCATTGACCTTGATCCAGGCCAGGCCCTTGGCGCCGTAGATTTTCACGAATTCGGTGGCGGCGTCGATCTCTCCGCGCGACAGCTTGTCGCCGCCGCCCGGGATGCGCAGCGCGGCGACACGGCCGCCGGGGGTGTTGGCGGGGCCGGAGAAGACTTTGAACTCCACGTCCTTCATGGCGTCGGTGAGCTCGGTGATCTCCAGGTTCACGCGCATGTCCGGCTTGTCGGAGCCATAGCGGTTCATGGCCTCGTGCCAGCTCATGCGCGGGAAGGGATCGGGCAGGTCCACGTTCAGCACCTTCTTGAAGGTGTCGCGGATCATGCCTTCCACCAGGTTCATCACGTCCTCCTCGTTGACGAAGGACATCTCCAAATCCACCTGGGTGAATTCCGGCTGGCGGTCGGCTCTGAGGTCCTCGTCGCGGAAGCACTTGGTGATCTGGAAGTAGCGCTCGTAGCCGGACACCATGAGCAACTGCTTGAAGAGCTGCGGCGACTGGGGGAGGGCGTAGAACATGTTGGGATGCACCCGGGACGGCACCAGGTAGTCGCGCGCGCCTTCCGGCGTGGAGCGGGTGAGCATGGGCGTCTCGATTTCCATGAACTGGTGGGCGTCGAGGTAGTCGCGCATGGTCTTGGCCACGCGGTAGCGCAGGGCCATGTTCTTCTGCATCGGCTCGCGGCGCAGGTCGAGGTAGCGGTAGGGCAGGCGCACGTTCTCCGACGGCTCCTCGTCCAGCTGGAAGGGCAGGGCGGCGGAGGCGTTGAGGATCTCCACCTCGCTCGCCACCACTTCGATCTCGCCGGTGGGCAGGTTGGGGTTGACCGTGCCTTCGGGGCGATGGCGCACCTTGCCGGTGATGCGCAGGACATACTCGTTGCGCACCTTCTCCGCGACGGCGAAGGTCGCCGCGTGTTCGGGATCGCACACCACCTGCACCAGGCCCTCGCGGTCGCGCAGGTCGATGAAGATCACCCCGCCATGGTCGCGGCGGCGGTGGGCCCAGCCGCACAGGGTGACGGTCTGGTCGAGATGGGTGCGGTTCACGTGACCGCAGTAGTGGCTGCGCATACTGTTTTCCTAATGGACTGGCCCCGCGGGGGCGGGGCCGGCGAGCGATCGAGAAAGCCAGCAATTATACCGTGAACCGCGCCTGCAGGCAGGCGCCAGGGCCCTAGTAGCGGCGGCTGTAGAGCAACTGCCAATTGGTCTGGCGATGGCTCACCGTCACGCCGGAGACGTTGGTGCTTTCCACTTTGAAGCCATGGGCCAGGCCGAAGTCGACGCTGGAATCCTTGTCGATGGCATAGCCGGCGCCGAGGGTGGCGTGGTTCTTGACGATGGCGGGGAACAGCGGGTGCATGGTGTAGTCCGGCACCGGGTTGCTCGCCAGGTTGACGCCGCCGCGCAGCGTCCAGCGCGGGCCTGCCTGCCAGGCCGCGCCCAGCATCCACACGTCCTGGTTCCGCCAGTTCTGGTTCAGGGTCAGGTTCAGGTCGCCGCCGCCGTCGGCCTCGAACCGCATGCGGAAATCGCGCATCACGCTCGCCCACTGCAGGCGCTTGTAATCGGCCACCACCAGCCAGCGCTCGCTGGCGCGGTAGGCGATCCCAAGGCCGTAGGTTTCCGGCCACTGAAAGTCGATCACGCGGATGCGGCCGGACAGGGAGGTGACCGTGCCGCCGCTGAGGGTGCGCAGCTCGGCGTGGTCGGTCTTCATGTCGCTCACGCTGGTCTTGCTGTGATAGCTCGCGCCGACGCTGAGCGCCGGCGAGACCTCGTACACCAGGCCGATCTTGGCGCCCAGGCCGTAGCCCTTGGCCTGGCCGGTGAACTTGTTGTCGTTGGAGAAATTGAAATAGGCGACGTCGTTCGCGCCCATGCCGCCCAGCGCCGTGGTGAGGGAGCCGGAAAAGCTGCCCAGGCCGAGGCTGTTCATGCTGCCGATCTGTGCGCCGCTCATGGCCATCTGCAGGTCCAGGCCCATCCACACGAAGTCGAGGGTGGCGCCCACCGACAGCTTGGGCGAAACGGTGTAAGCCACCGGGAAAATCATCCGGCCCACGGACAGCTCGCTGCGGGTTGTGAGGCCGCTGCCGGCGCTCATGAAGGTGTCGCCGCCGTATTCGGTGCCCATGCCGCCCTGGCCGTAGATGCCGAAGCCGTAGGCGAGGTCGCCCTGCTTGCGCATCCAGCCGAAGGCGGGCATCGAGAACGCGTCGGCCTTGGAGCGGGCGTGCATGCCGCCGTAGCTGGCTTCCACCGTCGGGCCGAGGAAGCCGAAAGCCAGGTCCGCGCGCCGTCCTTCCTGCATCAGGCCGAGGGTGGCGGGGTTGTTCATCATCGCCGCGGTGCCGTTGTCGTAGGCCTGGGAGGCGCCGCCCATGCCGGTGGCGATGGCGCCGTAGCCTTCCATGTTCATGCCGTTGGTGGCGAAGGCGGACGAGGCGAGCAGCGCCAGGCCGAGGCCGAACTGGAGGCGAAGGCTGCGACGGAGGTCAGGACGAAAACCCTGACGGCAGTGCGTGAACGACATGAGGACTCCCGGACACAAAAAGCTCGGGAGTATACAGTCTTTCCAGACCAGGGAAACTCTGCAAAAGTACTGCGTAGCGTCTGGCCGCCTACGATGCTCGCTGTACTTCCTTGTACAGGTGCGCTTCTCGGCGGCCAGCCGGGCTTGCTCGCGACCTTTTGCAGAGCTTCGCTAGTTGCCGGGATAGCGCGCGGCGATCTGCTCGCGCACCTGGGCAGGCGAGGGGCTGGCCACCACGCCCATGGAGACGATGTACTTGAGGGCCAGGTCGACGCTGATGTCGAGCTCGATGGTCTCGCTCTTCTTCACGTAAAAGTAGAAGCCGTTGACCGGGCTCGGCGTGGTGGGAATGAACACGGCGACGTAGTCGGCGTCGAGCCGGGCGCTCACTTCCGCCGGCACGTTGGTCTGGAAGGCGATGGACCAGGCTTGCGGGTGCGGATAGCGCACCAGCAGCACCTTGCGGAAGGCCTCGCCCTTGCCCGAGAACAGCGTGTCGCTCACCTGCTTCACGCTGTTGTAGATGGATTTCACCACCGGGATGCGCGACAGCAGGCTTTCCCAGAACGCAAGCAGCTGGCGGCCGAAATAGTTGGCCATGATCATGCCGGTGAGCAGGATCACCAGCAGCACGATGATCGCACCCAGCCCCGGCACATGCATGCCGAGCCAGGCGTCCGGGCGGTACTGCGGCGGGAGCCAGAGCAGCAGGCCGTCCAGGGTGCCGACCAGCAGCTCGAGCACCCAGACGGTGATGACCAGCGGCACCCAGATCAGCAGGCCGGTGATGAAATAGCGTTTGAGCGGCAGGTTGCGCATCGTGGCGGTTTTCAAAAAATTAGGCGGACCGCGTGTTCCGGCGCGGTCCGCCTTTGTGCGGGTGCGGAATCAGCCCTGGCAGGCGCCGCAGGCACCGCTGCCGCAGGCGTGGGCGGGCGCCTCTTCCTTCTTCGGCGCGCTTGCGCCGCCCTTGAAGTCGGTGGCGTACCAGCCGCTGCCCTTGAGCTGGAAGCCCGCGGCCGACAGCATCTTGCCAAAGGTCTCCTTGCCGCATTCGGGGCAGGTGGTGAGCGGGGCGTCGCTCATCTTTTGGATATATTCCTTCTGGTGGCCGCAAGCGCTGCAGCGGTATTCGTAGATCGGCATGACGTGCTCCTGAGAAAACCCGTGTGAAAGACCAAGTGTTTGAATTATACCGCAAACTTGCCTGGTTGCCGGCAAGCCTCGCTACCCGTGGCAGATGGGGCCGGCACGGCGAAAAACAAGTGCGGGCACAGGGTCTTGGTCTCAGGGCCGGGTGTTCTTCTCCGACTCGCCGGGCACGCCGATCTCGCCCTGGTAATCGAAGGGGATGCGGGCGGCGCTGCCTTGCAGGCTCAGCTTGCCCTTGAGGCGATAGCGCAGGCCGCCCTTGAGCTCGCCCTTGCCGACCTGCCGGTACTGGCGCAGCAGGTCGCCGATGGTGCTGATGCCCTCCACCTCCAGCAGCGCCGAGCCGAAGCGCGGAACGGTGACCGCCTGGGCCGAGGCACCGCGGGCGAAGGGCTTGTCATTGACCTCGATCTCGTAGGACAAACCCTCGATCGGGAGATCGAAATCGTTGGGATTCTGCACGCGCAGGCTCAGCGCGTACTGTTGCTCGAACAGGGTGGCGTTGAGCAGCCGGATGTCGGCGATGTGCACCGCCGGCGCCTCGACGCGCCCGGGCACCCAGGCACATCCGGCCAGCGCGCTCGCGACCAGCGCAAGGAACAACAGGCGTCTGCTCATGAAAGCAATCCCAGCGACGAAAATCTCCATTATACGCGTGTGGCCAAGATGTCCGGCGCGGCGCGGCGGCGTTTGGTAAAATGACCCGCAAGGCTAATTCCCTGAGCGGCCAACGGTTTTTTTGATTCCGTGGCCGGCAACCGCATAGCAAGAGGACAGTAGACATGGCAGAACAGTTGATCGATGCAATCAAGGCCGGCGACGTCGCCAAGGTCCAGGCCCTGCTGGCCGGCGGCGCCGACGTGAACGCGGCGGGCGAGGGCGGCATGACGCCGCTGATGGTGGCGGCCGCGGCCGGGCATCTGCAGATGGTGAAGGACCTGCTGAAGGCCGGCGCCGACGTCAAGGCGCAGGACGAGCGCGATTACACCGCGCTGATGTGCGCCTGCTACAACCCGGACCTGGATCGCGGCTTTCCCGACGTGGTGCAGGCGCTGATCGAGGCCGGCTCGGATATCGAGCACAAGATTTTCTACGGCGTGCGGCCGCTGATGCTCGCCGCCGGCGCGGGCGAGGCCGCCGTGGTCGACGTGCTGCTCAAGGCCGGCGCCGATCCCAAGGCGCGCAACGACGGCCAGCGCACCGCGCTCATGATGGTGAAGGAAAAGGACTACATCGAAGTCATCAACCTGCTGCACGAGGCCGAGTCCCTGATTGAGCTGGGCGAGGAAGGCGAGGGCTGCGGCTCGCGCAACGCGCCGACTTCCAATGTGGTGACCTTCCTCAAGCCGCAGAAAAAATAGGCGCCGTACAGGTCACGCGAAGGGCTGCGCAGGCAGCCCTTTTTCTTTTTCGAGGCCAAGCTTGCAGTTCGAGTCGCCGCTGCTCCCCGGCACCCTCATCGCGCGCTACAAGCGCTTCTTCGCCGACGTCCGGCTGGACAGCGGCGAACTCGTCACCGCCCATTGTCCCAACACCGGGTCCATGCTCGGCTGCCAGGAGCCCGGTTCCCGCGTGTGGCTCTCGCCCGCGGACAAACCCGGACGCAAGTTGCGCTAGACCTGGGAACTGGTGGCGCCGCGCCCCGGCGTGCTGGTGGGCATCCACACCGGGCGCAGCAACGCGCTGGTGGCGGAGGCGATCGCCGGCGGCGTGGTGCGGGAGCTGGCGGGCTACACCCATATTCGGCGCGAGGTGAGGTTCGGGCGCGAGAACAGCCGCATCGACCTGCTCCTGAGCGGCGACGGCCTGCCCGACTGCTACGTCGAGGTGAAGAACGTCACCGCGGCGGTCAGCGCCGGCATTGCGCTGTTTCCGGATGCGGTGAGCGCACGCGGGAGCAAGCACCTGCGCGAACTCATGCACGTGGTGGAGCAGGGACGGCGCGCAGTCATCTTCTTCTGCGCCCAGCGCGGCGACGTGAACGAGGTACGGCCGGCGGATGCAATCGATCCGCGCTACGGCGAGACCCTGCGCGAAGCCCTCGCGGCGGGGGTGACCGCCCTGGCCTATCGGGCTGTAGTCGAACCCAGGACCTTGCACCTGCGGGATCCCATTTCGGTGATTTGTCCTTAAGGAACCTCTGCAAAAGGTCGCGAGCAAGCCCGGCTGGCCGCCGAGAAGCGCACCTGTACAAGGGAGTACAGCGAGCATCGCAGGCGGCCAGACGGGCTGGGCAGTACTTTTGCAGAGGTTCCTTAAAGTTTCCTTGATCGCTGCCGTAAATTGACCGGATGGCCTGCGCCGCGACCTTTGCGCTGCGCAGCCTGATTTGCCGCTTTTCCTCGCCGGCCGCAAGGCGCGGTCGAAACCGGCACCCGGACCATCCCGCCCGCGTCGGGCCAGGGGGGCCGGACAGGGGAACTCCGGACGATGCCGAACATAACAATCAAGCGCGCACAGGCCGACAACCCGCCGACGGCGGACGATGCCGCGTTCTACCTGAGCCTGATGCGCGCCTATCTCGACAGCGCGCACGACGGGATTTTCGTCCTGTGCGACGAGCTGAAATTCCACGTCGCGAACCGCATGCTGGAATCCTGGCTGGGCGAGAGCGAGGCCAGCCTCACCGCGCACAACCGCCGCATCGCGATCACGGAATTCCTGGGCAGCGAGGCATCCCGCGCCGAATTCGAGAGCCGCTTCCAATCCGCGCTCCAGGGCAAGCCCACGCGCTTCGAGTGCTTCATCCATCCGCCCCGCGGCAAGCCGCGCTGGGTCGACATCAGCATGAACCGGGTGGACGTGGAAGATGGCGACCTGGTGGTCGGCGTGGTGCGCGATGTCACCGAGCACAAGAC
The DNA here is from genome assembly GCA_964445085.1 of uncultured Burkholderiales bacterium. Lineage (GTDB taxonomy): Bacteria > Pseudomonadota > Gammaproteobacteria > Burkholderiales > Thiobacteraceae > Thiobacter. Next base: position 21,890 of record CAYUJV010000012.1, read on the forward strand.
CACCCTGCTGCGCATGGAGCATCGCGCCCAGCATGACGAGCTGACGGGGCTAGTGAACCGGCGCGAATTCATGCGGCGCCTGGACAACCTGGTCCGCGCCGCCGCCGTGGACCAGCGCCAGCATGCCCTGCTGTGCCTGGACCTGGACCAGTTCAAGGTGATCAACGACACCTGCGGCCATGCCGCCGGCGACGAGCTGCTGCGCCAGGTGGCGACGCTGCTGCGGATCAACGCGCGCGCCACCGATACCATCGGCCGCCTCGGTGGCGACGAGTTCGCGATTCTGCTGGCCGACTGCAGCGCCTCCAGCGCGATGAAGGTGGCGGAGGCGGTCCGTCATGCGCTTTCCGAGCATCGCTTCAGCTGGGAGGAGCGCGTGTTCGAGATTCGGGGCAGCATCGGCGTGGCCGCCATCGACGCCGGCTCCCATGACGCGAAGACCGTGCTCAGTCTGGCGGATGCCGCCTGCTACGTGGCCAAGGACAACGGGCGCAACCGCGTGCAGCTCTACTCCGGCGCCGGCGAATGCGTGCAGAAGCGCGCGGAGATGGACTGGGTGTCGCGCATCACCCGGGCCCTGGACGAGGAACGCTTCTGTCTCTACTACCAGTCGGTGGCGCCGATCGGCGCGCACGGCGGGGGCGCGCACCGCGAGATCCTGTTGCGCATGGTGGACGCGGGCGGCAAACCCGTGGCCCCAGGCGAGTTCCTTCCCTCGGCCGAGAAGTACAACCTGATGGCGGCCATCGATCGCTGGGTCATCCGCACGGTGTTCGCGCGCCACGCGCGGGAATGGGACGCCATGGTGCAGCAGTGCGCCATCGGCGCGGGGCCGTGCGACACCTTCACCGCCATCAATCTGTCCGGCGTGAGCCTGAACGACGACAGCTTCCCGGACTTTCTGCGCGAGCAGGTGGCGGCGCACAAGGTGGCGCCCGCCGCGGTGTGCTTCGAGATCACCGAAACCGTCGCGGTGCACAACCTGAAGCGGGTGGCCAGCTTCATTGCGGAAATGAAGGAGATGGGCTTCCGCTTCGCCCTGGACGACTTCGGCGCCGGCATGTCCTCCTTCTCCTACCTGAAGGCGCTGCCGGTGGATTTCATCAAGATCGATGGCGCGCTGGTGAAGGAGATCACCCGCTCCCCCCTCGACTCGCGCATCGTCGAATCCATCGCCTACGTGGCGCAGGGCATGGGCGTCAAGACCATCGCCGAGTTCGTGGAGAACGCGGAAATCCTGGAGCGCCTGCGCGCCATCGGCATCGACTACGCCCAGGGCTACGGCATCCACGTGCCGGAGCCGGTGGCCTGACCCTTCACTGGGAGCCGATCTCGCCCCAGGCCTTCTCCAGCCGCTTCCAGGAGATGGGATAGGGCGTGCGCAGTCCCTGCGCGAACAGCGACACCCGCATCTCCTCCAGCATCCAGCGGAATTCCAGCAGCCTCGGATCGACGCTGCCTTCCTTGCGCTGCTTCTCCAGCCGCTCCTGATATTTCTGCCACCACTCCTGCAGCCCCGCGGCGTGGCGCGCGTCGCGTTCCGCATTGCCTGGATACTTGTCGATGCGCTGGCCGATGGCCTTGAGATAGCGCGGGTAGTGCTGCAGATGTTCCCAGGGCGTGGCGCTGAACAGGCCCTTGTAGATCAAACCCGCGAGCTGGGCGCGGATGTCGGTGACCAGCGGATGGGGCAGCTTGCCGCCCAGGCGCGCGGCAAGCGCGTGATACTCGGCAAAAATCTCGGCGGCGAGCCGGGCGGCTCCCTGGGATACCGCGGGCAGGCGCGTCTTGGCGCGATCGCGCTGCTTGCCGAATTCCTTCTCGGTGCGCGGCAGCGCGTCGTCGCCGATGAAGGCGCGGTCGGCGATGGCGGTGAGCAGGTCGTCGCGCAGTTCGTCCGGCGTCATCACGGTGCGCGCCTGCATCGCGATCTGGTTGAAGCCCGGGATATTCTTCTCCAGCTGCTTCATCTGCTCCCTGAGCGACAGCCACAGCAGGCGGCGCACGCCCTTGCGGGTTTCCGCGTCCGCGGCCGCGCGCGTGTCCAGCAGGCGGATCGCCACCGAGCTGCCCTCGTCCACCAGCGCCGGGTAGCCGGTGAGCTGCTGCCGGCCGCGGGAAAAGGCGATCTTCTCCGGCAGGTCGCCGAAGTTCCACTGGGTCAGGCCCTCGCGCTCGTGCTCGCCGGCGGTGGACTGGGCGAAGGTCATTTGCGCCGCCTGGCCGAGCTGCTGCTTGAGCCGGGCGAGGTCACGCCCGGCGGCGAGCTCGTGGCCGGCCTCGTCGACGACGCGGAAGTTCATGCGCAGGTGGGGCGGCAGCTCGTCCAGGCGCCAGTCGTCGCCAGCGACCGCCTGGCCCGTTTTCTTCATGATGTAGGCGGCGAGGGTGCTGGTCAGGCCCCCTTCTCCCCCTCCCTCTCCCTGGATGGGAGAGGGTTGGGGAGAGGGTGAATTGCTCAGGAACCCCGTTACGAACTCCGGCACCGGCACGCAGGCGGCGCGAATCTTCTTTGGCAGCCCCTTCACCAGCGCCGTCACCTTGTCGCGGATCATGCCCGGCACCAGCCAGTCGCACCGATTTTCGTCCACGCGATTCAGCAGATGCAGCGGCACGGTCAGCGTCACGCCGTCCAGCGGATGTCCCGGCTCGAAGCGGTAGGCGAGCCTGCACGCCACCTCGCCCACCGCCATGGTCTTCGGGAACAGCTCCTCGGTCACCCCTTCCGCGCCGTGGCGCATCAGGTCGTCGCGCGCCATGAACAGCAGCTTCGGGTTTTGCTGCTCCGCCTCGCGCCGCCATTTCTCGAAGGCCTGGCCGTTGACGATGTCGGCGGGAATGCGGGCATCGAAGAAGGCGAACATCTTCTCCTCGTCCACCAGCACATCCTGCCGGCGCGACTTGTGTTCCAGCTCGCGGATCTCGTCCAAGAGCTTGCGGTTGTGAACGAAGAACGGCGCACGGCTTTCGTACTCGCCCGCGACCAGCGCGGCACGGATGAAGATCTCGCGCGATTTTTTCGCATCGATGCTGCCGTAGTGCACGCGCCGGCGCGGATTCAGGGTCAGGCCGTACAGGGTGGTGCGCTCGAAGGCCGCCACCTGCGCCGCGCTCTTCTCCCAGTGCGGGTCGAAGTAGTGGCGCCGGATCAGGTGCGCGCCGACCTTCTCCACCCACTCCGGCTCGATCTTGGCCACCGAGCGCGCGTAGAGCTTGCCGGTCTCGGTCAGCTCCGCTGCCATCACCCACTTCGCGCCCTTCTTGTGCAGCACCGAGGCCGGATGGATGAAGAACTTGATTTCGCGCGCGCCCTGGTAGTGGCCCTCGTCCGCCTTGACGCCGATATTCCCGATCAGCCCGGCGAGCAGGGCGCGATGGATCTGCTCGAAGGTGCCCGGTGCCTGGTTCAGGCGCAGGTTCATCTCGCTCACCTGGGATTGCAGCTGGCTGTGCAGGTCGTGCCACTCTCTTAATCGGAGGTAGGACAGGAAATGCTCGTGGCACTGCTCGATCAGCTTGCGGTTGGATTTCTTGTGGGCGCGTGCTTCTTCGAAGAATTGCCAGATCTTGAGGAAGCCCATGAAATCCGAGCGCTCGTCGCTGAAGTGGCGGTGCTTGTCGTCGGCCGATCCTTCCTGCCCCATGGGGCGAATGCGCGGGTCCTGCACCGACAGGGCCGAGGCGATGATCAGCATCTCCGTCAGGCACTGCTCGCGGTGGGCGGCGAGCAGCATGCGCGCGATCTTCGGGTCCACCGGCAGCTTGGCCAGCTCGGCGCCGATTCTGGTCAGGCGCCGGTTGTCGTCCACCGCGCCCAGTTCCTGCAGCAGGCCGTAGCCGTCGGCGATCATGCGCGCAGTGGGGGGTTCGATGAAGGGGAAGGCTTCCACGTCGCCGAGTTTCAACGCTTCCATGCGCAGGATGGTGCCGGCCAAGGAGGTGCGCAGGATCTCCGGGTCATTGAAGCGCGGGCGCAGCTTGAAGTCGTCCTCGCTGTACAGCCGCACGCACACGCCGGCGGACACGCGGCCGCAGCGTCCGGCGCGCTGGTTGGCAGAGGCCTGGGAGATGGGCTCGATCAGCAGCTGATCGACCTTGTTGCGGTAGGAATAGCGCTTGATGCGCGCGTAGCCCGGGTCGATCACGTAGCGGATGCCGGGCACGGTGAGGGAGGTCTCCGCGACGTTGGTGGCGAGGATCACCCGGCGCGCGCCGCCGGGCTGGAACACCCGTTCCTGTTCCTGGGCCGACTGGCGGGCGAACAGGGGCAGGATTTCCACGCCGGGCGGATGGTGTTTGCGCAGCAGCTCCGCCGTGTCGCGGATCTCGCGCTCGCCCGGCAGGAAGATCAGCACGTCCCCGTCCCGGGACAGGCGGGTCACCTCGTCCACCGCATCGACGATGGCCTGCTCCAGATCGCGCTCCTGGTCGTCCTCGTCCTCGGACTTCACCGGACGATAGCGGATCTCCACCGGATACAGCCGGCCGGAGACCTCGATCACCGGCGCGCCGTCGAAGTGCTTGGAGAACAGCTCGGTGTTGATGGTGGCCGAGGTGATGACCAGCTTCAGGTCCGGCCGCTGCGGCAGGAGCTGCTTCAGATAGCCCAGCAGGAAATCGATGTTGAGGCTGCGCTCGTGGGCCTCGTCGATGATGATCGTGTCGTATTGCCTGAGCAGCGGATCGCCCTGGGTTTCCGCGAGCAGGATGCCGTCGGTCATGACTTTGATCAGGTTGTCCGGGCTGCCCTTGTCGTGGAAGCGCACCTTGTAGCCGACCAGGTCGCCGAGGGAGGATTTCAATTCGTAAGTAATGCGCCCCGCCACCGAGCGCGCCGCGATGCGCCGCGGCTGGGTGCAGCCGATCATGCCATGGATGCCACGCTTGAGATCAAGGCAGATCTTGGGCAGCTGCGTGGTCTTGCCCGAGCCGGTCTCGCCCGCGATCACCACCACCTGATGGTCGCGTATGGCGCGCGCGATCTCCTCGCGCTTGGCGGCGATGGGCAGCTCTTCGGGGTAGGCGATGGCCGGGATGCGGGCGAGGCGGGCCTTGTGTTGTTCTGGCTTCATGAGGAACCTTATGAGGAACCTTGAACCACGGAGTACGCGGAGGACACGGAGGAAAACCAGGAAATTACTCTGTGTCCTCCGCGTACTCCGTGGTGAGAGAGGAAGGCGCTCACCCTTTGCCTGTGCACTTGCGTGCCGCTGCGGCGGGCAGCACCCCCGCCGGCAGTTCGGAAACCAGCTTCTGCGCCAGCCGCAGCAGGGTCTCGGCGCGCGGGCTGCGCCGGCGCCATACCAGGCCCACCGTGCGCGTGGGCACCGGCGGGGCGAAGGGGCGCAGCGCGAGCAGGCGCTTTTCCCCGCGCGGCGCGTTCTCCGCCGCGAGCTGGGGCAGCAGCGTGAGGCCGAGGTCCATGCCCACCATCTGGCGCAGCATCTCCAGGCTGGTGGCGCGCACTTCGTCGGTCCGGCCGGCGTTCGCGCCGCACACCTCCAGCGCCTGGTCGCGCAGGCAGTGGCCTTCCTCCAGCAGCAGCAGGTTTTCGCCGTCCAGGTCCTTCACCTTCAGCTGCTCCTTCGCCACCAGCGGGTGGCCGGCGGGCAGCGCCACCACGAAGGGCTCGCGGAACAGCGGAAACACTTCCAGGTTCTCCTCGTCGATGGGCAGCGCCAGCAGTGCCGCGTCGAAGCGGCCTTCGCGCAGGCTGGCGAGCAGGCTCGGCGTGATTTCTTCGCGCAGCGTCAATTTCAGCTGCGGAAAGGCCTTGTGCACGGTGAGCAGCGCGTGGGGCAGGTAGTAGGGGCCCACCGTGGGGATCACGCCCAGGCTGAGGGTGCAGGCCATGATGTCCTCGCCCGACTGGCGGGCCAGGGTGCGGATGCGCTCCGCCTCATCGACGATGATGCGGGCACTGGCGATGATGGCGCGCCCGGTGGGCGTGGGCGTCACGCGCTTCAGGCTGCGGTCGAACAGGGTCAGGCCGAGATAGTCCTCCAGCTTCTTGAGCTGGGTCGACAGGGTGGACTGGGTCACGTGGCAGGCCTCGGCCGCCTGGCCGAAGTGGCCGGTGTCGGCCAGGGCGACGATGTAGCGCAGTTCCTGCAGGGTCATAGGGCGATTGATGCCATCAATGAAAAGTCACTAGATAATCAATTTCACGCGAAAAAGCAAGTTTCCTATAGTGCGGTCATCCCCCGGGCGCATGGCTCCGGGGGCAACCAACGCAAGGAGACGAGCGATGTCCGAGAGCAAATGTCCGTTTCACCACACCGCCGGCGAGGTCAAGTCCATCGAGGATTGGTGGCCGAACCGCCTGAACCTGAAAATCCTCCGCGCCAATTCGCCCAAATCCGACCCCATGGGCGGGGACTTCGACTATCGCAAGGCGTTCCAGAGCCTGGATCTCGCCGCGGTCAAGGATGACCTGCGCCGCCTCATGGGCGAGTCCCAGGACTGGTGGCCGGCGGACTTCGGCCACTACGGGCCGCTGTTCATCCGCATGGCCTGGCATTCGGCCGGCACCTACCGCATCAGCGACGGCCGCGGCGGCGCCGGCACCGGCCAGCAGCGCTTCGCCCCCGTCAACAGCTGGCCCGACAACGCCAATTTGGACAAGGCGCGGCGCCTGCTCTGGCCCGTGAAGCAGAAATACGGGAAAAAGATTTCCTGGGCCGATCTCATGATCCTCGCCGGCAATGTCGCGCTCGAGTCCATGGGCTTCAAGACTTTCGGCTTCGGCGGCGGCCGCGTGGACGCCTGGGAGCCGGACGAGTCGGTGTACTGGGGGCCGGAAGGCAAGTGGCTGGAGGACCGCCGCTACTCCGGCAGCCGCGACCTGGAAAACCCCCTGGCCGCGGTGCAGATGGGCCTGATCTACGTCAATCCGGAAGGCCCCAACGGCAACCCCGACCCGGTGGCGGCGGCGCGCGACATCCGCGAGACCTTCCACCGCATGGCCATGAACGACGAGGAAACCGTGGCGCTCATCGCCGGCGGCCATAGCTTCGGCAAGACCCACGGCGCCGGTCCCGCCTCCCACGTCGGGCCCGAGCCCGAGGCCGCGCCGATCGAAGCCCAGGGCCTGGGCTGGATTTCCAGCTACAAGAGCGGCAAGGGCCCGGATGCCATCACCGGCGGCCCCGAGGTCACCTGGACCGCCTCGCCCACCAAGTGGAGCAACAACTTCTTCGAGAACCTGTTCAAGTACGAATGGGAGCTCACCAAGAGCCCGGCCGGGGCCTACCAGTGGGTGGCGAAGGACGCGCCGGAGATCATCCCGGATGCCTTCGATCCGGGCAGGAAACACCGGCCGACCATGCTTACCACCGACCTGTCGCTGCGCTTCGATCCGGCTTACGAGAAAATCTCGCGCCGTTTCATGCAGGACCCGGACGCGTTCGCGGATGCCTTCGCCCGTGCCTGGTTCAAGCTCACCCACCGCGACATGGGGCCGCGCGCGCGCTACCTCGGCCCGGAAGTGCCGGCCGAGCAGCTGATCTGGCAGGACTCGATTCCGGCCGCCGACCATCCCCTGATCGACGCGGCGGACATCGCGGCGCTGAAGGCGACGGTGCTGGAAAGCGGCATCCCGCTGCGCGACCTGGCGTATGTCGCCTGGTCCTCGGCTGCCACCTTCCGCGGCTCGGACAAGCGCGACGGCGCCAACGGCGCGCGCATGCACCTCGCACCGCAAAAGGACTGGGAGGTGAATGAGCCAGCGCAGCTCGGCCGCGTGCTAGGCGTGCTGGAGGAGATCCGGCGCGGGTTCAACGGCGGGGCCAAAGGCGGCAAGAAGGTGTCGCTGGCCGACCTCATCGTGCTCGCCGGCTGCGCCGCCGTGGAGCAGGCCGCGAAGGCCGCCGGCGTCAGCGTGACGGTGCCCTTCGCACCGGGCCGCATGGACGCCCTGCCTGAGCAGACCGACGCCGAGTCCTTCGCCGTGCTCGAGCCCTTCGCCGACGGCTTCCGCAACTACCTCAAGGCCGCCTCCCCGGTGCCGGCGGAGCACTTGTTGGTCGACCGCGCCCAGCTGCTCACCCTCACGCCGCCGGAGATGACGGTGCTGGTGGGCGGCATGCGCGCCCTCGGGGCGAACCACGGCGGCAGCCGGCACGGCGTGTTCACCGCGCGTCCCGGCGTGCTCAGCAACGACTTCTTCGTCAACCTGCTCGACATGGGCACGGAGTGGAAGCCGGCGGATGCGCAGCAGCACGTGTTCGAAGGCCGCGACCGCAAGACCGGCCAGGTCAAATGGACCGCGACCCGGGTCGATCTCGTGTTCGGCTCGAACTCGGAGCTACGCGCCCTGGCGGAGGTCTATGCCGCCGCCGACGGCCAGGAGAAGTTCGTGCGCGACTTCGTCGCCGCGTGGGACAAGGTGATGAACCTCGACCGCTTCGATCTCGCGAAGTGACGACCCGTGCCCGCCCCGCCCCGGGGCGGGCCAGTGAATGGAGAGCGAATCATGATTCGGAATCTTGCAGACCAATTGGTGATGGCTGTCGCCCTGCTCGGCGCCGGCCTCGAAGGCGTCGCGCTGGAGATCGCCTGATGCGCCGCGCGGTGTTCATGCAGCCGCCGCTGGCGGCCGTGCGCCTGCGCCGGGCGGAGGAGGCCGACCTCGCGCCGCTCAACGCCGTCATCGAGCGCGCGGTGATGACCTGGAACCTGCCGGAGCGGGTGAAGCGCCTCAGCCTCGCCACCTACCGCTACCAGGCGCACGATCTGGAGCATCTGCATATCGTGCTGGCGGAGGATGCTGGGCAGGCCATTGTCGGCGTCGCCGCCTGGGAGCCGGCCACTGCGCGCGATGTCCCCGATGGCATGCGCGGCCTGCTGCTGCATGGCCTCTACGTCGATCCGGCGCACGCCCGCCGCGGCATCGGCAGCCGGCTGCTGGAAGCGGCGCTGGACACTGCGCGCGAGCAGGGCTTCGACGGCCTGCTGGTCAAGGCCCAGAGCGAGGCCGTGGGCTTTTTCGCCACACGCGGCATGGCGCCGCTGCCGGTAGCAGACGCCGCGCGCGATTACCCGCACCGCTTCTGGCAGCCTGTCCAATGCCATTGATGATATCAATCGATTATTTCTATTATTTTCACTTCAAAAATCCACAGCAAAGGCATCTAATGATCGCAAGACATCCAACGGGCAATGGCCGGGATGTCGAAACGGAAGCAAGCGCGGCGCCGTTTTGCCGCGCACGGACAAAGGAGCGCGATCATGGTTTTGAGTTTGTACAGCACGGTTAAGGCCTGGCGGCGGGACATGGCGGCGGAGAAGGCCGCCGGCAGCGGCGGAGCAAATCCGCTGGGCGTCGGCTAGACTGGAAGAAGACAAAGGGCAGGGACATGGAACTCGCAGGACACCGGCAACCCGCGAGCTGGCGTGCGACCTGGGCCGCACAGGCGCAGGCGCACCCTTATGCCAGTCTTGGCCTGGCCCTGGCCATGGCGGCGATGCTCCTGCTGCTGGTCGCCAGCGTCTGGCGCGTCGTCAGCGGCGAGGCGGATGCGGCGCTGCGCCTGGGCCTCCTGGGCGGCGCGGCCGGCTTCGCCGCCACCGCCGTCGGCGCACTGCCGGCGCTGTTCCTGCGCAAAATCTCGAACCGCACCGAGGACACCATGCTCGGGCTGGCCGCGGGCATGATGCTCGCCGCGAGCTCGTTCTCGCTGCTCCTGCCGGGCCTGGCTGCGGGCGCGCAGCTCACCGGCAGCGGCGGCCTGGGCGGGCTGGTGGTGGTGATCGGGCTGGCGCTGGGGGTACTGCTCATGCTCGGGCTGGACGATTTCATGCCCCACGAGCATGCGCACCTCGGCGTGCACGGCGCGGGCAGCGAGCGGGTGAGCCGGGTGTGGCTGTTCGTGTTCGCCATCATCCTGCACAACCTGCCGGAGGGCATGGCCATCGGCGTCTCCTTCGCCCGCGGCGACCTGACCGTGGGCCTGCCGCTCACCACGGCGATCGCCATGCAGGACATACCGGAGGGGCTGGCCGTGGCCATGGCGCTCAAGGCCGCGGGCCTCCCGCCCCTGCGCGCGGTGGGCGTGGCAGCCGCCAGCGGCCTGATGGAACCCCTCGGCGCGCTGCTCGGCGTCGGACTGGCGAGCGGGCTGGCGCTGGCCTATCCCATCGGTCTGGGACTGGCGGCGGGGGCGATGATCTTCGTGGTGTCCCACGAGGTCATTCCCGAGACCCACCGCAACGGACACCAGACCCCGGCCACCCTCGGCCTCATGGCCGGCTTCGCGGTGATGATGCTGTTGGACACCACCCTCGGCTGAAGGCATTTTTCCCCAAACCCCAAGGAAAGGAGAACGACATGGCCAAAGCGCCAGGCAAGGCAGGCAAGAAGAAGGTTGACCAGCCCTTCCTCACCGACATCAAGACCCTGCGCGCCCGCGCGCGCAAGCACATCGAGGACGGCGCCGTGACCGCCGGCTACCGTGCCGACCGCGCCACCATCGTCAAGCTGCTGAACGAGGCGCTGGCCACGGAGCTGGTGTGCATCCTGCGCTACAAGCGCCATCACTTCATGGCCAGCGGAATCAACGCCGATGCGGTGGCGGCGGAATTCCTGGTGCACGCCAACGAGGAACAGCAGCATGCCGACCAGATCGCCGCGCGCATCGTGCAGCTCAAGGGCGAGCCCAATTTCAACCCGGACGGCCTCGCCATGCGCAGCCACGCCGAGTACGTGGAAGGCAAGGACCTGATCGACATGATCAAGGAAGACCTGGTGGCCGAGCGCATCGCCATCGACAGCTACGGCGAGATGATCCAGTACATCGGCGACAAGGATGTCACCACCCGGCGCATGCTGGAGGGCATCCTGGCCATGGAGGAGGAGCACGCCGACGACCTGGCGGGCATGCTCGCTGAGCTGAAGGTGTGAAGGTGCCGACTGCGCCCGCCGCCCGCGACGGGCGGGGCGCTACAGCCGGTGGCGCTGGTCGCCGCGGGCAAAGCCGATCAGCGGAATCTCGACGCCTTTGCCCAGCGCGATGGCCTTGAACAACTCCCCCATCTCGGCCGGCGAGAGCAGGCGCTGCGCCTGGTTGGCGAGGGGCAGATAGGCCGTGGCGTCGGCGGGCGACACCTCGCCCAGCAGCGCGGTGATGCCGCAGTTGATCAGGAAATTCGCCTGGGTGGCGTAGCCGAGCAGCTCGAGACCGGCATGGGTGCCGGCTTCGGCGATGGCGCTGAAATCCACGTGGGCGGTGATGTCCTGCAGGCCCGGCCACAGAAATGGATCGTCGTGGGCGTGGTGGCGGTAGTGGCACATCAGCGTGCCCCCGGCGCGCTGCGGGTGGTAGTACTCGCTCCTGCCGAAGCCGTAGTCGATGAGCAAAACCATGCCCCGTTCCAGCCCTTCGGCCAGGCTGGCGACGAAGGCGGGAGCGGCGAGGTTGATCTCGGTCAGGTAGCCGTCGGGCAGGGCCAGCTGGTCGGCCCGCTCGATCAGTGCGGCGGATTCGCACGGCCGCTCGCTCCAGGCGAAGCCGCTTTCCGTGGCGACCACGCCGCGCTCCAGCAGCGCGCCCGCGCGGCGCACGACGATGTGGACCGGCATCGCGTCGAGTAGCTCATTGCCCAGCATCACGCCGGAGAAACGCGGGGGCAGTTCCTGCAGCCAGCGCACGCGTTCCGCCAGGTGCGGCGCGCGCGCCGCGAGCGTGTCGAACTGGCGCGCCTTCAGGTCGCCGGACAGCTCCAGGATCAGATAACGCCCGGGCAGCGTGCCCAGCCGCTCCAGCTCCAATAGCAGGTCCGCGGCCAGTTTCCCGCTGCCGGCGCCGAACTCCAGCACGTCGCCGCCGGTCTCGCCCAGCACCTGTCCGACCTGGCGCGCGAGGCTGCGCCCGAACAGCTGCGACAGCTCGGGCGCGGTGGTGAAGTCGCCGCCTGTGCCGAACTTGGTGGCGCCGGCCGCGTAATAGCCCAGCCCCGGTGCGTACAGCGCCAGCTCCATGTAGCGCGCGAAACTCAACCAGCCGCCGGCGCCCGCGATGGCCGCGCGAAGATGCGCAACGACCCGGGCGCTGTGGGCGGCCGCATCGGGCTCGGGGGTGGGTAGAGCGGGCATGGGGGCTGTGGTAGATTTCTGGTTTTGCGCCGTTTTTCCGGCGGGCCATTATAGCAAGCGGCCTGCCCGGGCTTTCCCCGCAGCGCGACGCGTCCCCAGCCATTTTCCCAAGGGAGAGGGGTGCGTCGCAGCGCGGGCAAGGGCGCGGCGCGCCAGTCCTTCAGGCTCCACCGTTCATGCCAACACAGCAGAAAGTCGTACTCATCACCGGCGGCGCCAAGCGCGTGGGCGCGGCGACCTGCCGCCTGCTCCACGCCTGCGGCGCGCAGCTGATGATCCATTACCGCTCCTCGCGCGGCGAAGCCCAGGCCCTGGCCGAGGAACTGAATGCCGAACGTGCCGACTCGGTGGCCCTGGTGCAGGCGGACCTGCTCGACATCGCCGGTTTGCCGCGCCTCGTCGCCGAGACGCTGGGCCGGTTCGGCCGGCTGGACGTGCTGATCAACAATGCTTCCAGTTTCTATCCCACCGAAGTGGGCGGCATCACGGAAGAGAACTGGACCGACCTCATCGGCACCAACCTCAAGGCGCCGCTGTTCCTGTCCCAGGCCGCGGCCGACGTGCTGCGCCACGCCCGCGGCTGCATCGTCAACATCGCCGACATCCATGCCGAGCGGCCGATGAAGGCCTACGTCGTGTACAGCATCGCCAAGGCTGGGCTGGTGGCCATGACCCGGTCGCTGGCCCACGAACTGGGGCCCAACGTGCGGGTGAACGCCATCGGGCCGGGCCCGATCATGTGGCCGGAGGACGATCCCACCTTCGACGACGCCGAGCGCCGCCGCATTGTGGCCCATACCCTGCTCAAGCGCGAGGGCAGGCCGGAGGACATCGCGCGGGCGGTGAAATTCCTGATCTTTGACGCCACCTACACCACGGGCCAGATGATCGCAGTGGATGGTGGGCGGAGCGCGAGTCTATGAACACTACTGTTTGCACCACAGAGGCACAGAGGCACAGAGAAAAAGCATTGGTTCTTTGTGGCGAGGGCACGGCGGGCAGCGATGAGTTTCGAACTGAAAGGGATTTCGGTTTTCTCTGTGCCTCTGTGCCTCTGTGGTGAAATAACCAGCATCATGGTCGAACCCGTCAAGCCGCCCAAGTCCCTGCTCTCCGCCGCCGGCCGCGCCATCGGCGACTACGGCATGATCCGCGACGGCGACCGCGTGCTGCTCGGCCTGTCCGGCGGCAAGGATAGCCTGTCCCTGCTGCACATCCTGCTCGACCTGCAGAAGAAGGCGCCGATCAAGTTCGACCTCGCCGCCTGCACCATCGACCCGCAGTCGGACGACTTCGACCCGAGCCCGCTCAAGGACTATGTTCCGCAGTTCGGCATCCCCTATTTCTACGAAAGCTTCCCGGTCGTGGAGCAGGCGAAGAAATCCATGGATGGCGATTCCTTCTGCGCGTTTTGTTCCAGAATGCGGCGCGGCATGCTCTACGGCTGCGCGCGGCGCGAGGGCTACAACGTGCTGGCGCTGGCCCAGCATCTCGACGATGCCGCGGAAACCTTCCTCATGTCCGCCTTCTTCGGCGGCAAGCTGCGCACGATGCAGGCCCACTACGTCAATGATGCCGGCGACCTGCGTATCATCCGCCCGCTGATCTACGCGCGCGAGCGGCAGACGGCGAGCTTCGCCAAATCCGCGCCGCTGCCGGTGATCCAGGAGAACTGCCCGGCCTGCTTCGGCATGCCCACCGAGCGCATGCACATGAAGACCGTGCTGGCGCAGCTGGAGCACGACAATCCCAAGCTGTTCCCCAATCTGCTCACGGCCATGCGGCCCCTGCTGGGCGTGATGGTGGAGGGGAAGCGCAAGATGCCGGTGCACCACAAGACCGATCCGCTCGTACTCGATTAGGCATGACGATATCAGCCTACTGCGCGACGCGATCCCGAACCTGCGATGCTCACCGTACGAGCTTGTACGGTTGCGCTTCTCGGTTCGACCTCGCGCCGCTCGCTACGGCTGCTGCCGCCATGCGGTCAATAGAAAGAAGAAACGATGAAACCTGAAAGCCAACGCCGCATCACTTCCTTCCAGCCGCCGGTGCGCACCCTCATGGGCCCGGGCCCCTCCGACGTGCATCCGCGCGTGCTGGAAGCCCTGGGCCGCCCGACCATCGGCCACCTCGACCCGGCCTTCGTCGAGATGATGGAAGAGCTGAAGATCCTTTTGCGCTATGCGTTCCAGACCGACAACGAGCTGACCTTCCCCGTGTCCGGCCCGGGCTCCGTGGGCATGGAGAGTTGCTTCGTCAACCTGGTGGAGCCGGGCGACAAGGTCGTCGTCTGCGTCAACGGCGTGTTCGGCAACCGCATGGTGGAGAACGTGAAGCGCTGCCATGGCGAGCCCATCGTCATCAAGGACGCCTGGGGCGAGCCGGTCGATCCGAACAAGGTGGAGGATGCGCTCAAGGCCCATCCGGGCGTGAAGGTGGTCGCCTTCGTGCACGCGGAAACGTCCACCGGCGTGCAGTCCGATGCCAAAACCCTGGCGGCGCTGGCGCACAAGCACGGCGCGCTCACCATCGTCGATGCGGTCACCTCTCTCGCTGGTTCCCCCCTGAAGGTAGACGAGTGGGAACTGGATGCGGTCTACTCCGGCAGCCAGAAATGCCTGTCCTGCACGCCGGGCCTGTCGCCCGTCACCTTCAGTCCGCGCGCGGTGGAGTCGGTGCAGAAGCGCAAGGCCATCGGTCAGAGCTGGTTCATGGATCTTTCCCTGGTGCTCGGCTACTGGACCGCCGCCAAGCGCACCTACCACCACACCGCGCCCATCAACGCGCTGTACGGCCTGCACGAGTCGCTGGTGATTTTGCAGGAAGAGGGCATCGAGAATGCCTGGCAGCGCCACTACGACAACCATCTCAAACTGAAGGCCGGGCTGGAAAAACTCGGCCTGGAGTTTCTGGTGGCCGAGCCGTATCGCCTGCCCCAGCTCAATGCGGTCAAGGTGCCTGCCGGCGTGGACGAGGCCGAGGTGCGCCGGCGCCTCCTCAACGAATACAACCTGGAAATCGGCGCCGGCCTTGGCGACCGGGCTGGCAAGATCTGGCGCATCGGCCTCATGGGCTACGCCAGCCGCGAGCAGAACGTGCGGCTGTGCGTGCAGGCGCTGGGGGAGATCATCGGCCGCCAAGGGTAGTTCGCATGCGGCGCGCCGCTTCCACCATGTTGGCGAGCGCCGCTTCCGTTTCCGGCCAGGCACGCGTCTTCAGCCCGCAATCCGGATTGACCCACAGACTCGCGGCCGGAATGACCTCGGCCGCTTTTGCCAGCAGGCGCGTCATTTCCTCCACTGTTGGTACGCGCGGCGAGTGGATGTCGTACACGCCGGGGCCGATTTCGTTCGGATAGCGGAAGGCGCCGAAGCCGCGCAGCAGGTCCATGTCCGAGCGGCTGGTCTCGATGGTGATTACGTCCGCGTCCAGGGCGGCGATGGCCGGCAGGATGTCGTTGAACTCTGAATAGCACATGTGGGTATGGATCTGGGTGTCGTCACGCACCCCGGCTGCCGCGAGGCGAAAGGCGCGTGTGGCCCAGTCCAGATAGGCAGCACGCCCGGCATGGCGCAAGGGCAGCCCTTCGCGCAGAGCCGGCTCGTCGATCTGGATGAGCCCGATGCCGGCGCGTTCCAGGTCCTGCACTTCGTCGCGGATGGCAAGGGCGATCTGCAGGGCGGTATGCTCCCGCGGCTGGTCGTCGCGCACAAAGGACCATTGCAGAATCGTGATGGGGCCGGTCAGCATGCCCTTCATCGGCCTGGTGGTGAGGCTTTGCGCGTAGCGTGTCCATTCGACGGTCATGGGCGCTGGCCGCGCTACGTCGCCAAACAGGATGGGTGGCTTCACGCAGCGTGAGCCGTAGGACTGGACCCAGCCATTGCTGGTGAAGGCGAAGCCATCCATCTGTTCGCCGAAATATTCCACCATGTCGTTGCGTTCGGCTTCGCCGTGCACCAGCACGTCCAGGCCGAGTTTTTCCTGGACCGCCACTGCGTGCGCGATCTCCGCGCGCATGGCTTCGCGGTAGGCTGCTTCGTCCAAGTCGCCGCGGCGCCAGGCGGCCCGCGCAGCACGAATCGCCGGCGTCTGCGGGAAGGAGCCGATGGTGGTGGTGGGAAAATCCGGCAGCGTGAAACGGCTGCGCTGCGCCCTTTGGCGTATCGGAAAGGGCGAGGCGCGGCGGTCGGCCTCGGGCGCCAATGCCGCCAACCGCGCCGCCACTGCTGGCCGGTGCACCCGCGGGCTAGTGCGCCGGCTCGCCACTGCCCTGCGTTGCGCCTGCCAGTCCGTGGGCACGCCGTTCAAGGCGTTCTTCAGGTCCTGCAGCTCGCCGAGCTTTTCCCGGGCAAAGGCCAGCCAGGACTTAAGCTCGCCGTCCAGCTCCGTTTCCTCCTCCAAGCCCACCGGCACGTGCAGCAGCGAGCAGGATGGCGCGATCCACAGCGTCTCCCGCTTGGCGGCGATGGAACGCAGGCGCGTCAGGGCCGCGTCCAGGTCGGTGCGCCAGACGTTGCGCCCATCGACGATGCCTACGGACAGGAGCTTGTGTGCGGGTAGCCAATCCAGTACCCCGGGCAAGTCTTCCGCGCCGCGCACCGCGTCCACGTGCAGGCCGGCCACCGGCAGCTGGCATGCCATGCGCAGGTTGTCGCGCAGCGGAGAGAAATACGTCGCGAGGAGGAGCCGCACACCGCACGCCGCCAGGCGCGAGTAGGCGCGTTCGAAGGCGTTCTTCCACGCCGGCGGGATATCCAGGCCGAGAATTGGCTCATCCATCTGCGCCCACTCCACTCCCAGGGCCTTCAACCGCGCGAGAACGGCCCCGTATATCGGCACCAGTCTGTCTAGCAGATACAGTCGGCTGAACGCGGAGGATTTTTCCTTGCCCAGCCAGAGAAAGGTGAGCGGCCCGATCAATACCGCCTTCACCGGATGACCAAGGGCCCGCGCTTCGGCAACTTCAGCGAACAGGCGCTGCGAGGCGAGGCTGAATTCCGTGTCGGGCAGGAATTCGGGCACCAGGTAGTGATAGTTGGTATCGAACCACTTGGTCATTTCCAGCGCGGCTGCGACAGGGTGGGTGCAGCCGCAGGCTGACGGCGCGTCCCTCGTGCCGCGCGCCATGGCAAAGTGGCGCGCCAGCTCCGGCGTCCCGGCGGCGAAGTGAAAGCGCGCCGGTTCGCAGCCGAGGAGTTGAATGTGATTGGCAACGTGATCGTAGAAGGCGAAATCGCCAACGGTGACGAAGTCCAGTCCTGCGTCCCGCTGTTCGGCCCAGTGCCGGGCGCGCAGCGTCCTGCCCACCGCTTCCAGCTCGGTGGCTGGTAACTCGCCGCGCCAGTGTTGTTCTAGGGCGAATTTGAGTTCACGGCGGGCTCCCATCCGCGGGTATCCCAGGATGTGCGTGCGGATCATATCGTTCTCCTGCAATTGGTTCGGCCATGATGGCGCCACCTGGTGTATGATTCAAACGCATTATTTTCATGTTTATATGAACAATGCACATGGTCGAGCTGCGCCATCTGAAAGCCATCTCCGCCCTAGCAGAAACCGGCAGCGTGACCGCTGCCGCCGCGCGCCTGCATTTGACCCAATCGGCGTTGTCGCATCAGATCGCGGCCCTGGAAGCCGTTCTGGATCTGCCCCTGTTCGTGCGCGGCCCAAGGCCGCTGCGGCTGACGCCCGCTGGTGAACGGCTGTTGACCCTGGCGCGGCATGTCCTGCCCGCGATAGAGGAAACCCGGCGCCAGCTGGCGCACATGAAAACTCCCACCGCGCCACGCGAGCTGCGCATCGCGGTGGAATGCCATACCTGTTATGACTGGCTGATGCCGGCTATGGACGCCTATCGCGAGCGGCATCCCGAAGTCGAGCAGGACTTGGTGCCGGGCTTCCATGCAGAGCCGCTGGCGCTGCTGGGGGAACGGCGCGCGGAAGTGGTTATCGTGTCCGAAGCCAAGGCCCGTACCGGCGTCGCCTACTTTCCGCTGTTCGCCTACGAAATGGTGGCGCTGGTCGCGCGGATGCATCCCTTGGCCGGCAAACGCCATCTCACGGCGCGGGATTTTGCCGGCGAGACACTGATCACCTATCCGGTTCCCGATCGCATGCTCGATCTGGTGCGCCAGGTACTGAAACCGGCGAGGGTGAATCCGCCGCGGCGCACGGCGGAACTGACTGTGGCCATCCTGCAGCTGGTCGCCTCGCGAAGAGGCATCGCCGCGCTGCCGCGCTGGGCGGTGCAGCCTTACCTGGATCGCGGCTATGTGACGGCGCTGCCCATCGGCGCCAGGGGATTGTGGGGGCGGTTGTATGCCGCGGTGCGTGCGCCCGAGCAGAAAGTCCACGCGGATTTCGCCGCCCTGCTGGCGGAAACGGCGCGCGCCACGCTGGTGAGCGTGCGGCGCATCAAATAACTAAGGAAGCCCTGCAAAAGGTCGCGAGCAAGCCCGGCTGGCCGCCGAGAAGCGCACCTGTACAAGGAAGTACAGCGAGCATCGCAGGCGGGCAGACGGGCTGCGCAGTACTTTTGCAGAGCTTCCCTAACGTTGCAGCCCGAGCCGCTGCCAGATGGTCGAGTTTGCGTCGGCCTGGTTCACCGTATAGAAATGCAGGCCCAGGGCGCCGCCGCCTGCTCAACGAGTACAACCTGGAAATCGGCGCCGGCCTCGGCGACCTGGCCGGCAAGATCTGGCGCATCGGCCTCATGGGCTACGCCAGCCGCGAGCAGAACGTGCGGCTGTGCGTGCAGGCGCTGGGGGAGATTCTTCGCCGGGATTAGCGGCGGCGCCGCGCACCGTAGGCGACCACAGGCTTCGCTCGCCGCGGGGGGCGAGTTGTGGCGACCAGTCTTTTCATACTAGACTGTCGCGAGAGTAGCCACGACCCATCCTGATGAAATCGAACTGCACCAA